>DASSRG010000072.1:0-20997 GCA_035701885.1 Candidatus Limnocylindrales bacterium
GGCGCCTCAGGCCGCCCCATCCGCGCGCAGGACGTACCCGAACCCGCGCACCGTGCGCAGGAGCCGCGGGTCGCCGTCCTCGAGCTTGCGCCGGAGATAGCTCACGTACGTCTCCACGACGTTGTCCTCGCCGTTGAAGTCGTACTGCCAGACGTGGTCGAGGATCTGCTGCTTCGACAGGACGCGTTCCGGGTTCAGCAGGAAGTATCGGAGGAGCCGGAACTCCGTCGGCGAGAGCGCGATCTCGCGGCCCGCTCGCCACACCTGGTGGCGGTCTTCGTCCATCTCGAGGTCGCGATAGCGGAGCCGGCCGTCGTCGCCGTTCGCCCCGCGCACGCGGCGGAGCAAGGCGCCGATGCGCAGCGTGAGCTCCTCGAGGCTGAACGGCTTGGTCACGTAGTCGTCGCCCCCGCGCACGAACCCCGTCACCCGATCGTCCTCGCTGTCCCGCGCCGACAGGAAGATCACGGGCACGAAGTCGCGCTGCTCGCGCAGCCGACGACAGACCTCGAACCCGTCGAGGTCGGGGAGCATCACGTCCAGCACCACCAGGTCGGGGTTCGCCATGGCCGCCGCATCGAGGGCCGCCTGCCCGGTCGACGCGGTCGTCACCCGATAGCCCATGTAGCGCAGGGCTGTCGCCAGCAGATCGGTGATCGCCGGCTCATCGTCCACGACGAGCACGTGTGCCCCCGCCACCGTGTTCTTGCCCGGGGGCGCGTTGCCGCCGCCGGTCGCGCCCGTGTCAAGGTCACTCGCCGCCGCACCACCGTCGTTCCCGCCGGGCGCCGTCACTGCCATGTGCGTATTCAACCCGCGAATGCTGAGAGCTTCCTGTGAGCTCGCGGAGAGCGCATCGTCCGCCTCGCGCTCACTGCGCTCGGTCCCGTCACCGGCGTCGCGGTGCTCGTTCGGGTCTGCGCCCGCGCCACTCGAATGTTCAGCGGCGAGCGTCTCGGCCTCCGGATGTCGCGCCGCTGGCGGGCCACCATGCGGTTGCTTCGATGGCCGTCGAATTGTTCGACCGCGATCGAAGTATCTGACCAGGGGCCTCTGCCGGCGATAGTGGACCGGCGAGGACGATGGGACGACCGACGCTGTTGCCCGCCTTGGCGATGGCGATGGCGATGGCGATGGCGATGCAGGCGAGATGGCGGTCGGCGGTGGAGGTGGTGCCGTCGGACCTGGCGAGGGAGCATCGGCGAGCCGCGTGGGAGCGGCGATGCCCGTGCCCGCGAGCCACGCGACCACGCGGCCCGTGGCCGCGGGCGCGAGCGAGTAGAGGCTGGAGCGGCGGTCGTGCGCGAATCGGACGACCCGGACGATGCCGGCGCGTTCGAGGACGTTGAGGTGATGGCTGATCGTTGACGGCGCCAATCCGAGCTCGTTGGCGAGCGCCCAGGGTCGATGGGGGCGGACCGCGAGCCTGGCGACGATCTCCCGGCGAGACGGTGAGGCGAGAACCTCGATGCCCGGCGAAGCGGGAGGAGACAACGCGGCCGTGGGCGGCGACCCGGGCGGGGGATCGATCGGCGAGTGGGACATCCGCCGATCCTGACCCGGCCCACTCGACGCAGACGTATCCGGCGCTTTGCCGGGGCGGGTCACCTGCGTGGACCGGCGGCGGTCAGTGACCGCGATTGATGGCGGCCGGCGACCCACGATGGACTGGCGGCGGTGCGCGACCCGCGACCGGCGCGACGGACGACCCGATGGCGGCGCATCATCCCGTCATGCCCGACCTGCCCCAGACGTTCCGCGCCTACGTCGTCGACAAGCCGGCCGATGGGCCGTTCATCCGCGGCCTGCGCGAGCTGGCGCCGGACGACCTCCCGCCCGGCGAGGTGACCGTCCGCGTCGAGTGGTCGAGCGTCAACTTCAAGGACGGGCTCGCGGCGCGCGAGGACGGCAAGGTCGCGCGCACCTACCCGTTGGTGGCCGGGATCGACCTCGCGGGCGAGGTGGTCGCCAGCGACGACGACGCGTTCCCGATCGGGTCGAAGGTCATCGCGAACGGCTACGAGATCGGGACGGCGAAGCACGGCGGCTATGGCGAGCTCGCTCGAATTCCGGCGGCGTGGACGGTGCCGCTCCCGCCCGGCCTCACGACGCGCGACGCGATGGCGATCGGCACCGCGGGGTTCACGGCCGCGATGAGCGTCGACGCGCTCGAGCGACACGGCCTCCGACCCGGTGACGGGCCTGTCCTCGTGACGGGCGCGGCGGGCGGCGTGGGCTCGACGGCGATCGCGATCCTCGCCCAGCGCGGGCACGAGGTCTGGGCCGCGACGGGCAAGGCCGACGAGCAGGACCGGCTGCGGGAGCTCGGAGCGGCCGGCTTCCTCACCCGGGACGAGGTGACGGCGCCCGGCCGGCCGCTCGAATCGACCCGCTGGGCGGGCGCGGTCGACACCGTCGGCGCGGCGACGCTTCCCTACGTGCTCCGCACCCTGCGCCTGGGGGCCGCGGTCGCGTCGAGCGGCAACGCATCCGGCTCCGAGCTGCGCACGACCGTGTTTCCGTTCATCCTGCGCGGCGTGGCGCTGCTGGGCATGGACAGCGCCAACCTGCCGATCGCGCAGCGACGCTCGCTGTGGGCCCGCCTGTCCGATGACCTGCTCCCACGCGGCATCGACGACGGGATCACCGAGGTGGACCTCGACACGCTCGAGCCGGCGCTCGACGCGATCGTGGCCGGAGAGGCGCGCGGCCGCTGGGTGGTACGGGTCGCGGGCTAGACCGCCGCCCCGGTCTCCGACCCGTCGAGCTCGCCGCGGAGCTGCGCGACCGCGCGCTCGACGGGGAGGCGCGCCTCGGCCACGGGCCATGGGACGAGCGCCAGGACGTCGTCGATCGAGGCCTCGCCGGCGACGACGCGTCGCCCAGCCTCGGCGACCGCCCGGAACCCCGCCAGCTGCGACTCGACGAACGCCCGACCGTCGTGATCGCCGTGGCCGGGGACGACGATGGTGTCCGGGCCGACCAGCGCGAGCAGGGCGTCGGCCGTCGCCGCCCAGTCGATCGGATATCCGTCGCCGAACCAGGGCGTGGCGCCGTTCTCGAGCAGGTCGCCGGCGCACAGGACATCGGAGCCGCCGACGCGCAGGACGATGTCGTTGTCGGTGTGGCCGCGCCCGAGGTACCGCAGCTCCACCTCGCGGTCGTCGTCGAGGCAGATGGACGCACGCTCGCGGAACAGGCGATCGGGCGGGTCGATGACGACATCCCGGAGGCCGTCCGCGATCGGCGGCGCCTCGGCCGCCGCGCTCTCGCGCATCCGTTCGCCGAACCGCCGGAGCATCGTCGCGCACCGCTCGTGCCCCCAGACCGGCGCGGGGCGGAAGACCGAGTTGCCGAACGCGTGGTCATAGTGGCCGTGGGTGTTGACGACGATCCCGACCGGCGGCGCGCCGAGCTGCCGGAGGTCGTCGAGGATCTCGCGCGCCTGGGCCGGCGTGGACCGGGTGTCGACGATCAGCGCCTCCTCGCGCCCAAGGATCGCGACGATGTTCTGGTCGAAGAACGT
Source organism: Candidatus Limnocylindrales bacterium (assembly GCA_035701885.1). Lineage (GTDB taxonomy): Bacteria > Chloroflexota > Limnocylindria > Limnocylindrales > CSP1-4 > CAIXZV01. The sequence continues at coordinate 3,527 of DASSRG010000072.1, forward strand.
GTAGCGGCGGACGAACACCCGCTCGCCGATCTCGACCCATCCCGCCGCCATGCATCCATCGTACGCAGCCGGCGTCCGCGAGCGGCTACGATCGAGCCGTAATGGAGGCCCCAACGCAGCCCACGCCGTCGATCGGTGAGGCCCAGGTCGCCGACGGCACGAACCTCCGGACGCTGTGCTGGCCGGCGGTCGGCGTCCCGGTGGCGGTGGCGCTGGTCGTCCACGGGCTCGGCGAGCACGGCGGCCGATATGGCACGGTCGCCCAGGCGCTGACGAACGCCGGGATCGAGACCCAGTCGTACGACCATCGCGGACACGGCGGCTCCGGCGGACGTCGCGGGCACGTCGAGTCGTGGACCCAGCTCCACGATGACCTCCAGGAACGGATCAGGGCGCTTCGCGCGGCCCACCCCGAGCTGCCGCTCGTCATGTATGGGCACTCGCTCGGCGGCCTCATCGCGACCGGCTACGTCCTCTCGGACCTGCCGCGCCCGCAGCCGGACCTCCTGGTGCTGTCGTCGCCGGCGCTCGGCGACGCACAGCCGGGGTGGAAGCGGTCCCTCGCGAGAGGGTTCAACGGACTGTTGCCGAAGCTCCGCGTCCCGCACGACCTCCCCCAGGACGGCCTCTCACGCGACCCCGACGTCCGCCGCCGCGCCGACGCGGATCCGCTCAACACGAGCTCATCGACGCTGCGCTTCGGTGCGGAGGCGTTCGCCGAGCAGGACCGGGTGAACGCACGGCTGGCGTCGCTGGACGCGATGCCGATGCCCGCCTACGTGTTCCATGGCACCGAGGACCGGATCGTCCCGGTCGGCGCCAGCGAACCCCTGGGGCGGCTGCCGAACGTCACCCGCCACGTGCACGAGGGCCTGCGTCACGAGTGCCACCACGAGCCGGAGCACGAGCACGTGCTGGCCGAGGTCGTCGCCTGGCTGGGCGCGCAGGGCATCGCGGTGCGCGGCGTCCGCGAGGCACACCACGACGACGAGCACGACGACCACCACGAGGCCCACAGCGTCGAGGTCGACGTCCACGCCGATCCCGCGACCGCGGTGTAGACTCGGCCGACAACCGAAGATTCGCCTCCGGGGAGCGCCGTATGCGCTGAGAGTGTGGCTGAGGCCACAGACCCGCGGAACCTGATCCGGCTCGTACCGGTGTAGGAAGCAGGCCCGCACGCGTCGATGCCGTCCCCGGCACCCGGGGGCGGCATTTCTGCTCCTCGGGCCCGGTCGCGGGCCCGCCGCCCTGGAGGCCTCGACGCGCTCGTGCACACCCGGACCCGCATCCTCGCCCTCGCCACGTCCGCCCTGTTCGTCGCCGCCGCGTGCGGCGGCTCGGGCTCGTCGGGCCCCTCGGGCTCCACTGTCGCCCCGTCGTCCTCGTCCCCGTCCGTGGCGCCCTCGGAAGGCGCCGCCTCCCCGGCCGGTGAGCCGAAGAAGGTCCGCCTCGCGCTCGACTGGACGCCGAACACGAACCACCTCGCGTTCTACGTCGCCGACGCGAAGGGCTGGTACGCCGACGCGGGCGTCGACCTCGAGATCCTCCCGTACGGCTCGACCGCGCCCGAGGCCGTGCTCGCGGCGCACCAGGCCGAGTGCGGGATCAGCTTCCAGGACGCGCTCACGTTCGCGGTCGCGGCCGGTGCGCCGATCAGGAGCACGGTGGCGATCCTGCAGCACACCGCGCAGGAGATCGCGGTCCTCGAGTCGTCGTCGATCTCGCGGCCGAAGGACCTCGACGGCAAGACGTACGCGGGCTTCGGCTACCCCAACGAGGTGCCGACGCTCCAGGCCGTCATCAAGGCCGACGGCGGGACCGGCGAGTTCGAGACCGTGACCCTCGACACCGCGGCATACGAGGCGCTGTATCAGAAGCGGGCCGACTTCGTGATCACGTTCAGCGCCTGGGAGGGGATCGAGGCGGAGCAGCGCGGCATCCCGCTGCGCGCGTTCCAGTTCACCGACTTCGGCTTCCCGGACTTCTACCAGGTCGTCCTCGCCTGCGATTCCGACTGGCTGGCCAAGGACCCGGAGACGGCGAAGGCGTTCATCGGCGCGTCGGTGAAGGGGCTCGAGTTCGCGGCAGCCAACCCGGACGAGGCGGCCCGGATCCTGATCGACCAGAACCCCGGGGTGTTCGACGCGAACCCGGATCTGCCGAAGGCCTCGGCGCGGTTCCTCGCCGAGCAGAAGCTGCTCGTGGACGCCAACGGCGCGGTCGGGACGCAGACGCTGGAGCGGTGGACCGGCTACTCGTCGTTCCTGTACGACCAGGGCCTCCTCGCCGATGCGAGCGGCAAGCCGCTGACGGCGCCTCCCGACTACGGCTCGCTGTTCACCAACGACTTCCTGCCCTGACCGATGCGCGACCGCCTGCCGGCCATCGCCCTCGTCGCCGCGATCCTCGTGGCGTGGGAGGCGTATGTCCGGCTCGCGGGCATCCAGCCGGTGCTCCTCCCGGCGCCCTCGCGGATCGTGACGGCGCTGTGGGACTACCGCGCCGACGCCGTCCGCCACGCGCTGCCGACGATCGTCGAGACCGTCGTCGGGTTCCTGGCGGCCGTCCTGCTGGCGGTCGCGGCCGCGGTCGGGATGGACCGCGTGCCGGCGATCCGGCGCTCGGTCGAGCCGATCCTCGTCACGTCGCAGACGATCCCGGTGATCGCGGTCGCGCCGCTGTTCCTGCTGTGGTTCGGGTTCGGGCTGCTGCCGAAGATCCTCGTCGTGGTGCTGGTGACGTTCTTCCCCGTCGTCGTTGCGCTGCTCGACGGGTTCGGCCAGGCGCCGCGCGACGCGACCGACCTGCTGCGCTCCTACGGCGCGACCGACGCCCAGGCGTTCCGCAAGCTCCGCTGGCCCACGGCGCTGCCGTCGTTCTTCATCGGGCTCCGGATCGCGGTGGTCTACGCGGTCATCGGCGCGATCTTCGGGGAGTACGTCGGTGCGAAGGAGGGGCTGGGGATCTGGATGCTCCTCTCGCAGAACGCGTTCCGCACCGATCTCGTGTTCGCGGCGATCGTTGTCACCTCCGCCGTTTCGCTCGTCCTGTACTGGGTCGTGGGGCTGGTCAGGCGAGCGACCATCCCGTGGGCGCCAGGCGTGCGGCCGGAGCTCGATGTGGAGGAGCAGCCGTTCTAGGTGCGGCCCGGCCGCGAGGCGGTCAGGCGAGGCGTCACGCGAGGCGTCAGGCGGGCGGGAAGAACGTCGACGCGCCGACCATCAGGCTGACCACGGCCATCTGCTCGAGGAACTCCGTGCTCGGCGGCTGGCCCTGCGACGCCGCCGGCGCGCCGTCCGTCCAGATCACGACCGTGCCGGCCGAGCCGACGTTCGCGAGGCACTGGTAGCGCGTCGTCCCCACGGCCACACCGGCCGCGGACTCGTCGGTCGCCGTGGCGAGCACGCAGGTGATCGGGACGCCGCCGACCTGGACCTCGGACTGGCTCTCCACGTCCCAGGTGGCCGAGTCGGTGGCCGCGGCGACGGCATCGAGGTACGACGCGGTGAGCGAATCGGCCTGGACGACGGTCTTCGGCGCCGTCCCGTCGGTCGGTGGGTCGATGGGCTGCGGGTCGAAGTACCGGCACGCGGCGCTCGCGGGATCGGTCAGGGTGAACCACGTGCCCGGGTAGACGACGGTGGCGACCTGGACGCCGTCGGGCGTCGCGAGATCACAGGTCGCCGTCGGTGGCGCGATGCTGGGCGGCGGCTCGATCGTCGGCGGAGCGGTCGGCGAGGCAGTCGGCGACGCAGTCGGCTTCGCGGTCGGGGTCGGCGTGGGGCTCGGCGTCGGCGTCGGCGTGGGCTCCTCGGTCGGCGTGCTGGTGGGCGATTCGGACGGCGACGCCGACCCCTCCGGACTCGCGGTCGGCTCCGGCGATGGCGCCGGGATCGATCGCGGATCGACGAGCGCGAGCCGGAGGTTGCCCTTGCGATCCGTCAGGTTGACCTGCGAACCACGATCCTCGATGAACGCCACGCCCTCGAGCGCCGAGACGAACGCCGACTCCTGCGTCATCAGCGCTTCGTCGCACGCGATCCGCGTCAGGGCCAGCGGACTCACCCACATCGCGTTGCCGTTGGTGCCGTAGACGCCGCTGAACGAGTTGCAGCCCGCGAACCCACCGACGGTGCCGATGCGGAACACCACCTCGAGCTCGGAGCCCTCGACAGGTGCGCGTACCGTCCCCGCGTCGTCGCCGATGGAGCCCACCACCCAGGCCCCCAGCAGCGGGTTGCGCGGCGCGGCGTCGAACCGCAGCAGCGGCGTCCGGCCGGCGCCGTAGATCGTCAGGGTGTCCCGGCGTGCCGTGTAGAACCGGCTCTGATCCAGCAGCCCGAGGTACGTCTGCTCGAACGCCGACGTCTCCTCGTCGCACGCCATCAGGCTCGACGCGAGGTTGGAGACGAACAGCGTCCGGCCGCCGGCTCGGTACAGCCCACCGAACTCGTTGCAGCCAGCGAAGCCCGAGATCCGGTGCGCGGCGAACTCGGCATCGGCATAGATCGTCTCGGGGACGATCGCGAGCGTGCCGGTCTCGTCGGCGTACGAGTCGAGGACCCAGCGCGTGCCTTCGAGCGTCCCGCCGTCGCCGGTTGCCGGCGCACACGCCGACAGCAGCGGCAGCAGGACCGCGAGCGCGGCGAGGAACCCGAGGCGGCGGCGCGTCATCGGGGTGCGGTCAGGCCGCGGACGATGCCTTGGACGCGACGTAGAGCGCGAACAGGCGCATCGCGTAGCCCAGGCCCGCCACGAGCAGCGCCGCGAACACCGGCAGCCCCACCGCGGCCGCGCTGATCGCGAGCGCGGACAGGATGTTGAACGTGTCGCTCTGGGCGAGGTCGATCCACCACAGCACCCCGGCGACGAGCGCGTAGATGACGAACACCCAGCCGGCGGCGATGAAGAACGTGCCGATGGTCGCGAGTCGTCGAGCGTCCCTGGCGATCTGGTCCATGCGCATCCCTCTCGACGCGGCGGCCCCTGGGTCCGGGCCGGTGTCCGCGCGACGCGCAGCATAGCGGCCCGGGCGACCGCGACGATCGCCCGGGTGGGGTGAGGAGGTCAGGCGGCGCGGCGTGCGGTCCCGATCGCCCACCAGAACATCAGGAGGGCGTTGACGGGGTGGAACGCCGCGATGAACGGGGAGATGACCAGGGCGTGGACGAGGCCGCCCTGGACGATGAGCAGCCCCGAGGTAACGAGCGCGTCGCGGCGGGCCGGCGCGGGCAAACGGCCGAGGAACGCCGACAGGAAGATCACGGTCGACAGGACGATGAACGCGTGGGCGAACGTCTTGTGGAGCTCGATCGTCTGCGGGCCGACGAACACGAACACGCCGGCGAGGGCGACCTGCGCCGCGATCGCGACGACGTACAGGCGGGTGGCGTAGCGGTAGGCGAGGCGGGCGATGGACCGGGGCGCGACGACTGGCTTGGCGGCGGCGAGGGCGGGGGTGGCGACGCTCATCTCGAGGTGGACTCCTTGGCGGGTGGGGTGGCGAGCACGAACGAGTGCTGCGGCGAAGGGTCCGCGGGAGGCACGCGGTCGCGGCATCGGAGGTCGTCGCGAATCGGGATCGACGGATGTCCATGCGCCGGCTCGTCGTGGCGCCGTGGCGACGTGCGATCATCCCGGCCATCGACGAGGGGGCATCGACTCGGGCATCGACTGAGGTGGAGCGGTGGCGGACGGCCGGACGATCGTGTTCTTCCCCGAGGGCGCCTATGGCCCGACGAACAACTGCGTCGGCATCGGCCAGGTGCTCCGCGAGCGCGGCCATCGCGTCGTGTTCATCGTCGAGGAGAGCTTCGCCGGCAATCTCGAGGCGAAGGGGTTCGAGGAGCGGCTGATGCGGCTCGGCCCGCCGCCCGCGGAGCCCGAGGTCCCCGGCCAGTTCTGGATCGACTTCATCCGCGACACGGCGCCGGTGTTCCGCAAGCCGACGATCGAGCAGCTGGGCGAGTTCATCGCGCCGACGTTCCAGGCGCTGATCGACGGGGCGATCTACGTCCAACCGCGGCTCGAGGAGATCCTCGACGAGGTGCGGCCCGACACGATCGTCGAGGACAACGTCGTCAGCTTCCCCGCGATCATGACCACCGACGCGCCCTGGGTCCGGCTGCTGTCATGCAATCCAGCGGAGGTCAAGGACCCGCGGGTCGCGCCGTTCTCCTCGGGCTATCCGGCAGACGATCGGTCGGCCTGGCCGGCGTTCCTCGACGAGGTCGACCGGACGCATCGCGAGATGTGGACCGCGTTCGACGCGTTCTGCCGCGAGCGCGGCCTGCCGGCCCTTCCGTGGACGAGCACAGGCCCCGACTTCATGCACGAGAGCCCGTTCCTCAACATCTACTCGTACCCCGCCGAGGCTGACTACGAGCGCGAGACGCAGCCAGGGCCGACCTGGCACCAGCTGGACTCGACCGTGCGGGCGCCCGAGACGGACTGGCAGCTCCCCGGTGAGCTGGCACGGCGCGACGGTGCACTGATCTACCTGAGCCTCGGGTCGCTCGGCTCGGCGGACGTCGCGCTGATGCAGCGGCTGGTCGACCTGCTGGGACAGACCCGGCACCGGGTCATCGTGTCCAAGGGACCGCTCGCGGACCAGATCACGCTCCACGACAACATGACCGGCGACGGTTTCCTGCCGCAGCCCGCGATCCTGCCCCAGGTCGACCTGGTGGTCACCCACGGCGGCAACAACACCGTCGTCGAGAGCTTCCACCACGGGAAGCCGATGATCGTGCTGCCGCTGTTCTGGGACCAGGTCGACAACGCCCAGCGGGTCCACGAGACGGGGTTCGGGCGACGGCTCGCGACCTACGACTTCGAGGACGCCGAGCTGCTCGGCGCCGTGGACGAGCTGCTCGCCGACGAGGGGCTCGCGGCGCGCATGGCCGCGGTGTCGGCGCGGATGCAGGCGACCGGCGGGACCGTCCGCGCGGCCGATCTGATCGAGCGGCTCGCCATGACGAAGCAGCCCGTGACGCGCTGATGGCCGAGGATGCCCCGCCCGATCCGGGGCCGCTCGAGCCTCCGCCTCCACCCGGCGAGGCAGCCGAGCCCGTGCCGATCGCGCCCCCACCACCGCCGCGCGCCGTCGGCGGCCCATCGGCCGGGGGTCCGCAGTCGGGTCCCCTGACTCCGGTGACCGCGGACGTCAACCCGCTGCGCGAGCTCCTGTTCGCGGACCTGCCTCCGGCGCAGGCGAGATCCGTCTTCGCCAACGCCGGTCCTGCCGGCGCCATCATCCTCGCGCTCGCGGCCGCCGCCGACCGAGGGGACGCCGCCTCCGCGCGCGCGGCCATCGCCTCGGCGCCCGCCTGGAACACCGATACCCGGCTCCACCTCCAGGCGTGGTCGCTCGCGAGGGATGCAGGCGTGCAACCGGCCGAAGGCGCCACCGACGTCCTGGGCGTCGTCGTCGACATGGGGCTCGACGACGGCCTGGACACGCTCGCGGGGTTCGCGGACGGCTCCGCGCGGTACCTCAACCACTCGGGCTCGTCGATCGTGTGGGAGGTGCCCGATGCGGCAATCGGCCAGCTCGTCCGGTCGCTGCTGGAGTCGGCGGGGATCGTCGTCGCGATGGGCGGCCCGCTCGAGGGCGAGCGGATCGGACCACCGCCGCGTGGCAACACGATGATCTCGGTCCTGACCCGCGGGGGGATCTACCTCGGCGCCGGCCCGATCGATGTCATCGGCGCGGACCCGCGCGGCGGCCCAGTGATCGCCGCCGCGACGGAGCTGCTCCAGGCACTCGTGCAGCGCGCCGACCAGGCGAACGGAGCGGGCAGGGGTCGGTAGGCGATCGAGCCGCGTAACGATTCCCGGACGAACAGGAGCGACGCTTCTCCCGTGCAGGTCCCGAGTGCAGACGTCGGACGCCGCCCCACGCGCACTCGCCGGTGGCCGTGGCTCGTGGCGTTCTCCAGCCTCGCCGTGTTCGCCGTCGGGAACGTGCTCTATCCGAGCAGCGACGCCGACCCGGCGTTCACGGTCATGTTCTCGGCGATCATCGCGGCGTTCGTGTTCGTCGGCGCACTCCTCGTCGCCCGCGTCCCGGGCAACCGGATCGGCTACCTGATCCTCGGCTCGGGTGCGCTCCTCGCGACGACCGTGCTCGTCGGGACGCTCGCGATCGTGGGTGCCGAACAGGGGACGATCGCGCCGGAGATCGTCGCCGTGGCGACCATCGTCAACGACCTCGGGTTCCTGGTCGCGATCGTCGGGATCATGGTCGGCATTCCACTGATCTTCCCCGACGGCCGTCTGCTGTCACCTCGCTGGCGAGCGGTCGTCGCGCTCGTCGTCCTGGGACTTGCGGCCGACGCGGTGTCCCAGCTGCTCGGACCGGGACCGCTCGCCGAGGGCGAGGTGCCCAATCCGTTCTCGGTGCCGGCGCTCTACCCGCTCACGGGCCTGCTGGACGCGGTCGCGTCCGCGTCGGTCGTCGCCTTCGTGTTCGCCATGCTCGCCGTCGTCGTCCGGTACCGACGAGCGGACGAGACGGAGCGGCACCAGCTGAAGTGGCTGATCGCCGACGCGGCCGTCGCTGCCATCGCCCTCCCCGTCGCGTTCCTGGCACCGGAGGGGGTGGTCACCGAGGTCGCATTGGGGATCGGGCTGCTCGCGACGTTGGCGCTGCCGCTTGCGATCGCGGTCGCAGTCCTGCGCTACCGGCTCTACGAGATCGACCGGATCATCAGCCGCACGATCGCCTGGGCGCTGATCAGCGGCGTCGTCCTCGTCACGTTTGCCGTCCTGGTCGTCGCGCTGTCCGCCCTTCTGGCGAACCAGGCGCAGGGACCGACGCTCGCCGTCGCGGCATCGACCCTCGGCGCGTACGCCCTGTTCCAGCCCCTCCGGCGGCGCGTTCAGCGGGCGGTGGACCGGCGGTTCGACCGGACGCGGTACGACACGGCGCACACCGCGGAGGTCTTCGGCGAGCGATTGCGGGAAACGGTCGAGCTCGACGGCCTCGCGGGTGAGCTCGCCAACGCGGCGAGAAGCGCCGTCCACCCTGCGTCGACGGCCCTCTGGCTCGCGCCGCGGCCGGCCCGGCGGTAGCGCTAGAAGTGTGGCTGGTCGAGCTTCCAGTGTCCGTCGATCCGCACCAGGTCCCAGGAGCCGGCGAACCTCCGGGGTGACGGCTCCACGGTCCGGTACTCGACCAGCCGCACCGCCACGTTGGCCGTGCCGCCGTCGGTGTCCACGGCCCTCGTCGCGAGTCGCGTCACGTCGATCCGGGTGGTGCGCTTGAAGCGGTCGATCAGCCACTGCTGCGGCGGATAGCGCCGCCGCATCGACGGCGACCAGAGCGCGATCGCCGTGTCCCAGTCGTGCGCCTCCACCGCGTCGTAGAAGCGCTGGACGGCTCGCGCGGGGCCCGACGCCTGGGCAACGGCAACCGGCGCCGCCGTCGGGCGCGGCGTGCTCGTCGGGCGCGGCGTGCGCGTCGGCCGCGGGGTCGGGGTGGGCGTGGGACGCGCCGTGGCCCGCGGGGTCGCCGTCGGCCTCGGCGTGGCGGTCGGGGTGGGTGAAGCGGTCGGGGGCGGCGAGACCGATCGTTCTGTGGGCGCGGCGACCGCCGTGTCTTCCGTTGGCGCGGCGTCGCGGGGTGATCCGCCCGCCAGGCCGCCGAATGCGCCGGCAACGAGGAGGACGCCGATGGCCGCGATCGGAACGAGCGCGGCGAGGAGCACGACCGCCGACCGCCGATCGGAGTCGTCATCCCGCGGCACTCGCGCAGGCCTCGCGACGCGGCTCCGGGTCCGGGCTGCCACGCGGTGCGACACCGCCGCCTCGGAGGCACGTGTCCCCGGTTCGGCCGCGATCGATGCTGCCGGCCGCGCGTCCGGATTGGGGTTCGCGAGTGCGGCGCCCGCGACCGCCATTCCCGCCGCCATCGGGGTGACCAGCGCGTCGTCGCGGCCGCCTGCGCCGGCGAACGGCTCGGCTGCCACGAGCGTCGCGGTCTCGGCGAGATCCGGCTCGTCGGGGAGCTCGCGCGCGTGGCGCCGCGCCCACGTCTCCAGGCTCTCCGCGAGGGCGCGCGCGCTCGGGTACCGCTCCTTCGGATCGAGCTTCAGCGCTCGCTCGACGATCCCCTGGAGCCCGCCCGGCAGGTCGCGGCGCGCCTCGGCCAACGGGATTGGAGGCTCCGTCGTCCGCACGGTCGCCATCGCGGCCGGCCCGTCGACCGCCCACGGCAGCCGCCCGGTCAGCATCTCGTACAGGACGACGCCCAGCGAGAACACGTCCCCGGCCGCGCTCGCCTCCTCGCCGCGCGCCTGCTCGGGACTGAGGTACGGGATCGAGCCGAGCACCGTCCCCGGGGCTGTGACGCGGGTGGTCGTGAGCGCCCTCGCGATCCCGAAGTCGGCGAGCCGGACGCGACCGTCGCGGCCGACGAGGATGTTCGCCGGCTTGACGTCGCGATGGATCAGGCCGCGTCGATGCGCGGCGGCGAGTGCCCGGGCAGCCGCCGCGGCGATGTCGACGGCCTGTCCGGGCGGCAGCGGCCCGCGCGCCCGCAGGATGTCGGCGACGCTGGGTCCGTCGACGAGCTCCAGCACGATGAACGGGTCGTCGCCGTCCACGCCCGTGTCGAACACGGTTGCCACGTTCGGATGCGACACGCTCGCCGCGTGCCGGGCCTCGGTCTCGAACCGGGCCACGAAGTCCTGGTCCTCCGCGAACTGGGGCCGCAGGATCTTGATCGCGACGTCCCGCTCGAGGCGGAGGTCCCGTGCGCGCCACACCGTCGCCATCCCGCCGGCGCCGATTCGCTCGAGCAGCCGGTACCGCGTCGCGAGGGTTCGGCCGGCGTTGTCCATGTCGACCAGTCAATCCAACCCGGCGGGGCGGGCACGGACAACCGCGCGCCGCGATCGTCACGCGCGTCTTGCAGGCTCGTCGCGCCGCACGGTCCACGCTGGTGCGACGCCCGCGGTTGGCGCACAATCGGCGCCACGCACCCCACACCGCATGCCCGCATCGTCCGCGCGCGTGCCACGGAGGCCCCTCGTGACCGAGACGCTCGACCGAGTCAAGACGTACCAGCAGTTCATCGGCGGCCAGTGGGTCGACTCGGCGTCGGGAGAGACGCTCGCGGTCGAGAACCCGGCGGACGGCTCCGTCGTCGCCCACGTGCCCGCATCGGGCCAGGAGGACGTCGATCGCGCCGTCGACGCGGCGGAGGCCGCGTTCGAGACCTGGAGCCTCACGACGCCCCAGACCCGCAGCCTGGCGCTGCTCAAGATCGCCGACATCCTCGACGAGCATGCCGACGAGCTCGGCCGGCTCGAGTCCAGCCAGACCGGCAAGCCGATCCCGGCGGCGATCGACGAGATGACGACGAGCTCGGACCTGTTCCGCTTCTTCGCCGGCGCCTGCCGCGTGCCCGAGGGCCTCGCGGTCACGGAGTACCTCGACGGCCACACGTCGATGATCCGCCGCGACCCGGTGGGCGTCGTCGCGAGCATCGCCCCCTGGAACTACCCGCTGTACATGGCGGCCTGGAAGCTCGGGCCCGCGCTCGCAACCGGCAACACCGTCGTGCTCAAGCCGTCGGCGCGCACGCCGCTGTCGGCGCTCCGGTTCGCCGAGATCGTCGCGGACGAGCTGCCGGCCGGCGTGCTCAACGTCCTGTCGGGCTCGGGCAGCGCGATGGGCGACCTGCTCGTGGCCCACCCGAAGGTCCGGATGGTCTCGATCACCGGCGACACCTCGACCGGCAAGCACATCGCGCAGCTCGCGGCGGGGACCGTGAAGCGGCTGCACCTCGAGCTCGGCGGCAAGGCGCCCGTCATCGTGTTCGACGACGCCGACGTCGACCTCGCGGCCGAGATCCTCAAGAGCGCGAGCTACTGGAACGCCGGCCAGGACTGCACGGCGGCCTGCCGGGTGATCGCCGGTCCGGCGGTGTACGACAAGTTCGTCGCCGCGCTCAGCGACCAGGTGAAGACGATCAAGTGGGGCAACCCCGCCGACTCCGACGAGCTGGACATGGGCTCGCTGATCGCGAAGGCGCAGGCCGACAAGGTCGAGGGCATGGTCAACCGCGCGCTCGAGTCGAACGCCGAGCTGGTCGTCGGCGGCACCCGGCCGGACCGCCCGGGCGCCTACTACGAGCCGACGATCATCGCCAACCCCGCGCAGGACTCAGAGATCGTCCAGGACGAGGTGTTCGGCCCGGTCGTGACCGTCCAGCGGTTCTCCGACGAGGAGCAGGCGATCAAGTGGGCCAACGACGTGAAGTTCGGGCTCTCGTCGTCGGTGTTCACGGGCTCGATCGGGAAGGCGATGCGCACCGCCCGCCGGCTCCAGTTCGGCACGGTCTGGATCAACGAGCACTTCACGCTCACGTCCGAGACGCCCCACGGCGGCGTGAAGGAGTCCGGCTGGGGCAAGGACGGCTCGAAGTACGCGCTCGAGGACTACACGGTCATCAAGCACGTCACGATCAACACGGGCGTCTGATCGACCGCTCGTTGTCCGTTCGCTCGAACCGCAGCCGCCGGATCGTCCGGCGGCTGCATCGATTCCCGGGCCGATGAACGCCACGCCCGACCGGTCCGCGCTCGCCGCCGCGGTCGCCGCGCTCGACCTCCTCGACCTCGCGGGTCGCCGGTGGTACGTCGCGAGGAACGGCGTCCCGTCGTCCGCCTCCCTTGCCCATGCCTTCGCGCTCGCCGATGACGCCGTGCTGGCGCTCGTCGACGTCCGGTCGGACGACGCGGCCGCGCGCGGGACGGCGGACCGGTACGCGATCCCGTTCGTCCGGACCGGGGAGGGCTGGCGCGAGGCCGCCGAGGGCGATGGCGCGTGGCGGGCCCTCGCGGCGGCGATCGCGGAGGGCCGGACGATCCCGGCCCTCGCACCGGGCGGCCAGGCGGCTGCCTCCGGACCGGGCGGTGCGGCGGGTGGCGGACAGGTGGCGGCGGCGCTCGTGTGCCGGCCCTCGCCGGGGTTCGCGGACGTGTGGGGCGCGCCGGCCCGGGCGCTGGCGGACGCAGCCGAGACCCCGCTCGGGCGGGACCAGTCCAACACCTCGGTCGTGCTCGGCGACCGGCTGCTGCTGAAGGGGTACCGACGGATCCAGGCCGGTCTCAACCCGGATCTCGAGCTCACGGCCTACCTGTCCGAGGAGGCGGCCTTCCCGGGCGTCCCGCGCCTCGCCGGCTGGGCGGAGGTGGTGACTCGTGAGGCCGGGGCGGCGACGCTGGCGATGCTCCAGGAGTTCGTGGCCCACGCCGAGGACGCGTACGAGAAGGTCGCCGAGTTCATCGCCGACCTCGTCGCGGCGCCGGGCACCCCGAGCCTCGAATGGGCGACCGAGGTGGCCGCCGACCTAGGGACGATGACCGCGGGGCTCCATTCGGCCCTCGCGACACCGCCGCCTGACGCGCCCGACCTCGCGCCCCGCGAGGCGACCCGGGACGAGCTGCGCGCGTGGCGCGTCGACGCCCACCGGCAGCTGAACCTCGCGATCCCGGCCGTCGCGGCCGTGGATCGGGAGGCGTCGAAGGAGCTCGAGCGCGCGGCGTCGGCGATCGCGGCGCGCGTGTCGCGTTTCGAGGCGGTTGCCACCACGCCGATGGTCATGCGCATCCATGCCGACCTTCACCTGGGCCAGGTGCTGGTCGCGGATGACGGCTACCGGGTCATCGACTTCGAGGGCGAGCCGCTGCGACCCATCGAGGAGCGGCGGCGGCCCGACTCGCCGCTCCGTGACGTGGCCTCGCTGCTCCGGTCGCTGGACCACGTGGCCCGCAGCGCGCGGCGGCGCGCGGCGCGCCGCGAAGGGGCCGCGGACCCGCCCGGGCTGGACGTCGACGCCTGGATCGAGCGGGCGCGGGAGCGGTTCCTCGCCGCGTACCTCGGGGAGCTGCGACGGGCGGGGGCGTCGATCACCGTGGACCTCGACCTGCTCGACGCGTTCGAGGTCGCCAAGGAGTGCTACGAGTTCGTGTACGCGGCCACGGTGCTGCCGTCGTGGCTGTGGGCGCCGCGCGAGGGCATGCGCTGGCTCCTGACGCACGGGGAGGTGAGTGACGCATGACGGACGACGACCGCACCCGCGTCGAGGAGCTGCTGGACGACATCCTCGCCGCGCCCGACGAGCTGGTCCGGGTCCTGGATCAGCACCAGCGCGGGATCGCCGCCCTCCCCGAGGGCCTGCTGGACCGACCGCGCTGGCGGCTCATCGGCATGGGGTCGTCCCGGTTCGCCGCCCTCGATGCGGCCGCGGCGCTCCGCGCAGCGGGCCGCGACGCCGTCGCCGAGGTCGCGTCCGCGTCCGGCGGGTCGGAGCCCGGTGCTGACACTCTCGCGATCGTCATCTCGAACTCCGGACGGACGGCGGAGACGGTCGCGGCGGCCAGGCGTCACCACCACCAGTCGGGCGTCATCGCGCTGACCGCCCCCAACACGCCGCTGGCCGCCGCCGCCGACGCCGTCCTGCCGCTCGTCGCCTCGCACGCGGAGACATCGGGGATCGCCACGCTCTCGTCCCGGTCAACGGTCGCGGCGCTGGCGCTGCTCGCGGGTGCCGCCGAGCCCGCCCTCGCGGCGAACGGGATCGCGGCGGCGGTCCCGTCGCTGGAGACGCTGCTCGACCGCCGCGCGGCGTGGCTGTCCGACGCCGCCCAGGCGCTGGACACCGGCCGGCCGACCCACGTCCTTGGCGATGGGCTCCGGATCGGGATGGTGGAGCAGGCGGCGCTCATGCTGCGCGAGGCGCCGCGGCTCGACGCGAGCGCCTGGGACACCGGCGACTGGCTGCACGTGGGCGTGTACACGTGCCTCCCCGGCGACGCCGCGCTGCTGTTCACGGGCTCGCTCGCGGACGGCGAGGCCATCGCGGTCATCCACGCCCGCGGGGCCAGGGTCGTCGTCGTGGGGGAGGCGCACCCGGACGCCGACGTCCACGTCCCGCTGCCGGACGGGGTCGTCGACGATCCCCTCAGTCGGGCCCTCGTCGAGCCCGCCGTCGCCGAGCTGTTGGCGGTCGAGCTGTGGCGGCGCGCGTCGGCCGACACGCGGAGCGAGGGCCCCGCCGGCGAGTAGCGGCCCCGGTCAGGCGGTGGCGCGGGCAGGTTCGGCCGTGCCGCCGTCGGACCCGGCGATCGCGGGGCGTGCGACACGCAGGTTCGCGCAGCAGCCGGGTGGACAGCGGTCGGGCCACGGCCCACCGGCCACGGCGGGTCGCTCCGCCGCCGGCACGTCCCGGACGCGCTCCTCCACCAGGCTCGCGAGCGCGTCGACGAATGCCGGGTGGGTGCCGGGCGTCGGGACGCGCACCAGCCCGAGCCCGACCTCCGCGGCCGTCTCCTGGGCCTCGCGGTCCAGGTCCCAGACGACCTCGACGTGATCGCTCACGAAGCCGAGCGGGACCACCACGACGACCGAGGCGCCGTCGGCGGAGGCCTCGCGGAGGGCGTCGTTGATGTCCGGCTCCAGCCACGGGACCGCCGGCGAGCCGCTGCGCGACTGGTAGACGAGCCGGGCGGGCGGGGCCGCGAGACCGCGGCGATGGACGCCGTCCACGACCGCCCTGGCCGCCGCCTCGTGCTGGGCGACGTATGCCCCGCCCGTGCCGGGCCGGCTCGCACCCGGCGGGCCGGATGCCTCGGCCATGGCGAGCGGGACCGAGTGGGTGGTGAACAACAGCCGGACCGCCTCGAACGGCACCCCCGATTCCCCGAGCCGGCACAGTGCATCCGCGATCCCGTCCTCGAACGGCTCGAGGAAGCCCGGGTGGTCGTAGTACAGCCGGACCTTGTCGACCACCATGTCGTCGATGCCTGCCTCGGCGAGGGCCGCCGCGAGGTCCTCGCGGTACTGGCGACACCCGGAGTACGAGGCGTAGGCCGCCGTGACGATCGCGAGCACCCGGCGGGCGCCGGCGTCGTGCAGGGCCTGCAGCGTGTCCGAGATGAACGGCGCGGAGTTCCGGTTTCCCCAGGCGAGGGGCGCGGCGATGCCCCGCCGGTCCAGCGCGGGGCGGAGAGCGGCCAGGAGCGCGCGGTTCTGGTCGTTGATGGGGCTGACGCCGCCGAGCGCGAGGTAGTGGTGCGAGACGGCCTCCAGGCGATCCCGGGGAACGCCGCGGCCACGGGTCACCCGCTCGAGGAACGGCATGACCTCCTCGGGTGATTCGGGACCGCCGAACGAGACGAGGACGATGGCGTCGTAGCTCGTCACCGGAGGACCTCGATGGCACGCGCGGGGTCGATCCGCCGCCCGGTGTGGAACGGGATCTCCTCGCGCACGTGGCGCCGCGCGCCCGTCGACCGAAGGTGTCGCATGAGGTCGACCAGGTCGTGGAGATCGTCCGCCTCGAGCGCGAGGATCCACTCGTAGTCGTTGAGCGCGAACGCCGCGACCGTGTTCGCCTGGACGCGGGGGTAGTCGCGTCCCGCGAGCCCGTGCTCCCGGAGCAGCTCGCGACGCTCGTCCTCGGGCAGCAGGTACCAGTCGTAGGAGCGCACGAACGGGTAGACGCACAGCCAATCGAGCGGCCGCGTGCCGCGCATGAAGGACGGGACGTGGTCGCGCGTGAACTCCGCAGGCCGGTGGGTGCCGACGAGCGAGTAGGCGAGCCTGGTCGCCTTGCCCGCGGCCGTCCGGCGGAATTCGCGCATGCCGGCCTGGAGCGACTCGGCGCTGGGTCCGTGGAGCCAGATCATGAGGTCGGCGACGGCACGCAGGCCGGACACGTCGTAGAGGCCGCGAAGCACGACGTCGTGTTCGGCGAGCCCGTCCCCCCAGCGCTCCAGGTCCTCCTGCGCGCGTGGGCCCGGTCCATCCCCGTCGCGCGCGTAGATCGCCCACGCGGCGTACCGGACGGGCGTGGGGACTTCGATGGTGGGGTCGGCGGCGGGGGCGGTCTGGGTCAACGAGCGCTCCTCCGGCGGGCTGCGATACCGTTCCGGGGAGCGTAGCGCGACTCTCGCCCAGATTTGCCCAGGTTCGCGCGCGCCCGATGCGTGGGTCGTGCGCCGGCGGCGCGAGTCCGGTAGGATCGACACCAGCGGAACTCAGTTACCTAGATTTACATAGGTATTGAGATCCGCATCGTCCCCACCGCCCCGTCCCTCGCCGTCGGTCACGGCATCGGGACGAAACCCGCGAGGCTCGATGACGACCGCCGACCCGCTCGCCGACGCCGGGCTCATCGCGCTCGTCGCCCACGCCCGAACCGTGCCGAGCGACGCGAGGGATGCCTTCGGCGCGGCGGCACTCGGCATCGCGGATCCTCGGGTGATCGTGCTGCGCACGTGCCACCGCGTCGAGGTCTACGCGATCGAGCCCGCGACGGATGCCGACCCGCTGGAGCTGCCGGCCGCGCCCGCCGGCGCCACCCGGCTCGAAGGGACCGACGCGGCGCGCCACCTGCTGCGCGTCGCGGCCGGGCTCGAGAGCGTCGTCGTCGGCGAGGACCAGATCCTCCACCA
>DASSRG010000073.1:0-5000 GCA_035701885.1 Candidatus Limnocylindrales bacterium
ATCGTCGGCGGGCTGCTCGCGCCGTCACCGATCTGGCGCCGCGACCCGACGACGGGCGCGCTCGGGCGGCGGCTTCGCGAGAACGTGCCGAGCGGCCGCATCGAGGTCCCGGTGCTGATCGGGCAGGGCGGCGCGGATTCACTGGTCAAACCGGCGGCCCAGGCGGCGTTCGCCGAGGGGCTGCAGGCGGCCGGGACGGACGTCGACTACCGGACGTACGAAGGCTTCGACCACACCGGCGTGGTGCGGCCCGGATCGCCGCTGATCGACGACCTGCTCGCGTGGACGGCGGAACGGTTCGCCGTGGGCTGAGACGCCGGCCGCCTACCCCTGGATGGCCGCCATCAGAACGTCGCCGGCGAGCCTGGCGCGCGCCGCGTCGTCGGCCATGATCGTGTCGGTGACGACGGGCCGCAGGCTGAGCGCCTCCACCTCCGCCGCCTGCGCCTCGTCCTGGGTGTCGAGCACGAACGTGTCGGCGAGCTCGGCGTACAGGCGGGCGACGCCGAGCGCGGAGGACTCGTGGCCGAGCGCGGCGAGCATCCGGTCGGCGGGTCCCTTGAGCGCCTTGCCTCCGATGATCGGGGAGACCGCCGCCACCGGGACGCCGCGCGCGCGGGCGGCAGCGATCGCCTCGCGGATGCCCGGTACCCCGAGGATCGGGGCGACCGACACGAGGGGGTTGGACGGCGCGATGACGACTGCCTCCGCCTCGGCGAGCACGTCGAGCACCTCGGGTGTGGTGCGCGCGGCATCGATGCCCGCGAATCGGAGCTCGAGCACCTCCGGCTCCTGGCGCCGGTGGACGAAGTACTCCTGGAACTCGAGCCAGCCGTCGGCCGTGCGGACCTCCGTCGCCACGGGGTCGTCGCTCATCGGCAGCACCCGGGCGGCGATGCCCAGCGCCCGTTGCGCGCCGAGGCACGCGTCCGTGAGCCGTTCGCCGGCCTTGAGGCGCGCCGTCCGCACGATGTGCAGCGCGAGGTCGCGGTCGCCGAGGCTGAACCACGTCTCCTCGCCGTAGACGCCGAGCTGGGTCATCGTGTGGTGGGTGTCGCCCTCGATGCCCCATCCCCAGGCGACCTGCTCGATTCCGGCGAGGTTGTAGAGGACCGTGTCGTGGTCGGGCATGACGAGCAGGCCGTGGCGCCAGCAGTCGTCGCCGGTGTTGACGATGACCGCGAGGTCCGAACCCAGGTGCGCCTGCAGCCCGTCGGCAAGCTTCGCTCCGCCGACGCCGCCGGCCAGGGTGACGACGCGCGGCATGTCAGTCGTCGTCGAGGTGATCGTGGACGCCGGTGATCCGGACGAGGAACGTCACCCGCGGCTGGCGCCGGAACAGCGCGATCGACGACTCGCTGGGCCCTTCCGGGTGGTAGCGATGGGCGAGGGCCACGATGTCCTCCCGCGACCGCGCGACGTCCGTGACGACCTCCTCGACCTCGCCCGTGAGCCCGACCCATCGGTACCCGTCCTCGGAGTCGATCACCGCGATCGAGACGCGCGGGTCGCGCTCGAGATTCGAACACCAGCGGCGGCCTGCACGGGAGTTGAGCAGGATCCTGCCGTCGTCCTCGAGGCCGTACCAGACCGCCGCCTGTCTCGGAGCCCCGTCCTCGTCGAGAGTCGCGATGATCGCGAACCGGGGCTCGGCGAGGAACTCGCGGATGGGCGACGTGAGCTGGGCAGAGGAGTCGGGGGTGGGCATGCGGCCCATCGTAGCGCCGGTCAGCGCAGGCGCTCGCCGGCCTCCACGCGAACGGGGACCCGGCTCTCCGGCGGCGCGAGCGGGCACGCCCAGCGCGGGTCGAAGGCGCACGAAGGCTGGAACGCGAAGTTGAGGTCGACGACGAGCGTGCCGGCCTCCGCGTCCCCGCCCAGGTCCGCGCTCTTGGCCGTGTCGAGCAGGTATCGGCCGGCGCCGTACGTCTCGTCGCCGTTGGTCGCGTCGCCCAGCGGCAGGAACAGGCCGCCCGTGTACCCGCGCATCCAGAACAGGGGCACGTCGCGGGTTTCGCCACCCGGGAGCGGCAGCGGCAGCACGCCGACCCTGTCGAAGGCCGGGGAGTCGGTTCCGCTGTTGGGCAGGGCCAGCGGCGCCAGCGGCGCGGCGGCGAGGCCGCCCGCGGGCGGCGCGGCGGGGGAGACCCGGACGGTGGCTCGGAGCCGGTCGTCGTACGGCCAGTGACGGGCGCGAAACCCGGCGCGTTCGGCCCCCGGGACCGGCGACTGCGGGTGGCCGCGGTAGAGGGCCTCGCGCTCCGCGCGCCAGCGGTCCCACGCGGCTGCTGGATCGCTGGCCCCGATCGCCCGTACCTCGGCGTACAGCTCGGCCACCCGGCGGCGCCAGTCAGCGAGCCACAGGCGTTCGGTCGCCGCGCCGTCCTCGTTCGTCATCGGGTCATCGTAGGCGCCACCGACCCGTGCGAGAATGCGCCGTCCTCTCGCACTGGAGACGAACCTTGGCGGACCTCGCAGACATCGGCATCTTCGGCGGCTCGGGCTTCTACTCGCTCCTCGACGACGTTCGCGAGGCGAAGATCGACACGCCGTACGGGGCACCGTCGGACAGCGCCTTCCTCGCCACCGTCTCCGGCCGGCGGGTGGCCTTCATGCCGCGTCACGGACGCCGCCACACGATCCCCCCGCACAAGGTCAACTACCGGGCGAACGTGTGGGCCATGCGCTCGCTGGGGGTCAAGGCGGTCATCAGCCCGTGCGCCGCGGGCTCGCTCCAGCGCCACGTCGAGCCCGGCCACTTCGTCGTCAGCGACCAGTTCGTCGACCGCACGTCGGGCCGTGCGGACACCTTCTTCGACGGCCCGATCGTGTCCCACGTCAGCTCGGCGGACCCGTACGACCCGGAGCTTCGTCGCATCGCGCTCGAGGTCATCCGCGAGCACGGGATCACGGTCCACGACGGCGGGACGGTCGTCGTGATCCAGGGCCCGCGGTTCTCGACCAAGGCCGAGTCGAAGTGGTTCAGCGATGCCGGGTGGGAGGTCATCAACATGACCCAGTACCCGGAGGCGTACCTGTGCCGCGAGCTGGGCATGGCCGTCGTCAACATCGCGCTGATCACCGACTACGACGCCGGGGTCCTCGAGGGCACCGAGGCGGTCAACGCGCACAACGTCCTCGAGGTGTTCGAGCAGAACGCCGAGCGGATCCGCGCGGTGGTGCTGGACATGATCGGGCGGTTCCCCGAAGACCTCGACTCGCTCGGGGCCAGGGACGCGCTGCGGTTCACCCGCGGCGATGGTCACGCGGCGGGCGATTCGGACATCCGCATCTTCGACACCGCGCTGTAGCGTCCCCGTTCGGCCGCCTCGTCGGCGATCCGTGGCACCATCGGACACACCCACCCGATCGACGCGCCGCGTCCCGCTCCCGGATCACTGCCCGCCATGACCTCCGCCCCCACGCCGATGCCCGCCCAGGAGCCGCTCCATGGCTGCGTCCGGTGCGGCGCGCGGATCCCGGTCAGCCAGGCGATGTGCGAGCAGTGCAACCCGCTGGGGCTCAAGGAGCCGGCGCCGTCGCAGGCGCACGCGACCGTGTTCGTCGGGATCATCGCGGCGGTCGTCCTGCTCGCGGTCGCCGCCCGGTTCGTGTTCTCCGGCGTCGGGCCGTTCGAGGGTGGTATCGCGTCCATCGCCCCTGCGGACGCCGGCCTCCGGGTCACGCTGACGGTCACCAACGCCGGCACGGGCGCCAGCTCCACGACGTGCCGGATCACCGACCCGGCGCTGCCGGGGATCGGGCCCGAGACGGCCTACGTGACGAGTCCGATCATCCAGCCTGGGGCGACGGTCTCGTTCGACGCCGTGGTGAGCTCGTTCGGCACGACGGTCAAGCCGCTGGACGCGGACTGCGACACGTCGCGGTGAACGAGGTCGACGAGCGCGGGAGCCCGTTTCGGGACGACCTCGCCTTCGCGCGGATGATCTCGCAGGAGGCCGGACGCATCCTGAGCGAGCGCTACGAGCGCGTGGAGCGGATCGACTTCAAGTCCGCGAAGGACGTCGTGACCGAGGTCGACCACCTGTCCGAGGAGCTGATCCTCGGCGCAATCCGGCGGACGTTCCCCGCGGACGGGATCCTCGCCGAGGAGTCGGGCGAGCACCGGGCCGCGGGACCGGGCGCGCGCGAAGCCGCCGACGCGCCGGCGCGAGCCCTGGCCTCGGGGCGGACCTGGATCATCGACCCGCTGGACGGCACGGTGAACTACGCGAACGGCATCCCGTTCTTCTGCGTGTCGGTGGGCCTGGTCGTCGACGGATGCCCGGCCGTGGGCGCGGTCCACGACCCGATGCGCGGCGAGACGTTCAGCGCGGTCGCCGACGGGGGAGCGTGGCTGACCGACGGCCGGTCGGGGACGCAGCCGATCCGGGCATCGGAGAAGGAGTCGCTCAACGACTGGGTCGTGCACCTCGCGCTCGGCGGGCGGGCGGTCGCGACACGCGCCCGCGCGGTGCGCAAGGCGACGCGGGTGTCGCGCACGATGGGGTCGTCGGCGCTCGGGCTCGCGTACGTGGCCAACGGGCGGTTCGACGCGTTCGTCCAGTCGGGCGGGATGTCGGCATGGGACGTCGCGGCCGCCGGGCTGATCGCCGAGCGGGCCGGGGCAGTCGTGACCGACACGGCCGGCGCGTCGTGGTTCGATGTCGACCGCGCGACGCGCGCGTTCGGGATCGTCGCTGCGCCGCCGTCCGGGCACGCGGAGATGCTGCGGCTGTCGGGGGAGTCGGGCCGGGGCTGACGTCCTCGCCTCCGGCCCCGTCGCACTCGGCTAGTCGCTCCCCCAGCGGTGTGGGCGGGCTCGCAGCCGGGGCAGGCCCCACTCGTCGCAGAAGGCCTCCCAGGTCGCGCGGTCCGCGCCCCGCCAGCGCAGCTCGTCGACGTCCTGCTCGGGAATCGGCACGCCGTCGGCGGTCGTCCGGAGACGGGCGAGGTCGCGGTACAGGAGTGCGTCATCCCAGTGGTCGCGGAGCGTCGCG
>DASSRG010000074.1:0-11904 GCA_035701885.1 Candidatus Limnocylindrales bacterium
CGCTGGGGCTGGTGGCCGGTGGGGCGGCCGCCGCAGCAGGAGCGGGGGTCGCGGAAGCGGCCGGACGAGTGCTCGACCGGGACGCGGTCGAGGAGGCCGCGCCGACGGAACCTGTCCTCGACGCCGAATCCGAAGCGCCCGCCCGCATCCTCGACTTCCGTCCGTCGCCCGCGCCCCAGGCACCCGAAGCTCCATCGACCGCGCCGTGGCCGGACGCGGACCTCGGAACCGCCGCGCGTGATGCCGACCTCGCTCCCGCGGTTGACCTCGCGCCGACCGCCGACGCGGCCCCGGTCGAGGCTGAGGTCGAGGCTGAGGTCGAGGCGGCGCCCGCAGAAGAGGCGCCCGCGGCCGGGCTCCTGGCGGAAGAGGAGCCGACCGCGGAGCCCGTTATCGCCCCGCTGCCGGCGACCGTCGTGGCCGCGACGGTCGACGTGGGCGGCAATAGCGCCCATCTCCTCGTCGCGGCGGTCACCGGCCACCACGTGGAGCCGATCTACGACGAGTCGGCGTTCCTCGGCCTGGGCGATCGAGTCGCGACGCACGGGTTCCTCGGCGCCGAGGCTCGCGATGAGCTCGTCGCCACGCTCTCGGGGTATGCCGACGCGGCGCGCAGCCTCGGCGCGACCTCGGTGACGTTCATGGGCACCGAGCCGGTCCGCCGCGCGGCCGATGCCGGGCCGCTCGTGCAGGCGGTCGAGGGCCGCGCCAACGCCCCGCTCCTCGTGCTCGACCACGACGAGGAGGCGAAGCTCACACTCCTCGGGGTGACCGGTGGACGGCCGATCGATTCGGACCTGTTCGTCATCGACATCGGCGGCAGCAGCTCGGAATACGTTCTCGTCGGGCCTGACCGTCCCATCCTTGCCGGCGGGATCCGCATCGGCAGCGCGGTGCTCACGAAGGAGCATTCGAAGTCCGATCCGCCGACGCTGAAGGAGATCGAGGCGATGCGCCAGGCGGCCAAGGCAGCGTTCGCGTCCGCGCCCGACGCCCGTCCGGCCGATGTCGTCGCGGTCGGCGGCACCGCCGAGAACCTGCTCAAGCTGCTCCCCGCGACCGCCGTGGATCGGATGCTCACCCGCCGCCGGATCACGGTCGCACTGGCGATGCTCACCGTCCAGCGCAGTGCCGAGGCCGCGGAGCGCCACGCGCTTCGCCCGCAGCGCGCGCGGGTGCTGCCCGCCGGCGCGCTGATCGTGGATGCGATCCTCGAGCGCTACGGCGTGGAGCGGCTCCGCGTGTGCAACGAGGGGATCCGGGAGGGAGCCGTCATCGCGGCGGCCAAGGCCGGGACGGAGTGGCGCGACCGCCTGTCGTCGCTGGTCGCGGGCTGGGAGGACGGCTCCTCCCCGAACTGAGCCGGGCGGGCACGGACGCGGTTCGCTCCCGGCTACAACCCGGCGACCAACCGCCCGAGCGCGCGCCGGAACGCGAGCCCCGACACGCCGCGCCACGCTGGTCCGACCGTGCGCCGGAGCCGGGCCAGCTCGCGCTCCCGGTCCACCAGGTACCGCCCGATCGCCCCGCTCTCCTGCTCGGAGAGGTCGCCCGCGTGCTCGACGAGGAACGCCCGCGCCAGGCCGGCGGCGACATCGGCGTCGTGCAGCTCGCCGAGGTGGTCCTGGAGCGCGACGACGCGCTCGATCACCGGCGCTGACTCCGGGCCGAGCGCCTCACGCACGAACTCGATCGTGTAGCGCAGCCACTTGGCCGCGATCCGCAGGTCGTGGAGCGTCGTGACGTCGGCCCAGCGCATCACCGGCTCGTAGGCGCGGACCGCCTCGTACGCGGCCCAGATGCGCGACGGCATCGTGTCGCGGACGCGGTGGGGCTCGACCGGCCCGACTGAGCGCGTCCCGATCCCCTCCGCCTGCACGAACGCGATGTACTCGTCGACCCAGCGCTGGTAGCGGTCCGAGTCGAGCTCCTTGATCAGGACGACTCGCGCCGCCTCGCGCTGTGCCCGCCACTTCGCGAGCAGCGGCTCGAACGACGGCCGTTCGGAAGACGGGAGCCTCTTCTGGTAGCCCGCGGCGGCGTCGATGAGCACGTCGAGGTCACGGACGGCGCCGAGGTCGCGGGCGACCTCCTTGAGCCGGCGCTGGTGACGCGCGGTTCGCTTCTGGTCGAAGGCACCGCCGAACACCCTCCACGCTGCGCGCTGGCGCCGCGTCGCCACGCGCATCCCGTGGAGCTCCTCGTTGTCGGTGCCCTCGCGGGTACCGGGCTCGCGCGCGACCATCCGCGCGAGGTGGAACCGGAGCACCTTGCGGCCCGCCTCGGCAAGGTGGTCGTCGGTCAGGACGCCCGGCGTCTTGCCGGCCGTGATCCGAGGCGCTTCGCGGGCAGGATGCTCCCGGGCCGCGGTGGGCGGCTGGGGCGACGGCAACGAGGCCGGCTCGTCGGTCGACGTGGCCTGCGCGGCGCCGACGAGCGCCACCTCGAGGGCAAGGTCCTCGTCGGCTCGGGGAGCGAACGGGTCCCCGTCCTCGTCGGCCGGCTCCTCGAGCGCGTCGTCGTCAGCGGCGGAGGGGATCTCGTCGCTGGGACCCCCAGCGGAGTCGAGGCTCGCGATGTCGTCGTCACCCTCGGCGCCGTTCGCGCCGTCGGGTGACGCGCCGACGGGCAGCTCCCGACGGACTGCCTCCATTGCCCGCTCCAGCTTCGACGTGCCGGCGGGAACCAGTTCCTCGACGCCGCCCAACAGCTCGGCGAGCGGCGCAAGCACCGAGTCGTCGCCCTGCACCACCTCCGCCTCGAGCTCTGCGAACCGGTCGATCACACGGCCGCCGGAGACGACCTCGACCTCGTCCAGCGACAGCTCGACGACTCCGCCCTCGGGGCCGTACCACCGCTTCCGCCGAAGCTGCCGCAGCACGACGAGCTCGAACAGCGGACGGTCGCCGGCGATCGAGACGACCGTGTCGCGGGCCTCGCTCGCCGGCCACGCCATCGGCGGCGCGGCGCCGTCGGCGGGACCTTCGAGCTCGGCGCGCCGGTGGGTCGCCCCGCCATCGTCCTGCCGCCGCAGGCCCTTGAGGCTGATGATCGTCCCCTGGTCCGTGCTCCGTAGCCGGGCCGCGTAGCCCGCCCGCGCAAGCGCCGCATCGATCGTGTCGAGGTAGCGATCCTCCTGGAGCACGTCGACCGCGGGACCGTGCGCGTGCAGGCCGGCCAGCTCGTCCGACGCGAGCAGCCGCTCCCCGGCGGCGGCCCCGCTCATCCGGTACTTGAGCTCGACCTCCACGGGCCGGTTGGCGACGCCGTCCATCAGGCGCGCGGGTCCATCGAGGCAGCGGCACCATGGCGGGGCAGGTCGGTGAGCGCCGCCGCGGTCGCCGCGTCGTCCTTGAGCACGGCAAACGTGTCGATCGTGCCCTCGACCGACTGCAGGACCTCGGACCGGATCCACGACCCGTCCGGCTGGAGCTGCCACGACCGGCGATCGTCGGCGAGCATCACCTCGATGATCCGGGCGAGCCGCGCCTGCGCCTCGGGATCCTCGACCGGGGTCACGACCTCGACCCGCCGGTCCAGGTTGCGCTCCATGAGGTCGGCCGACCCGATGTACCACTCCGCGCGCCCGGCATTGCCGAACATCCAGATCCGCGAGTGCTCGAGGAACTCGCCCACGATCGAGCGCACCCGGATGTGCTCAGAGACCCCGGGCAGCCCCGGGACCAGGCTGCACGCGCCGCGGACGATGCAGTCGATCTCCACGCCCGCGCGCGACGCGTCGTACAGCGCCTCGACGATCTGGGTGTCGACGAGCGAGTTGACCTTGAGCACGATCCGGCCCGGCGTCCCTGCCCGCGCGAGCGCCGCCTCGCGCTCCACGAGCTCCAGGAACCGCCCGCGGAGGGTGATCGGCGCGACCAGGAGGCGCCGGAACGCGCGCTGGCGCGACAGCCCGGTCAGGACGTTGAACAGGTCCGTGACGTCGGCGCCCAGCTCCTCGCGGCACGAGAGCAGCCCCAGGTCGACGTACAGCCGTGCGGTCTTGGAGTTGTAGTTGCCCGTGCCGATGTGCAGGTAGCGCCGCAGTCCAGACCCCTCGCGGCGCACGACGAGCGCGACCTTGGAGTGCGTCTTGAGCCCCACGAGTCCGTACACGACGTGCGCGCCGGCCTGCTCCAGCCGCCGGGCCCAGACGATGTTGTTCTCCTCGTCGAAGCGCGCCTTGATCTCGACCAGTACGACCACCTGCTTGCCGCCCTCGGCCGCCCGGATGAGCGCCCGCACGATCGGCGAGTCGCCGGACGTCCGGTACAGGGTCTGCTTGATCGTCAGCACGTCGGGGTCGTCGGCGGCCTGGGAGATGAACCGCTCCACCGACGCCGTGAACGACTCGTACGGGTGGTGGAGGAAGATGTCGCCCGCCCGCATCTGGGCGAACACGTCGACCGGCTCGTCCTCGTCCGTCGGCATCAGCCGCTGCGGGATGACCGGCACGTACGGCGGCGCCTTGAGGTCGGGGCGGTCGAGGTCGACGAGCTGCCACAGCGCGGTGAGGTCGAGCATCCCTGTGACCTCGAACTCGTCCTCGTCGCGGACGTTGATGCCCTTCATGAGGATCTCGCGGGTCAGCTCGGGCATCGAGCGCTCGACCTCGAGCCGCACCGCCTCACCGAACCGGCGTCGCCGCACCTCCTCCTCGATCGCGAGCAGGAGGTCGTCCGCCTCGTCCTCCTCGATCGCGATGTCGGCGTCGCGGGTCACGCGGAACAGGTGCGTCTCCACGATGTCCATGCCCCGGAACAGCTCGTCGAGGTTCGCCTCGATCACCTGGTCCAGGAGCACGAACTTGTCGCGCCCCACCGGAAACAGGCGGGGGAGCAGGGGCGGGATCTTGACCCGGGCGAAGCGTCGCTCGCCGTTCTCGGGATCCAGCAGGCCGACCGCGATCGACAGGCTAAGCGTCGAGATGTACGGGAACGGGTGGCCCGGGTCCACGGCGAGGGGGGTGAGCACGGGGAAGATCTCGTCGTGGAACCGGCGTCGGAGCGTCTCGTGGTGCTCCGGGACGTCGTCGTAGTCGAGGATCTCGACGCCCTCGGCCCGGAGCTCCTCCTGGATCCCGGCCCAGATCGCGGAGTGGTCCGCCATGAGCTCCCGGACGCGGACGCGGATCTGGGCGAGCTGCTCCGCGGCGGTCATGCCGTCGGGTGCCGTGTGCGAGGCGCTCGCCTGTGCCTGGCGTCGCAGGCCGGACACGCGGACCTGGAAGAACTCGTCGAGGTTGGACGCGAAGATCGCGAGGAACTTCACCCGCTCGAGGAGCGGGTTGCGGGCGTCGCGCGCCTCGTGGAGCACCCGCGCGTTGAACTCGATCCACGACAGCTCGCGGTTGAGGATCGGCCCCCGCTGGTCACGCGCGGGGCGCCGCCGAGGCCTGGCGGCGGGGCGCGGTCCGGGTGCGGGTCGAACGGTGGCCATGGATCCTCAGCGTGCCCGGGACCTGGGCGGTGGGCGCGTGACGACACCGCGACCCGTTCCCGGCGGGTTCCGCAGGATACCACCCGGTTCGTGCCGCCCCGGACACGGTCATTGGCCCTATCCGGCCGCCCGTTCAGGGGAGCGGGACGTACCGCCGTTCGCCCGACGAGGGATCGATCCAGACCTGCATCGGGACGTTCGTGGTGGGATCCACGAACCGCTCCTCCGTCGGGCGGAACCGGCCGTCGGGACGGGCGGTCTCACCGCCGCCGGGACCGTGCCCATCGCCCGTCTGCTCATGGTGGAGCGAGCGGTAGCGCGTCCGCTCGAGGAACACCGCGGCGACCATGACGACGCCGGGCACGAACAGGAACAGGGCCGAGAACAGGTTCGAGCCGGTGGCGCCGGTCGCCGCGACGCCCAACGACCCGAGGATCATGATCACGCCGAGCCCGCCGACGAGGACCCGGCCGACCGCGGTGGCCATCGACGCTACTCCAGCGGCGTGGTGACGCCGGGTGCGGGGGGCGGCGTCGCGGGCGACGCCTGCGTCGTCTGCGTGCCGCCGGTACCCGCGGTCTCCGGGACGAGAACCACGGCCGTGCCATAGGCGACGATCTCGGACATCGTCCCGGCGAGCTCCGAGGAGTCGAATCGGAACGAGATCACGGCGTTCGCCCCGACGAGCGTGGCGTTCTGGACCATCCGGTCGATGGCCTGGCGGCGGGTGTCCTCGAGGAGGCTCGTGTACTCGTGGATCTCGCCGCCCACGATGGACCGCAGCCCGGCGACGAGGTTGCCGCCCAGACCCCGGCTGCGGACGACGAGGCCGAACACCTGGCCCCTGGTCTCCTGGACGCGGTAGCCGGCGACGTACGGCGCGGTCGCGATGATCATCGGTCCCCTCCATGCCAGTGACGGTCGCCGCCCGCGGCCGGCGCGTGGCTCGTGGTGTGCTGCTCGCGATGGGTCGCCCGGTCACGGGCACAGGCCTCGCACGGGCACTGCTCCCGAAGGAGCATGAACGTGTGGTAGCCGGTGTGGTGGCCGTCGCCCCAGTGGATGTTGATCGCGTAGTTCCCGACCAGGTGGAGGTCCACGATCCGCGTCTGCTCGGCGGTCAGCGTCGGGTTGGTGTCCAGCCAGCCCGGGAGGCCTGCCTCTCCGCGGCAGTAGGCGCAGGGGCACAGCCATCGGAGGGTCGTCGCGTCGTACGCGCTCTCGTGCCCGTCGGCCCACGCCAGGCGGAGCGTCCCGGCGCCGCGGTCGGCGTCGATGCGCGTGGGGATGGTCCGGGTGTCGTCCTGCACCGTTCGATCGTACCCCGGGCTCACTCGCCGATCACCCGCGCGAGGAGGCGCAGCCCGTCGTCCGAGCCGGACCACCTCACGCGGATGCCCTCGAAGCCGATCCGCCGCCGCACGTAGCGCATCGCGACGATCGCGACGATGACGTCGTCCAGCGGCCCCAGCCCCGGGATGAACTCGGGGATCAGGTCGATGGGGGAGACGATCCATGCGATGAGCCCGATGAGCACGAGCCGCGCATCCAGCGGCACCGCGCCGTCCGTCACGAGTGCACGCAGGAGCCGCAGGACGTCCGGGATGACGCGGAGGATCTCGCGGACGGGCACGTCCTTCGGCCGCAGCAGCCAGAAGACGACGAGAAGGAGCATCCAGACCGCGACGAGCGCGACCACGAGCCCTGCCACCCAGCCCGCATCCACGTGGGCATCATCGCCCGGGCGAGACCGACCCGGACCTTCATCGCCGCGCCACTCGGGACCATCCCCCAGTGGCCGATCGGGGGATGGCCGCTATGCTCCGGCCCGGATGTCCCTCGTCGTCGACCACCTCCACAAACGGTTCGGATCCGTCGTCGCCCTCGATGACCTCGCCTTCGAGGTCCCGCCGGGGCAGGTGTTCGGCTTCCTCGGCGCGAACGGCGCCGGCAAGACGACGACGATGCGGATCACGCTCGGCGTCCTGGAGCCCGACGCGGGGCAGGTCACCTGGCGAGGCGTGGAGAGCCACCGCCTGCCGCGCTCGACGTGGGGCTACCTCCCCGAGGAGCGTGGCCTCTACCCGCGGATGAAGGTGATGGACCAGCTGCTGTTCTTCGCCGGCCTCCACGGGGTGACCGCGGAGCGGGCGAAGCGCGAGGCGACGGGCTGGCTGCGCCGGTTCCGGGCGGAGGACCTCGCCGGGCGGCGCGCGGAGCAGCTGTCCAAGGGCAACCAGCAGAAGGTCCAGTTCATCGCCGCGGTCCTCCACGACCCGCAGGTCATGCTCATGGACGAGCCGTTCACGGGCCTCGACCCGGTGAACGTGATGCTCCTCCGGGAGGCCTTCCTCGAGCTGCGCGACCGTGGCCGTACGGTCGTGTTCTCGACCCACCAGATGGAGGTTGCGGAGGCCCTCTGCGAGTCGGTCGCGATCGTCGATCGCGGACGGATGGTGGTGGGCGGTCCGCTCCGCGACGTGCGCCGCTCGACGGGGCGTCGGCTGCTGCGCATCTCCGCGGCGGACGATCACCGGATGCCGTGGCTTGCCGGCGTGCCGGGCACGCGGATCATCCAGGCGGGCGTCGAGCGCTCGTCCGTGGAGCTGGATCCCGGGACGGAACCCGAGCAGGTGCTCGCCGCCGCGGTTGCCGCCGGCGCGCGGATCAACCACTTCGAGGTCGCGGATCCGACCCTGGAGCAGGTGTTCATCGACCACGTCGGCCGGCCCGCGGACGAGGAGGCGCACCTCGCGCCCGAGCCGGCCGACCCGGGTGCGACCGGGCGAGCGACCACCGTCGGTGCCTCGGAGGATGCCGCGTGACGGGCGTCGGCGGACCCGTCGGGCGGACCGAGGGCTCGGGCGGCGCCGGTAACGCCGTCCTCATCGCTCGCCGGGAGTACATCGAGCGGGTGCGCTCGCGGGCGTTCGTGTTCTCGACGCTGCTGCTGGTGGGACTCGCCACGGTCATCGCGCTGATCCCGGTCGGCGTGCGCCTCGCGGACCGCGCGACGGTCACCCGAGTTGTCGTCGTCTCGTCGGATCCCGCGCTCGCGGACCGGACGATCTCGGTCCTCGACACGTTCCTGAACCAGGCCGGCACCGACGACGCGGGCGCCGTCCCGTTCGTGTTCGAGCGCATGGACGATCCGGCCGTCGCCCGGCGGCTCGTGGTCGACGGCGCGGTGGCGGGGGCGCTGACGGTCGAGCGGGGCACGACCGGCGGCGTCGAGATCACCGCCCTCAGCATCGGCGGCCTGCCGCAGGACCGCGCGCAGCTGCTCCAGGTCGGCGCGCTGGGCGTCGGCGTGCTCGACTGGAGCGCGTCCAACCCCGAGGCGACCGAAGGCTTCGTCGTGCCGAAGTTCTCGCTCGTGGACCCCGGCATCTCGGGCGGCCCGGGCGGTGACGCGACGATCGACCCGGCCGAGTACGCGAGCCGCCGGATCGTCGGGATCGTGTTCGTCGTGCTGTCGTTCCTGACGCTCGTGTTCTACGGGCTGTGGGTCGCGTCCGGCGTCGTGGCAGAGAAGGCCGGCCGGGTCATGGAGCTGCTGATCTCGGCAGCCACCGCGCCGCAGCTCGTCGTCGGCAAGATCCTGGGGATCGGCGTCGCGGGGCTGACCCAGGTGATGCTCGTGCTGTTGCCCGCCGTCGTGATCCTGCTCGCGTCGGGTGAGATCGGGAACCAGGTGCTGGGTCCCGACCAGGGTGCGGCGCCGTCGCTGGCCGGGCTGTCGCCCGCGCTGCTCGGTGCGTTCCTCGTGTATTTCACGCTCGGGTTCGGGCTCTATGCGGCGCTCTACGCCGGCGCCGGCTCGCTGCTCAGCCGGGCCGAGGACCTCCAGACGATCGCGCTGCCCCTGTCGATCCCCGCGATCCTCGGCTACTTCCCGGCGGTCGTCGCGCTCACCGGCGCAACGGGGCCGGTGATCCGGTTCGCCTCGTACGTGCCGCTGTGGAGCCCGTTCGTGATGATGGCGCGGCTCTCGGTCGGGCGGGTGGAGCCGTGGGAGGTGATGCTGTCCGTGGGCCTGCTGGCCGCGACGGTCCCGCTGGTCACGATCCTCGCGATCCGCGTCTACCGGGCAGGTGTCCTGCTGTACGGCCAGCCGCCGACGATCGGGCTGTTCCTCCGCACGCTTCGCGGGTAGGTCGTCGCGGGCCCGTCGGTCACCCTTCGGCCTCGGGATCGTCGTCGAACGGGAGCCGCCGGAACAGCGCGAGGACCGGTGCCGTGCCGCCCCCGCCGTCATCGGTCGCCCCTTCGGCGGCATCTTCGGGGGCGGTCGTCGAACCCGCCTCGCGTGCGTTGATCGATCGCCACAGCCGGCTTCGAACGCCCGGGAGGTACGGCGACGTCCGACGCCTCGCCAGCACCCCGGCGATGCCCTGCGACGACACGGCGTCGTGCAGCGCGCGGCCCTCACCCGCGATCGCCGGGACCACGACCACCTCGTCGCCGGGGCGGAGCGCCTTGCGGAGCGTCGCGCGTCGCTTCTCCAGCGGCGTCCGGAGCAGCCACACGCCGTCGACGTGGAGGATGTCGAACACGAGCAGCGCGACCGGGCGGCCCTCGCCGGCGTTGAGCCTCGTGCGCAGCGCATCGTCGTCGGCCCGGCCGGCGGCGTCCACCACGACCAGCTCGCCGTCGAGGACCGCGGACCGGGCCGCGACGCGGACGGCGAGGCCCGACAGCTCGGGCAACCGGGGCGCGAGGTCCAGGCCGGTCGGGTCCACCAGCCGGACGTCGCCGGTCCCGGGCAGCTCGGCCGGCCCGACGAAGACGAGGACGCGGTGGCCGCCCCAGGTCGGCTCGAACAGGTGATCCGGTGAGTCGAACGGATCGGGCCGCGGCACGGGCCACATCGGCGCGACGGCACCCGGGGCGGGAAGCGCCGGATCGAGCCGGAAGGAGAGCTGCTCGGCGGCCATCGCGTGACCGATGGTAGCCCGTCCGCCTCGCGGGGATAGACTGGCCGGACCTTCGCGATCGTCGCACGCGCCCACCACCCGGGTGCCGGCCACGTCGACCTCAGTCAACCGTCCGCACCGCCCGGAGGAGCCCGTGCCCCGACCCGCACGCCCCGACGACCTGTATCGACTCGCCGTCCCGTCCCAGCCACGCCTGTCGCCCGACGGGTCGCGGGTCGTGTTCAGCGTCAAGCGGACGTCGGTGGGCAAGGACGGCTATCGCCAGGCCATCTGGTCGGCGCCCGTCGATGGCTCGGCGCCGGCCCGCCAGCTCACCCTCGGCGCCCGGTGGGATCACTCGCCGCGGATCTCTCCCGACGGTGCGACCGTCGCGTTCATCAGCGACCGTCGCCTGTACGCCGAGGAGGAGCCGGACCGCCCGAAGGATCCGAAGGAGCGCGACGACTGCTTCCAGGTCTACCTGCTGCCCCTGGACGGTGGCGAGGCGCGGCGGCTCACGGACCTGCCGAAGGGCGTCACCGACCTGGCCTGGTCGCCGGACGGACGCACGCTCGCGGTCCTCACCGCGTCTCTCGGTGCGACGATCGAGGAGGACCGCCGCAAGCGCGGGCGGCCCGCGAAGCCGAAGCCGGGCGAGACCCCGCTCTCCGATTACCGCTTCATCGACCGGCTCGCCTACCAGTACAACGGCATCGGCTTCACCGACGACAAGGACCAGCACCTATGGCTGGTCGACGTGGCGACGGGTTCGGCCCGCCCGCTCGTGTCCGGCCCGACGCCGGAGGAGCACCCGGCCTGGTCGCCCGACGGCACCCGGATCGCGTTCGCGGCCAACCGGCGCCGGAACCCCGATCTCGAGGAGCGGCGGGCGATCTGGGTCGTCGAGGTCGCGACGGGCGAGGTCACGCTGGTGGCGCATGGCGGGGATGCGGTGTTCCTGTTCCCGACCTGGACCCGGGACGGCGCGTCGATCCTCGCGATCGGCGACCAGTGGCCGCGGGTGGGCTATCGGGTGGGCATCTGGCGGTTCGCCGCAGACGGCTCGGACGCGGCGCCGCGGGGCGGCGTCGACCTGCTCGCGCGGAGCGAGCTGAAGCCGGACTCGGCGATGAACAGCGACGTGACGCTTGGGGAGGGGCCGCGGCTCGTCCCCACGGCGGACGGGCGCGCCGTGCTCTTCACCGCCCCGATCGAGGGCTCGTACGAGCTGTGGCGCGTGGCGCTGGACGGCAGGTCGGAGCCGGAGCGCCTCACGACCGGCGAGCACTACCTGTCGGGCTGGGACGCAGTCCCGGGCGGGCGGCGGTCGGACCGCGTGGTCGCGGTGCGCTCATCGGGCACGGAGCTGCCGGAGGTCGTGACCTTCGACGTGCCGGCCGGCGCGGGAAAGACCGCCGCCGAGGCCACGACGCTCAGCGCGCTGAACGATGCGCTTGCGGCCGAGATCGACCTCATTCCGCCGATCGAGCGCCGGTGGCAGAGCGACGGGCGCGAGATCCAGGGCTGGCTCATCCCGGCAGGGAGCGGC
>DASSRG010000075.1:0-11855 GCA_035701885.1 Candidatus Limnocylindrales bacterium
GTTCTTCTCGATCTCCGGGTCGGAGTTCGTCGAGATGTTCGTCGGCGTCGGCGCCTCGCGCGTTCGCGACCTGTTCGACCAGGCCAAGCGCAATTCGCCGTGCATCGTCTTCGTCGACGAGATCGACGCGGTTGGCCGCCAGCGCGGCGCCGGCCTCGGCGGCTCGCACGACGAGCGCGAGCAGACGCTCAACCAGATCCTCGTCGAGATGGACGGCTTCGACACGAACACGAACGTGATCGTCGTCGCCGCCACGAACCGGCCGGACGTCCTCGACCCGGCGCTCCTCCGCCCGGGCCGCTTCGACCGCCAGGTCATCCTCGACCGGCCGGACATGAAGGGCCGGACGGCGATCCTGAAGGTCCACACGAAGGGCAAGCCGCTCGACAAGGCGGTCGACATCGAGGGTGTCGCGCGGCAATCGCCGGGCTTCTCCGGCGCCGACCTCGCGAACCTCGTCAACGAGGCCGCGATCCTCGCCGCCCGGCGCAACAAGAAGGTCGTCGGGATGAACGAGTTCTCCGAGGCCCTCGAGCGGATCGTCGCCGGGCCGGAGCGGAAGAGCCGCGTCATCTCCGACGAGGAGAAGCGGATCATCGCGTACCACGAGGGCGGTCACGCCGTCGTCCAGCGGATCCTTCCGAAGTGCGACCCCGTCGCGAAGGTGACCGTCATCAGCCGCGGCATGGCCCTCGGCTACACGATGGCCCTCCCGACCGAGGACCGCTACCTCCAGTCGAAGACCGAGTTCGAGGACAAGATCGCCGGGCTGCTCGGCGGCAACGTCGCGGAGCGGCTCGTGTTCGGTGACACGACGACGGGCGCTTCGAATGACATCGAGAAGGCGACCGACCTCGCGCGCCGGATGGTGACCGAGTTCGGCATGAGCGACAAGCTCGGCCCGCTCTCGTTCGGGAAGCGCGACGAGCTCGTGTTCCTCGGCCGCGAGATCGGCGAGCAGCGCAACTACTCGGACAACGTCGCGATGCAGATCGACGAGGAGGTCCGGGCGATCATCGACCGCGCGTACGAGCGGGCGACCGAGGTCCTGACCACGCACCGCGACCGACTCGACCGGCTGGCCGAGAAGCTCGTCGCCGAGGAGACCGTCGACTCGCCGGAGTTCGAGAAGCTGTTCGACGATCTGCCGCCCAAGCCGGAGCGCCACGCGGGCATCCCGCGGGTCATCGCCCCGGGCACCGACGGCGGCACGTCGCCCGGCCCGACGGCCCCGGCCCCCAACCCGCCGAACCCCTCCCCGCAGCCGGCCTGACGCGGCCCCAACCCAGTACCCACCCGAAGGACGGACCATCCGGTCCGTCCTTCGATCGTTAAGCCCCGCGAGCGGGCCGGTCCGATCGCGATCGGCGCCGGTCGCGCTACGATCTGCCCGACGACCGCCCACCTGGAGACCCGATGACCGAGACGTTCCCCGCGCCCGAAGCGACGCCCATCGACCTCGACATCGAGGCCGCGCTGGACGCGTCGCGAGAGGCCCGTGCGGAGGCCCTGCTCGAGTTCGCGCGTATCCCCAGCGTGTCCTGCCAGCCGGAGCACGCGGGAGACATGCGCAACGCGGCCGAGTGGGTGGCGGAGCGTCTTCGAGGGCTCGGGGCCACGGACGTCGAGGTCGTCGAGACCGCGCTCCACCCGATCGTCTACGGGCGGATCCACGAGGCGGAGGGCGCGCCCACGGCACTCGTCTACTGCCACTACGACGTCCAGCCGGTCGATCCCGTGGAGCTGTGGGAGACCGCGCCCTGGGAGCCGTTCCTGCGCGACGGACGGTTCGTCGGACGCGGCGTCGCCGACGACAAGGGCCAGCTGGTCATGCACCTGTCGGCGCTCGAGGCGATGCGCGCCGCCGGGCGGACCCCCGCCGTGAACCTGACCTTCGTGTTCGAGGGCGAGGAGGAGTTCGGCTCGGAGAGCCTCTACACCTGGATCGACACGAACCGGGACAAGCTCGCCGCCGACTACGCGATCATCAGCGACACCGGGTTCTTCGAGGGCAATCTGCCGGCGATCACGGTGGGGCTGCGCGGGATCATGTACGCCCAGATCGACGTCGAGCTCGCGCCGGTCGACCTGCACTCCGGGATGTACGGC
Organism: Candidatus Limnocylindrales bacterium; assembly: GCA_035701885.1. Classification (GTDB taxonomy): domain Bacteria; phylum Chloroflexota; class Limnocylindria; order Limnocylindrales; family CSP1-4; genus CAIXZV01. The sequence goes on from DASSRG010000075.1 coordinate 2,110, forward strand.
GGGACGGTCCAGAACCCGGCCAACGCACTGGCGACGATCATCGCCGCGCTCAAGGGCCCGGACGGCCGGATCCGGATCCCGGGCTTCTACGACGACGTCGAGCCGCTCAGCGAGGGCGATCGCGAGTCGCTCGCCGCCCTGCCGTTCGACGAGGACGCGTATCGCGAGGCGATCCCGGTCACGCAGCTCGTCGGCGAGTCCGGCTGGACGATCCTCGAGAACAAGGGCTCCCGGCCGACGCTCGACGTGAACGGCATGTGGAGCGGGTTCACCGGGGACGGCGCCAAGACGATCATCCCCGCCCACGCCCACGCGAAGCTGTCGTGCCGCCTCGTCGCGCACCAGGATCCGCAGAAGGTGTTCAGCGCGCTCCAGCGCTACGTCGCGGACATCGCGCCCGTCGGCGTCACCGTCACGACGACGTACCTCCACGGTGGCGACCCGAGCCACACCCACACCGACCACCCGGTGACCCAGGCCGCCGCGCGCGCGATCCGCGCGATCTACGGCGTCGATCCCGTGTACATCCGCGAGGGTGGCTCGATCCCGGTCACGGCCGCGTTCACGAGCCAGCTCGGCCTGCCGGTGGTGCTGCTCGGGTTCGCCCAGCCCGCGTGCAACGCGCACGCGCCGAACGAGTGGCTGGACCTCGACAACTTCGAGCGGGGCACGCGGGTCATCGTCCGGCTGTGGGACGAGATCGCCGCCATCTCACGCGACGGCGAGTAGCGCGAGGCGCGTCCACACGCACCGCGTACCTGCCCGGGGCCGGGACCATCGGGTCACTGGCGGCGCGAATCCCGGTGCTAGCATGCGCCACAGACCGATCACTGGCGGAGGACGACAAGAAACGTGACGACGGAGACGGGGGCTGCGCCGAAGGCCACGTGGCGGCTCGACGGCCCGAACGGAAGCATGGCGCCCCGCTCGGCGATCGAGGTGCTGGTCGACCTCAACGAGAAGGTCACGAGCGGACGGGTGGGCGAATACCAGCCGGTGCCGCTCGGGTTCACACCGCTGGACAAGACGATCGGCGGCGGGCTCCGCGCGGGTGAGCTGCTGCTCATCGGCGGCGCGCAGGGCACCGGCAAGACGACGATGGCGCTCCAGATGGCACGCAACGTCGCGTCGGGCGGCCAGGCCAACGTCCTGTACATCTGCTACGAGCACGACGAGCTGTACCTGCTCAACCGGCTGATCGCCGCGGAGAGCGCGCTCGCGCACCTCCCCCACAAGACGGGCGCGATCAAGATCACGGACGTGCGCAAGGAGATCCTCGGCACATGGATGGCCGAGGGTGGTGGCGCCGCAGCCCTGGCGGCGAACCCTCGCCTCCGTCCGTCGCTCGACCGGATCGCGCGCTACGGCCAGAACCTGTTCCTCCTCCGCGGCACGCAGACCGCGTCGACCATCGACGGCATCCGCCAGCTCATCCGCCAGCACAAGGAGCTGTCGGGCGACCGCCGGCTGCTCGTGGTCGTCGACTACCTGCAGAAGGTCCCGGTGATTCCGGAGCCCGTGAACGAGACCGAGAAGGTCACGTACGTGGTGAACGGTCTCAAGGACGTCGCGCTCGCAGAGGACGTCCCGATGATCTCGATCGTCGCGGCGGACAAGGAGGGCCTCAAGGCCTCGCGGCTGCGCAACTACCACCTGCGCGGCTCGTCGGCGATCAACTACGAGGCCGACATCATCCTGATCCTCAACGAGAAGTACCAGATCGTCGCCAAGGTCAACATCGAGTTCAACCCGTACCAGGCACAGCGGTTCCGCGACTGGGTCATCGTCTCGGTCGAGAAGAACCGTGGTGGGCAGGACGCGGTGGACCTCGAATACGAGAAGCACTTCGAGTTCTCCTGCTTCGATCCGAATGGCCGGACGGTGCAGGAGAAGCTGATCGAGGAACGCCTCTACAACGACTGACGGCGGCGGCGCGGTTCGCGCTGCCTCCGGCGTTGTCCGGTGTTGCCCTGACGACGCCCGAGCCGCCGCCTTCTGCCTGGGCTGCCGCTCCGCCTCCGTGCCTCCAGCGCTTCTACGGTCGCAGGGCGGGATGACCGGTGCGCTGGGCGCGTCGCGCGTGGCGTGCCGAGGCAGGTTGATACCACCTGTCGCGCGGTGAGCGCTCGATTCGTCGCGGTGTGCGACGGCAGGTGCGCTCGGCCCACGGTCGGCGTGGCGAGGGCGGGGTCGCGGCGCGGCGCGCGCGAACGGCGCCGAGCCGCGCGGTATGGTTCGGGCATGGCAGCGCACCCGTATCCGGACGTCATCGAGGTCGTCGTCGAGATCCCGCGAGGGAGCCGCAACAAGTACGAGTTCGACGCCAAGGCGGGCGTATTCCGCCTGGACCGCGTCCTGTCGTCGGCCGTGTTCTACAACTTCGACTACGGCTATACGGTCGGCACGCTGTCGGGCGACGGCGATCCGACCGACATCCTGCTGCTGATCGACGAGCCGACGTTCACCGGCTGCCACGTCTGGGCGCGCCCGATCGGCGGGCTCGAGATGCGCGACGAGAAGGGCTTCGACTTCAAGGTGCTGTGCGTCGCGCTCGGTGACCCGCACCAGCAGCACGTGGAGCGGCTGGACCAGGTCCGGCCGCATCGCCTCGTCGAGATCGAGAACTTCTTCCAGACGTACAAGCTGCTCGAGGAGAAGGACGTCGAGGTCGTGGGCTGGCGGGACGAGACCGAGGCGCGCCGGATCCTGGTCGAGGATCGCGAGCGGTTCGCGTCGGGCTGACTCCCGCCTCGCGTGTTCGCGACGACGCGGTTGGCGCCCGTTCCGCCCGCGTACGATCCTCGCGCAATTTCAGCCGCTCGGGGACCCAGTACGCCCATGCGATCACCGCGATCTCGCCTCGCGCGCCGGCTCGGTGCCATCGTCGTCCTCGCCGTCGTCGTCGTCACCGGCTGTGGCTCGACGACCGGCCAGCTCGCCGAGGGCTCGATCCGCCCGTCGCTCGTCGCCGCGGCATCGGCCGCCGCCGAATCCGCGCTCGCGACCGAGGCGTCGGCGAGCGAGAGCCCGACCGCCGAGGCATCCCCCGCCTCGGGCGGGACGAGCTCCGCGGAGCAGTACTGCACGGACAAGGGCGGCATCCTGACCCCGCGCCGGGCGGCCTGGAACACGAACCAGGACGAGTCCGCGTGGCTCCTGCTCGCGACGACGCAGACGTTCTGCGAGTTCACCGACGGCACGGGCGACAGCGAGACCCGGATCTCGGTCGACCTGACGACGCTGTCCAGCGAGACGCCGACGCTCGCCGCGATCGCCTACCTGTCGCGGATCAGGACGACCTCCCCGCCGCAGGCGAGCGCGAACCCGGCGGAGTACTCCTGCCAGAACGACTTCGACGGCGCGACGTACTTCGGCAACTCCGCGGCCGGCGGTGGCTGGACCGACCCGAGCCAGCCGGTGTTCGTCGTCATGATTCCGTGCACGTTCGCGGACGGCAGCTCGATCGATGCGTTCGGGCTCTGGTACCACGCGAACGGGGTGATCCGCGGCGCGGACCTCGCCCCGCTGATGGCCTACCAGCCCGGCAATGACCTGCCCGCCGTGTACGCCTCGGAAGGGCGCTAGCAAGGCGAGATGATCGCCCCCGGCGTCGCCTGGGACCGCTCGGAGGCGCTCCGCGGGCTCGCCTGCGCGATCCCCGGGGCCGTCGTCGCCGCGCTGTGGGACGTCGGGCTCGGCTGCGCGCTCGTCCTCGGCACGCTGTGCGTGGCGCTCCTCGGCGTCCCGTCGCGGCGCGCCGCGAGGCCTCGACTGTTCGTCGGGGCGCTGCTGTTCGCGGGCGCGTATGCGCTGGGAGCGACGGTCGTCGCGTGGCCGGTCGTCGCGGTCGTCGCCCTCGCGGCGCTCGCCTATGCGGCCGTCATCAACGCGAGCCGCGGTCCGCTTGCCCGCCTCGTGCCGGCGCTCGTCGTCCCGGCATTCGCGCTGGGCATGAACCATCCCGTGCCCGCGGGTCTGGTGCTCGCCGCGACGTTCCTCGCGGGTGGCCTGTGGGCGACGATCGTGACGACGTTCTGGCCCGCCCCGAGGACGGCTCCGCCGACGTCGCCGGCGCCGGCCGCCCCGCCGCCGATGCCGGCGGCGAACGCGCCCGCCGCGACGACCGCAGTCGCGCACCGGCCCACCGCGACCCGCGACCCGAGGCCGTACGCCGTCCTGTTCGCGCTCGCCGGCGCCATGGGTCTCTCCATCGGCTTCGTCGTCGGCTTCGTCCACGTCGCGTGGTCGGCGGGGGCGGCGCTCCTGATCATGCGACCAGCACCCGACCTCACCGCCCGCCGCTCGATCGAGCGCGTCGTCGCGACGTTCCTCGGGATCACGGCCGCCGCGGCCGTGATGTGGCTCGACCCGTCGTCCATCGGCATCGCGATCGTCGTTGCGCTGGCGCTCGCCCTGATCGTGGGCACACGGACCTCGACCTGGTACCTCAGCTCTGGTGGCACGGGCCTGGTCGTCCTGCTGATGGCCGGCCTGTCCGGGTCGAGCGCGTTCGAAGCGACCTACACCGAGCGGCTCGTCGAGACCGCGATCGGCGCCATGCTCGCGCTCCTCCTCGGCGTCCTCGCGCCGCGGCTTCTCGCGTCGCGCGTCGCCCTCAGCCCGCCACCCAGTTGATCGCGAACGCGAGCGCGAAGCCCGCGACCGTCAGCGGCCCGACCGACCGCCCGGCCAGCCGGTACGCGGTCGGCATCATGGACGTCGCGAGCATCGTCAGGATCGCGCCGGCGGCGAACGAGAAGATGACCGCGATCGTCCACGGCGACGCACTGCCCAGCAGCAGGTACCCGGCGGGGCTCGCGAGGCCGCACGCGACCACGATCAAGGCCCACGTCCGGATGACCCTCGCCTCCGGCCACCCCGAGCGGCGCAGGGTGACGGTGGCGGCGATGCCCTCGGGCAGGTTGGAGATGAACACCGCGACAAGCATCGACAGCCCGATCTGGCCGCCCTGCAGGATCGTCAGGCCCAGGACCATGCATTCCGGCACGCCGTCGAGGAGCGCCCCGAGCGCAAGCGACAGCCCGCTGCCCGCCTCCTCGGTCGCGGGGTCGTCGACGCCCGGACCGGCCCACCGCTGGAGCAGCCGGTCGCCGATCGCGAACACCGCGCAGCCGGCGTACAGACCGAGCGTGATGCCGCCGAGCCCGCCTTCGATGATCGCCGCCTTGCCGACGAGCTCGAACGACAGGGCGCTGATCAGCACGCCCGCGCCGAACCCCATGATGAGGCCGACGATCCGCTGGGACGGCGGGCGTCGAAGCGCGACGATGGCTCCGATGAGCAGCGAGGCCGCACCGACGAAGCCCCAGATGAGCGCGGGAATCATGCACGCACCAGTGTGCGGCCCGCGACGGGTCGCGCGTCAGCCGGGGACGCGCCGCAGGTCCGTTCGTGCGTGACCGGGGCGTGGAGCGCCTGTTCGTCGCGGTCCACGTTCCCGAGGCCGCGCGCCGCGACGTGGACGAGCTCCTCGCGCCGCTCCGGACGCTGACATTCGACCGGGCGCCGCGCTGGGTCCGCGCCGATACGCTCCACGTGACGCTGCGCTTCCTGGGCGACACGCCCGCGGAGCTCGTCCCCGATGTCGCCCTGGCGGTCCGGGACGCGGTCGCCCGCGAGCCGGCGTTCGACGTCCGCCTCGCAGGCGCCGGCGCGTTCCCGCCGCACGGCGGCAAGGTCCGGACGCTGTGGCTGGGGATCGCCGACGGTGCCGGGTCGCTGGCCGGGCTCTCGGAGGCCGTGACGCGGGCGATGGTGCCGCTCGGCTGGCCCGCCGACGCGAGGCCGTTCTCGCCGCACCTCACGGTCGCCCGGACCGACGCCTCGTCGAAGACCGACGGGCTGCTGGTGTCCCAGGCGCTCGAGGTTGCGGCTGGCGGATGGTCGACGAGCTTCCGGGCGGACCGCGTCGTCGTGTACCGCAGCATCCTGGGTGGGGGACCGCCACGCCACGAGCCGGTCGACATCGTCGAGCTCCGAGCGCAACCGGGTTGATCCGCCGCGTGCCGAGGCGCTAGGCTGCGGAACCCCCGTCACGTCACCCCCACCGGAGGCCCGCCCGATGGCCATCAGCAGCATCCGCCGGACGAAGTTCATCCTCGACGAAGAGCGGATCCCGACGGCCTGGTACAACATCGCCGCGGACCTGCCCGTGCCGCCCGCGCCGGTGCTCCACCCCGGGACCGGCCAGCCGATCGGCCCCGCGGACCTCGCGCCGCTGTTCCCGATGGCGCTGATCCTCCAGGAGGTCAGCGGGGACCGCGAGGTCGAGATCCCTGGCCCGGTGCGCGAGGCCTACCAGCTCTACCGGCCGTCGCCGCTGTACCGCGCCCATCGCCTGGAAGCGGCGCTCGATACGCCGGCCCACATCTACTACAAGTACGAGGGCGTGTCCCCGGCGGGCTCGCACAAGCCGAACACCGCGATCCCGCAGGCGTGGTTCAACAAGCAGGAGGGCGTCACCCGCCTGGCGACCGAGACGGGCGCCGGCCAGTGGGGGAGCGCGCTCGCGTTCGCGGGGGCCCTCTTCGGCCTCGAGGTGAAGGTCTACCAGGTCCGAGCGAGCTACGACCAGAAGCCATACCGCCGGATGCTGATGGAGACCTACGGGGCGCAGATCGTCGCGAGCCCAAGCCCGGACACCAACTACGGCCGGCGGGTGCTCGCCGAGACGCCGGACTCCCCGGGCTCGCTGGGCATCGCGATCTCGGAGGCCGTCGAGGACGCAGCTACCCGCGACGACACGAAGTACAGCCTGGGCTCGGTGCTCAATCACGTGCTGCTCCACCAGACGGTGATCGGGCAGGAGTCGATCGAGCAGATGGGCATGGCGGGCGAGGAGCCCGACGTGGTCATCGCCTGCGCGGGCGGCGGCTCGAACTTCGCCGGGCTGTCGTTCCCGTGGGTCGGGCGCCAGCTCCGCGGCGAGGGGAGCTACCGCGTGATCGCGGCGGAGCCCGAAGCGGCACCGTCGCTGACCCGCGGCGTCTACACGTACGACTTCGGCGACACCGGCCAGATGACCCCGCTGGTCAAGATGCATACGCTGGGCTCGTCGTTCATCCCGCCGGCGATCCACGCGGGCGGGCTGCGGTACCACGGCATGGCGCCGCTCGTGTCGCTGCTGAAGGACCAGGGCCTCATCGACGCGCGGAGCGTCCACCAGCGCGCCGCGTTCGAGGTCGGGATCCAGTTCGCGCGGACCGAGGGAATCCTGCCCGCGCCCGAGAGCACCCACGCGATCAAGGTCGCCGTCGACGAGGCGCTCGAGGCGAAGGAGCGCGGCGAGTCCCGCGTGATCCTGTTCAACCTCTCGGGCCACGGGGCGTTCGACCTGGCGAGCTACGAGAAGTACCTCGCCGGTCAGCTCGAGGACTACGAGTACCCCGCGGAGAAGGTCGAGGAGGCGCTCGCCGCGCTGCCGCAGGTCTAGCCGGTTGATCGTCCCGCGACGCGAAGGGCGGGCCGCCCCAGGGGATGGGACGACCCGCCGCGGCCACCTGCCCGTGTGACCGGGGCGCCTGTTCGGCGCGCCGCCCCGATCATGGTTGCGAGCCTCGTCCATCGCATCCGTCATCGACCGTAATCGGGTGTGGCCGGCTGGCACATCCGCGCCACGGACCCCGGTTGTCGCCCGCTAGACTCGCGCCGTGTCGAAGCTTGCCTGCCGCGCGTGCGGCCGCCAGGTCTACACCGTGGCCCCGATCGAGGCCCTGTTCGCCGAGGAGCGCCGCTGCCCGCGCTGCGGCGCCTTCCTCGAGGTCGAGCGGCGGCTCGTCGACCGGCGCACGGTCGTGCGACGGCAGAACCCGGCCGACAACCCCGGCCCGCCCGCGGGCAGCGGTGAGCGGCGGGTCGCCGAGCGACGGGTGGTCCGGAGGCGCGCGCCGCAGTAGGCGATCGGCGCTCGCAGCGAGGCCGCGTCAGGCGCGCGGCGGCTCCACGAGCCGGTGCCGGAGGGCGAACGCCACGGCCTCGAGCTTGGAGTGCACGTGGAGCTTGCCCATGATGTTCTGGACGTGCGTCCGGAGCGTGTTCGGGGTGATCACGAGCCGCTCGCAGATCTCGGGCGTGCTGAGGCCCTCGACGAGCGCCTTGAGCACCTCGAGCTCCCGCGGGGTGAGCGCCTCGACGGGCGTCCGCTCGGCCTGGCGGTCGCGCGACTCCGCGACGCGCTTGGCGATGGTGACGATCATCTCGCGCGGGAGCAGCGTGGCGCCGGCGTTCGCGGCCCGGACCGTCGTGACGACGTCGTGGATCGCCTTGTCCTTCGTCAGGTAGCCGTCGGCGCCCGCCTGGATCGACTCGAGGATCGTCTCGTCGTCGTCGACCGCCGTGAGCATGATGATCCGCGACCCCGGCCAGCGCGCCTTGATCGTCCGGGTCGCCTCGACCCCGGTGCCGTCGGGCAGCCGGTAGTCCATCAGGACGACGTCGACGGGCTCCCGGGCGACCTCCTTGGCCTCGGCGACCGTCGTCGCGGTCCCGACGATGTTGATGTCGGGCTCCTCGTCGAGCACGCGGGCAAGGGATTCGAGCACCAGCCGGTGGTCGTCGACGAGCAGGACGCGGACCGGGCGCGTGCTCGAGGGCGTGGCGGGGCTGTCGGAGCGGGTCGCGGAGCCGTCGTCTCGTGCGGCGCCGTCCCCCGATTGGTCGTTCGACGACACGAGCGGTGCCTCTCCCTGGGACCCGCCCGAAAGGGGACTCGCGGCGGGCAGGCCTCGATCCCGAGTCTACCCCCTTCGTCGATGCGCTCCCTGCCCGGGATCCCCGTGCCGGCACCGGTCCGTCGCCGATAATCGCCTCGATGCGGATCGCGTTCCTCGGCCTCGGGCTGATCGGCGGGTCGGTGGCGCGCGCGCTGCGGGCCCCGGGGTCCCCGGCCGCCTATGCCGACGCCGAGCTCGTCGCCTGGACGCCGTCCGGCGACGGTCCCCGCGCCGCCCGCGCGGACGGCGTGCTGGACCGGATCGCGAACGACCCGGAAACGGCGATCGATGGCGCCGACCTCGTCGTGCTCGCGGGACCCCCGCGGGCGTGCATCGACCTCGTCGGGCGGCTGGGCGGGCCGTGGCGAGCGTCGTTGGGGGCAGTCGCGACCGTCACGGACGTCGCATCGACGAAGGCCGCGATCACGGCGGCCGCCGAGCGGGCCGGCATCCCGTTCGTCGGCGGGCACCCGATGGCCGGCCGCGAGGTGACCGGGTTCGCCGCGGCGGATGCCGCGCTGTTCCGCGATCGGCCGTGGGTCGTGACGGAGTCCGTGCGCGGCGGGGACTCGGCGGCGGTCCGGTCGCTCGCCGTCGCGTGTGGTGCGCGGCCCGTCGAGCTCGACGCCGCGCGGCACGACCGGCTCGTGGCGGCGATCAGCCACCTGCCGCTGCTCGCGTCGGTCGCGCTCGTCGAGGCGGTCGCGGGCACGGCTTCCGTGCCCGCCGCGGACTGGCCCGATGCCGCTGCGCTCGCGGCCGGCGGCTGGCGCGACACGACCCGCATCGCCGGCGGCGACCCGGCCCTCTGGACCGCGATCTTTCAGGCGAATCGTGCGGAGGTCCTCGCTGCCCTCGGCAGGCTCACCGGCTGGCTCGATGAGTTCCGCCGTCTGCTCGAATCCGGCGACACCGACGGCCTCTTCCGCTGGCTTTCCGAAGGCAAACAGGTGCGTGATGCTCTGGGAACTTGAGATTCGACCCACCGGCCGCGATGGCGAACGCGAACGCGTC
>DASSRG010000076.1:0-7870 GCA_035701885.1 Candidatus Limnocylindrales bacterium
CGGCGGCCTCGGGTGGGAGGTCGTGGAGCGGCTCACCGCCGACGGCGTCGCCTTCGAGCGCCCGAACACGTACGGCGCGGGGACTGGGGTCACGTACGACATGGAGGCGCTCAAGGTCCTGTGGGAGCGCCTGGCGGAGGAGGCCGGCGTGGAGCTGCTGCTCCACACGTGGGCGACGGGGGTCCGCCTGGACGAGGACCGACGCCTGCGAGGCATCCGGCTGTGGAACAAGGGCGGCGAGCGATGGCTGGAGGCCGACGTCTTCGTCGACGCCTCCGGCGATGCCGACCTGTGCGCGATGGCCGGCGTCCCGCACGACGCCCCGTCCGACGGTCAGACGATCCAGTCGCTGTCGACGCTGTTCACGGTGGCGAACGTCGACATCGAGCGCGCGAAGGCCGTGCCGAAGCAGGAGCTGTGGGCGCTCATGGCGGATGCCGCCGCGTCCGGGGAGTACCGCCTCCCGCGCGTCGAGGGGTCGTGGCATCGCACGCCGCACGAGGGCGTGGCGCTCATCCACATGACCCGCATCCCGAACGTCGACGCCACCGATCCCGAGCAGCTCACCCGCGCCGAGGTCGAGGGCCGGCTCCAGGTGCGCGAGTACCACCGCTTCCTGCGGGACCGCGTACCCGGCTTCGAGCGATCTGCGGTCGTCGCCACCTCGCCCGCCATCGGCGTCCGCGAGAGCCGGCGCGTCCACGGCGACTACCGCCTGACCCGCGACGACGTCCTGGTGGGGCGGCGGTTCGACGACGAGATCGCGCTGTGCGGCGCCCCGATCGAGGAGCACGGCGGGGGTGCCGACACCCGCTGGCAGTACGTCGCGGAGGGCGGCGTGTACGGGATCCCGTACCGGTCGCTGCTGCCGTCGGGCGTGGACGGCCTGCTCGTCGCGGGGCGGTGCTTCTCCGCGACGCACGACGCGCATGCGTCGGCGCGGTCGATGGCGACCTGCATGGCGATGGGCCAGGCAGCCGGCACGGCCGCCGCGCTCGCCTCGGTCGCCCGCTCCGTCCCGCGGGCCGTTGATCCGGCCCTGCTGCGCGAACGGCTCCTCGCGGGCGGCGCCCTGCTCGATCCCCTCGAGGCGGCGGTCGCCCGATGAGTGAAGATCTCCCCGGCCGGCGCCATCGGTTCGCGGGCCGGCACGTGCTGGTCACGGGGTCCACCGGGATGGCCGCGTCCGCGGCACGCGCGATCGTCGCCGAAGGCGGCTCGGTATTCGCCGTCTCCCGCACTGCCGCGCACCTGGCGGAGCTCGAACGCGAGCTGGATGCCGGTGGGGCGTTCGCGTCGCACGCCGCCGATCTCCGGCGGGAGGCCGAGGTCGAGGCGGCGTTCCACGCCTTCGACGCACGGTTCGGTCGCCTCGACGCCGTGTACAGCGTGGCCGGGATCAGCGGACGCCGGTTCGGAGACGGGCCGCTCCACGAGGCGACCCTCGAGGGCTGGGAGACCGTGCTGTCGGCCAACGCCACGAGCCAGTTCCTCGTCGCGCGCGCCGCGATCACCCGGATGCGCGACCAGGAGCGGGACTCGGGCGGGCGGCGCGGCGTGATCCTCCTGATGTCGAGCGTGCTCGCGACCCGGCCCGCGCCCGAGCACTTCGGGACCCACGCGTACGCGGCGAGCAAGGGGGCGATCGAAGGGCTCGCGCGTTCCGCGGCCGCCACATACGCCCCACTCGGGATCCGGGTCAACGCCATCGCGCCGTCCCTGATTGCGACCCCCATGAGCCGACGCGCGCAGGAGGATCCCGCGATCACGGCGTATCTCGGCGCCAAGCAGCCGCTCGCGGGCGGCCCCATCGACGCCGACGCGGTCACGCCGGTCGCACTCCACCTGCTGTCCGACGAGAGCCGGATGGTCACGGGCCAGGTGATCGCCGTGGACGGCGGCTGGAGCGTCAGCGAGCCTTACGGCCCCGCTCCGGCCTGAACCGCACCGGATCCTCGCAGACCGGAATAGGCACTCGTCCGTATGGCGCTGGAACGGTGCTGAGGCGCACCGTATCGCTGGCCCATTCGTTGTGGGCCGCCGCCGAAGGTACTACCGTGGCGCCGATCGTCACCGCCGGGAGGTCCACCATCACGATGTCGCGACTCCGCCTGATCGTGGCAGCCGCACTCACGCTCACCCTCGTGCTGCCCGCCACGGCGCTCGCCGCGACGACGGATGTCGGGGGCACCGTCACGCTCGACGGAAACCCCGCCGCCGGCGCCGAGGTCACCGTCCTCGTCCAGGGCAGCGACCAGATCCTCGCTACCACCACCGACGAGAACGGCGCCTGGGCGCTGCAGGTCGACGTGGAGCCCGGCGCGATCCTCGAGGTCAACGGCACCGGCGGGACCACGACCTCCAAGCCCGACAAGGACGGCTGCATCACCTCGACCACGCCCAGCGGGCAGGTCCAGGTCACGATTCCGGCAGAGGGCGCCGTCCCCGCGATCGACTTCCCGCTCGACACCCTGCTCACGGGCACCGTGTGCGCGACCAAGACCCCGCCCGACACCGGCGGCAACGGCGGTGGCAACGGCAGCGGGCAGAAGCCGGCACAGCAGAAGCCGAACCGCGGCGGTGTCACCCCTCCGTCGACCGACACGATCACCGTGGGCGGCCCGATGACCTCGGGCAACGCAGCGCTGCTCGTCATCGGCGCGCTGGTCGCGATGACCGGCCTGGTGCTGGCCGTAACGTCTCGGCGGCGCTCGCCCGGGTACGCGACGGCGCGATCGCGAACCCGTCGCTGATTCGGGGCCGCCATCGCCAGGGCGGCGGATCCTAGCCGGCTCCCTCGATCCAGCCGTTGCCGCGCGTGACGCGGCGGACCCGGAGGTCCTCGTCGAGCTCGACGAGGTGGGCACGCCCGCCGACCACGAGCCGGCCGCGATCGTCCGCGCCGAGCAGGGCCGCCGGATTCCCGGCCGCCGCTCGGATCGCGGCGGGAAGGCCGTGGCCGGCCGCCACGTTTCGCACGGCCGTATCGAGCGCGATGACCGAACCCGCGAGCGTCTCCGTGCCCGCGACAACCGCCCGGCCGTCCTGGACCTCGACCTCGAGCGCGCCGATCCGCCCCCGCCCGGAGGCGGAACCCGCGACCGGGAGCGCGTCCGAGATCAGCAGCAGCCGATCCTGCGGCTTGGATCGCGCGACCAGCGGCCACAGCGCCGGGTGCACGTGGATGCCATCCGCGATGAGCTCGACGTAGGCCGCGTCCTCGCCGAGGGCCGCGACCGCGAGGCCGGGCGCGCGGTGGTCGACGCCGGTCATGGCGTTGAACAGGTGGGTCGTGGTCCGCGCCCCCGCGGCATAGCCGGCCCGTGCCTGCTCGAGCGTCGCCTGCGAGTGTCCGAGCGACGCGGCGACGCCCTCGGCCGCCAGGCGCGCGATGAGCTCGAGCGCCCCCGGCAGCTCCGGGGCGACGGTCATGATCCGGAGACCGTCGAGCAGCGGGTCCAGGAAGGCAGCGTCCACGCCGGCGGGCTCGCGCAGGAGCGAAGCCTCGTGAGCCCCCTTGCGCGCCCGCGCGAGGAACGGCCCCTCGAGATTGAACCCGAGCGGCTGCGCGCCGTCGGGGGGTGCCTCCGGCGTCCACGCGCGGACCCGGTCCGCGAACCGGGGCAGCTCGTCGAACGGGAGCGTCGGCGCGGTGGGCAGGAACGAGGTGACGCCTCGGCGCAGGAGCGCCCGCGCCATCCCCGACAGGGCGTCTGCGTCGCCGGTGGCGTCGTGGCCGCCCCAGCCGTGCACGTGGACGTCGATGAAGCCCGGGACGTAGATCGGGCCCCCACCCGCGACTGCGTCGTCCGGGTCGGGCTCGACCGCCCGGATCCACCCGTCCTCGATCGTGAGCCGCCCCGCGACGACCTCGTCGTCGAGCACCAGCCGGCCCCGGAGGACCTCCGCGCTCACCCGGCCGGCTCCTGCTCCACCTCGAACAGGATGTCGAGGGCGTACCGGTCCGCCGGGTAGCGGCTCTCCGTCGCCTCGATGCGGCGGCCGTGTGCGTCGGCGATGACGCGCCGCTCCACGAGCAGGGCGTCGCCCTTCCTGAGGCCGAGCAACCGCGCGTCCTCGTACGTCGCTGGGGCCGCCGCGATCGTCGCCGTCCCACGCCGCAGGTGGTAGCCACCCTTCGCCAGCGCGTCGTGGAGGGAACCGCTCTCGAGGTCTGCGCTCATGACGGATCCGCCGGTCGCGCGGATCAGGATCGCCGTCTCGATGGCGATGGGCTCGTCGTCGGCGAGCCGCAGGCGCCGGAGCGCGACGACTGGCTCGCCCGCGGTGAGGCCGAGCGACGCTGCCTCTCCCGGCGTGGACGGGCGGATCTCGCGGTTGAGCAGCCGCGAGCTCGGGTGGCGGCCACGGCGCTCCATCTCGCGCGAGAAGGTCATGAGCCGGTCCGCCCGGCGGTGGGTCGGCGGTTCGGCGACGAAGCTGCCGCGGCCGGGGACGCGCATCACGAGGCCCTCGTCGGCCAGCCGCTGCATCGCGTTGCGCGCGGTCATCCGCGAGACGCCGAACTCCGCGCACAGGTCGGCGTCCGAGGGCAGCGGGTCCCCCGGCGAGAGCGTCGCGATCCGCTCACGGAGCGAGAGCTCGATCTGGCGCCAGTGCGGCACGTACCGGGAGAGCGTCACGCTCGTGCCTCCGTGCGTGCGATGGCGCGATCGGCTGCGCGCTCTGCCCCGTGAACGGCCGCACCGATCGCGCCGGCCCACGTGCCGAGCTCCGCCGCGACGAGCGTCACCTCGTCCAGCGAGGTGGTCTTCACCCGCCGCCGGAGCTCCAGGCGGATCGGGTCGAACAGGAGGTCGCCCGCCGCCGACACGCCCCCGCCGATGACGATCCGGTCGGGCGAGATCACCGTGACCATGTTCGCGATGCCGATGCCGAGGTACCGACCTACCTGCGCGAGGCCGTCGAGCGCGCGCTGGTCGCCGTTGCGGGCACGCGCGACGGCCTCCTCCGCGCTGGGGGAGGCACACGCGAGCGCGAGCTGGTCGGCGCGCGCGTAGGCCTCGACGCAGCCGCGGTTGCCGCAGCCGCACCAGGGACCATCGGGATCGATCGTCTGGTGCCCGATCTCGCCGGCGGTGCCGTCGTGGCCCTGGACCACGCGGCCGTCGACGACGATGACGCCGCCAACGCCCGTGCCGAGCGTCAGGCCGATCATGCTGGCCGCTCCCCGCCCGGCGCCCAACCTGAGCTCGGCGAGGCCGAACGCGCGTGCATCGTTGATGAGCGCGGCGGGGATGCCCAGCGTCTGTTCGACCGGTCCCGCGACGGGCCTGCCCGCCCACGCCCCGGGGATGTTGACGAGGAACCGGGTCTCGCCGGTCGCCGGGTCATACAGGCCGGGGATGCCGATGCCGACCGACTCGATGCCGGGCCACTCCGCGACGACGGCCTGACCGATCGATCCGAGGTTCGCCACCACCGCATCCGGGCCGGCGGCCGCGGGCGTCCGGCTCTGGCCTGTGGCGAGCGTGCGCCACGCCGCGGCATCGTGCTCGACGACCGCCCACTTGGTGTTCGTCCCGCCGAGGTCGAGTCCCAGGTGCCGCGATCGTGTCCCGCCCATCGGCAGGCAGTATAGACAGTCGATGACCACCCGCGACCGGTCCGGTGCTAGCCTCGGGTCCGATGGCCGCACCCCACGTCGCGCCGATCACGATCCCCGACGAGTTCACCGTCTGGGCCGGCACCGACCTCCACGGACAGCTCGCGGCGGTGGACGCGCTGCTCGCGGAGGCCGGCCTGACCGACGGCGGGGATCGCTGGATCGCGCCACCTGGGACGGCGCTCGTGGTGACCGGCGACATGGTGGACCGTGGGCCCGATTCCCTCGGGCTGGTGCGGCGGCTCGCGTCGCTCCGGGAGCAGGCCCCGGCGGCCGGTGGGATGGTCGCCCTGCTCGAGGGCAACCACGAGGTCCAGGTGCTGGGCGGCCTCGCGGGCGTCCCTGAGCTGTTCCGGGCGCTGATGGCGTTCGGCGGCGCCGCGACGTTCGCCTCGGCCGGACTCGCGGCCGACGAATGGATCGGGAAGGACGCGGCGTCGATCGCCGCGCGCGTGGACGAGCTGGCGCCGGACTTCCGGCCGCTCGTGTGGACGTTCGCGCCCTACGCTCGCTGGCGAGACGTCGTGCTGGTCCACGGCGGCCCGGTGCCGGACCAGTCTCTCGAGGCGTGGGGCCGCTCCGCGGAGCGCCTCTGGATCCGCGACCCGTTCTTCGCCAGCGGCGACCCCTTCCCGTCGGCGCCGGGCTGGTCGTCCTACCGCGAGGCGGGGATCGGGCGCGTCGTCTTCGGACATACACCCGTCGAGCGGCCGACGACGTACCACGACGGCAGGGCGCTCAACCTCGACACGTGGAAGGGGAGCCTCGTCTCGCTCGCCCGCCTCGCCCCCGACGGCCACCTCGCGCGGAGCACGTTCCTCGCGCAGCCGGCGCAGCCGCGATCCATCCCCGACGCCCCCGTCACCACCGAGGACATCCGCCGCTTCGACAGCGGGCTTCCCGCGATCGTCGACGCGTGGATCGCGTCCGGCGAAGGCGTCCCGCGCGCCTGACGCGCCCCACCAGTTCGAGTCACCGTCAGGCGCGGCCGGCGGCGACCTCGTCCGCGCGGGTGCGGCCCGCGAGCAGGATCAGGTCCTCGTGGAGCTCGAACCAGGCCCCGTGGTAGGAGTCGACGCGGGGTGACGCGACGTACTTGCCGTTGCCCGCCGCGGCGGCCTCCGACGCGGCCCTGAGCCGCGAGCCGTAGCGGGCGAGGCGCGGCAGGCCGGCGGCGAGCGACGCGAGCCATGCCTCGACGTCCGCGTGCAGCGACGCCAGGCGGTCGAGGACCGCGGCGTCGTAGGCCTGGTCGGTGTGGTCGTTGACCGTCTCGACGTCCTTCATCTGCCAGTCGGTGACGATCGACTTCATCCGCCGGTCGAGGTCGAGGAAGGCCTCGAGGGCCGCGGATGCCGCGTCATGTCCCCAAGCATCGCGGTCCGTGGCGACGAGGGCGCCGGCGGCCTCGCGCCCGGCCGCGGTCAGTCGGAACGAGCCTGCCGCGACCTCCGCGTGGCCCGCCGCGACCAGCGAGTCGAGGAGCGGCTGGGCTGCGTCGGGCGCGAGCCCCAGGGCGTGGCCGAGCTGCGCGGGCTCCGCGTAGCCGCGCACGAGGAGCGCCCGGAGGGCATCGTCGGTCCCGGCTTCGACCGCGCCGGAGCTGGCCGCACCGGGCGCGTGCTCGGCCTCGCCGACCGGGATCCCCAGCTCGCGCGCCCACGCGAGCAGCGTCCTCGCCTCGGGGACGACGGTCGCGGCGCCCGCGGCGACGCCCTCGAACACCTCGCCCGTCGCGCCATCGATGGACAGGACGGCGCCCTCATCGAACGAGCGATCGCCGATCGTCACGCCGTCCGCCCGCACGACGACCTCCGACGCGCCGACGACGGCCGGCTTGCCCCAGCCCCGCGCGACCACGGCCGCGTGGCTCGCGAAGCCGCCCGTCGCCGTCAGGATCCCGACCGCCCGCTCCATGCCCGCCACGTCGTCCGGCGAGGTCTCGGGCCGGACCAGCAGCACGTCCGCCCCGCGCTCGGCCGCGGCGATCGCCGACGCGGCGGTGACCCGCACCTCGCCCGAGACCAGCCCGGGTGACACGCCGAGTCCGCGGGCCAGCGCGGGGCCGGCGGACCCTCGCTCGGTCACGGTCGTCGGAGGTTCGGCGAGGACCGGGGCGACGCGGCGGACCGCCTCGTCCCGGGTGAGCGGGAACGACGGGTCCGCTGCCATGTCGACGGCCATCCGCAGCGCCGCCTGGGGCGTCCGCTTCCCCACCCGGACCTGGAGGAGCCACAGGCGGCC
>DASSRG010000077.1:0-8275 GCA_035701885.1 Candidatus Limnocylindrales bacterium
CGGCGACCGGGCGCCATCGCGCCAGCGTGTCGATCGGCCGGAGGAGGACTACTCCCCTTCTGGCACGAGTGTCGAGCCGATGCGCGGGCGCGTCAACCACGCGGCCGGGAGCGCCCGGCTCGCAAACCGGCCCGGCGCCGGGGGCGTATCTTCCGCCAGTCCGGTCCCCGCCCAGGCCGGCACCTGGAGGTCACGTACATGCCGTCTCGAACCGTCACCCGGCCCGTCCTCGCGATCGTCGCGCTGCTCGCCGTCCTCACCCTCGCCGCATGCGGCTCGTCCGGCTCTGGCGGGTCGGCGGCCTCACCGGCCGCGAGCGCGGCGGCGCCCAGCGCGGCCGCATCGGAAGCTGCCTCCGCGGACGCGGGTGGCGGCAGTGACGCAGTGACGATCCAGAACTTTGCGTTCGGCCCCAACAGCCTGTCCGTCGCCGTGGGTTCGACGGTGACCTGGACCAACGCGGACAGCGCCGCTCACACGGCAACGGCCGACGACGGCTCATTCGACAGCAAGTCCATCGCGGCCGGCGGCACGTTCAGCCAGACGTTCGACACGGCCGGCACGTTCGCCTACCACTGCTCGATCCACCCGAACATGACGGGCACGATCGAGGTCAAGTAGGGGCGATCAGGCGTCCTGGCTGCCCGGTAGAGGCGCGGTCGACGGCGCGGCCGGGGGCGGCGCGTCGGGCCGGCTCGCGGCACGGAACTCGCGCAGCGACCGGCCCACCGCGGACCCCACCTCGGGCAGCCGGCCAGGACCGACGAGGATCAGCATGATCACGAGGACCACCACCAGCTCCCCGGGCCCGATCCCGAACGGCATCCTTCTCTCCTCGCTACGGTCTGGCCCGGCGGCTCAGATCACGATCGCGTCGGCGTAGACCGCTCGCCGGTCGCTGCCGTACAGCTCGATCTCGCGGACGATCACCCGGAACGCTCCGGCGGAGCCGGCGGGGAGCGTGATCGCGCCGGTCCATGCAGTCGTCCCGGCCGGCCCCGAGGCGGTCAGGACGACGGCCGAGTTCGGCACCTCCTCCCAGCCCAGCTCCTGGGCCATCGCGAGGTCCGTGGTTGCCCGCTTTCGCTCGAGGCTGACCTCGATCCGGCTCCGGCCGTCAGCGCCCGCCGCCCGTGTGTAGCCGACGCCCGCGACGGTGATCGCGAGGTCGCGGGCGTTGCCCTTGGGCCGCGTGATCGTGACCGCGCGGTCGGGCGCGAGCTGGACGAAGTCGGCCCGGACCACGCGGGACAGGTGCGCGTTGGGCACGGAGATCGGCTGGTAGCGCGCGAGCGCGAGGCGAACGAACGGGAAGTACGTCGCCCCGGCGTCGATCTCCACGTCGGCGTACCACAGCCGCCGTTCGGCGTCGTACTCCACCTTGTGTCCCGCAACGTGGATCGGCTGGCCGTCGTCGTCGGGCGGCAGCTCCTCGACGGTCAGGCCGCTCGTCTGGGTCGCATCCGCGAGCGAGAACGCCCCGATCGTGGGGCCGCTGGTCGTCGCGCCGGACAGGAACACCGGGTCGAGCCCCCACTCCGTCGTGACCGCCTTCGCGGCCGGGGAAGGCGCCGACGCTCCGGCCCAGATGACGACCCCCAGTCGCTCGCCGTCCCCGGACGAGAACCACGGCCGGTCGAGATAGACGCGCAGCCCGCGCCCGCGTCGGGTGCTCTGGATGAGCGTCGAGCCGCTGTTGACCGATGAGCTCCAGCCGAATGTCGGGATGGCGTACAGCACCTTGGGCGCGTCCGGCCGCGCGGCGTTCTTGATGTCGAGGACGACCGGCGCGGCCGCCTTGCGGGTGATCGGCGGGGCGGTGAACGCGATGTCGACCCGCTGCCCGATGAGCCCGCCCAGCGCCGTGATCGTGCCCGCGAGGTAGTCCATCGTGTAGTCGGTGCCGCGCTGGAAGGTCCGGGTGCGGTCGCTCGCCGTCACGGACTCCGAGCCCGCGACGACGCCGCCCAGATTCTCGCCGTCGTCGGTGACGGGACCGTTGACGAGGAACGGGGCGCTCGTCAGGACGAGGCCGCGTCGCCGCTGCGCGAAGTATTCCGCGAACCGGCTCGTGGCGATCGCGGAGTAGCTGATCCGGCGGTACTTGCGGTCGGCGAACTCGTGGCGTCCCTTGATCGCGAGCGTCGTCTCGGTGTCGGGATCCGACGCCAGCGGCACCTGCACCTGGAACGGGCGGGCGTTGCCGGTCGCCTGCCTCGGGCCGGGCTCCGACGGGGGGTCGATCATCTCCGTCCACCGGGCGACAACGTCGACCGTCACGGTGCTCTTGCGGCTGACCTCGAGCTGGCCGTCGGACAGCTCGACGAAGGTGTCGCCCAGCTTCCGGGTGGGCGTGAGCGACCGGTAGCGGGGCCGGAGGAGCGGCTGGCGCACCGCGTGCACGAACGTGAGGTCACGCCACGGGGTGACCATCCAGTGCCGCCCGTCCGCGGCGGCCTGGCGGAACGCCTTCATCGTGTCGGCATCCACGCCGGCCTCGTCGAGCCACTGGACCAGGCCCAGGCGGTTGACGTCGCCCTGGTCGCTGACCAGGTACGAGCTGAGCCGTGCGGTCGCCACGTCCGCCTTGGGAAGCTTCACCGTCAGGAGTCGATTGCCCTTGTCGAACGTCGGCGGGCCGCTGCCCTCGACGAGCCGGATGAGGAACGGCGTCGGGTTGGGCCACTTGACGCCCTCGGTGTAGCCGAAGCTCACGCGCGTCGGGCCGGTCGCGCCGGGCAGGCCGCGCAGCAGGGCGCCGCGCGACAGCAGGTCCGGGAGATATGGCGTGGTCGCGCTGGTCCCGTCCACGTAGTAGGCGCCCGGCACGTTGGGGTCCGCCTTGCCGACCTTGTCGATCGTGACGCCGTCGCGGGACTGGATCGTCCCGTAGCCGGACGTGTCGATCACCCCCGTGCTCTTGTCGAACACGCCGTGCGCCTCGACCATCGGCTCGGCCGCCTTGGGCGGGAACGCGTGGCGGCCGGTGGCCGCGATCATCGCGCTGTTGAAGTTGCTGCGGATGACCATCCGCTGGGCCGACTCACCCTCGGTGAGCGGCTGCTGCGGGACGATCTCCGGCGACACGATCGGGTCGAACCGGCCGTAGACGGCCTTCCGCGTCGCGTGGCTCGCGTCCGCGTCGGCGCGCGAGACGCGGTTCCCAGCGAGATCCACGACCCGCGCGCGGAGGCTGTACGTCGTCCCGAACCGGAGCCGCGGCAGCGAGCCCGGCGCGGGACGGAACGTCACGGCGAACGGCCAGTCCGGTCCCGGCCTGTTGCCGACCGCGCTCACGTTCCCGTCGAGGTCGACGTACTTCCCGGGCCGGCTCGCGGCCAGGCTCCAGCCGTACCACTGGAACAGCGTCTCAGGCAGGCGGGGAGCGACATCCTCGGCGGTGTCGTCCACCGGCCGGGCAGCGCTCGTGCTGACCCAGCCCTCGTCGGCGATGCCGGTGAGCGTGATCGCCTTGCCGGCGGCGGTGAACGCGTAGTCGCCCACGCGCTCGCACAGCGACCGCCACTTGCGGGACGCGTCGTCCCACACGTCGATCGCGTAGCCGCGGGTCACGTCCTCCGCGTCCAGCGTGACGTCGGTGCCCTCGAGCACGGCTCGGTTCTTGGCTGCCCCATCGAACATCGCGGCGGTCACCGCGGACCCGCGGCCGACCCTGGCGACCGCGAAGCCCACGGACGAGAGCGCCGGCAGGGCATAGCCGTCGGGCGTGCCCTCGTCGGCCGTCGAGTGGTGGCGCACCAGCTGCTGAGCGAAGTTGAACGAGCGGATCGCCGCGCCGTCGTGGTCGATCTGCACGACTTCGTAGCGGTCGGGGTCGTCGAGCGGGAGCATCCGGCTGCCGTCGGCCGCCAGCTCGGCGCCCGCTTCCCGCGGCAGGGCGTGGAACGCCCTCGGGCTCGTGCTGACCTTGCAGCGGGTCGCGAGCCGGGGAGCCCCGCCCGGCCCGGGAACCACGACCGTCTCGACACTGCCGGACACCGGCGTCCACGACGCCAGGACCTGGACCGTCGTCTCGCCGAGGTTGCCCGGGTGCGGGACCTCGAGGTCGTGGACGAGCCCGAGCATGCGGGCCAGGACGGGATACCGCGACAGCGCCGTGATGACCTGGTGGACGTCGAACCGCAGCGTCGCCGGGTCCGGCCGCGTCTCGGGAACCTTGGCCAGCGACCCGACGAACGGCTTGTGGAAGCGGCGCAGGTCGTCGAACGCGCGCCGGACCTCTTCGGCTTCGTCGGACGCGGCGATCCTGATCACGCCGCCACCGCCGCCGTCCCCCTCGCCTTCGTGGTCCTCCTCCTCCTCGGCCTCGCGCGCGGCGTTCCACTCGTCCTGGAGCGTGGACGCGAGGTCGGCGATCGGGCCGGACTCGCGCAGGTCGGTGGCCTTCGGGAACTCCTCGGGCGACGCGATCGCGACCCCGACGTACGCCTCCTTCAGCCACGAGTGCAGGAACCGGGTGTCGTAGGTGTGGAACAGGGACCGGGTGCCGTCGGAGGTCGCCTGGGCCGCGAGCCCGGCCGCTTCGACCTTGGTCACGGCCTGGGCGACCTGCGCCCCACCGGAGAACAGTCGCGTCCACAGGTCGGGTCGCGGGGCCTCGCCGACGCGGGTGGCGGCGACGGGCGCGGCAGTGCCGAACTGCGCCTGGAACGTGATCGACCGGCTGGGCCAGTCCAGCCAGTCCGGGAACCGGTCGAGCGTCACCTCCCCCCCGCCGTCGGGCTGGAGGAACGGCGACACGAACACCGACAGCCGGAGCCGGCCGTTCGAGGCGATGCCGTTGGGAAGAGCGGTGAACGTGACGAGCTGCCTGTCCATGGCGTCTCCTCGCCGGCTACGCGTTGGTCGCGAACGCCGCGGCGTACGCGTTCCATTCGTTCTGGCTGACCAGGGTCGCGAAGCCGAGCGGCGGGCTGGCGGTCGCGGCGGTCGTGGTCGACGTGCCGGACGGCTGGACGAACGACGCCAGCGCGACGCCGCCGCCGCCATCGCCGTTCGAGCCCGGCGCGAACAGCCTCGCCGTCGCGCCGTCCTCGATGCCGGGCGCGTTCGCGGGGCCGGCGATCCGGCGCTCGACGAGCAGGTCCACGGACTTGCTGAGGAACAGGTACTCGATCTCGATCGTGAACCGCGCCTGGCCCCAGAGCTCGTTCTTGTCCGAGTCGTAGCTGAGGGCCAGGTACATGTCGAGCGTCACGCTCCACACGCCCCACACCCCGCAGTGGCCGCCGATCCGGATGTACGAGATCTGCTCCACCTTGTTGTCCGCGGCGATGCTGAGGTGGCAGCCGAACAGGTAGTGGACCTCGGCCTTGACGAGGATCAGGTCGATCGCCGCCTCGACGCCGGCGACGAGGTCGAGCTCGAACAGCTTCACGCCGTCCAGCGCGAGCTCCACCGCGAAGAACCCGCCGCCGCCCAGGGCGAGGTACGTGACGAGGAACGGGTGCTCGCGGCTGCTCATCGCGAACCGCGCCCTGGCCGGGTCCCCGTTGAACGGGATGATCAGCGTCGCCGAGAAGGCGATGTTCATGATCGTGACCGCGCCGGCGGGGATGTTCGGGATCTGGAGCGTGAAGCCGGCGGAGATCTGGCTCGGGGTGACGTCGATGTTCGGCCCGGTGCCCGGGGTCTTCAGGTAGTCCTTGATCGAATCGACGAACTTGAGCGGCCCGTCGAGCTCGACCCGGTCGATGTACGGCGTGATGTCCGGCTTGCCGCCGTTCCGTGCCGTGAACGTGAGCCGGCTGAAGTGGAGCCGGACGAACCGGGTCGACTCCTCCTTGCCGATGAGGGTGACCGTGAACCGGCGCAGGTCGCCGACGATCTGCCAGGTCGGCTCGCCCGGCGGGTCGACGGGCGTCCGGTACAGGACGTCGAGCGTCATCGACCCGTCGTTCTTCGGCGCGAACGTCCTGGTCTTGTCCTCCTTGAGGCGCGGCTTGAGCTGGAAGGTGCTCTCGATCGCCTCTGGCCGCTTCGACGTGTCGCCGTCCCGGTAGACCGGCCGGGTCTTGATCGTCGGGAACGTGACGCCATCGACGTTGAAGTCGAGCTCCTCGAGGACGTCGGCGAGGTCGATCGCGCCGAGGAGCTTCGCGCCCTTGAAGAAGTCGCTCGGCTTGAACTTCGTCGGCAGCCCGTTGTCCTGGCCGCCCTGGGGGCCCAGCTTCCGGGACAGATTGACGATGGTCATGTCCGGCGTCAGGACACCGCCCGAACGATCGCCAGCGCCGTCCGAGAACGCGAGGTCGACCGGCGTGACGAGCTTCGCGAACACATCCGCGGGGTTCTTCGTGCCACCGAATCCGTGCTTCACGAAATCCGGGTGCGGCTCGATCTCCACGCCCGACGCGACCGCCGTGCCGCGGATCTGCTCGACCGCGTCGAGCCGCGCCTTGGCCCTGGTCCACGACGGATAGAACGGCAGCTCGCGCTGCACGAGGACCGGGGCGCCTTCGACCGGTGCGTCGGCGACGACCGCCGACACGGCTCCGAACGTCAGGTCCCGCACCTCGCCCGACGTGTCGCCGGGCTGGGCGCTCTCGGCGAACCCGACCTTCGCGCCGTTCAGCGATGCGGTTCGACGAGCGAGGCCTGCGGCATCTTTCAGGCCGTTGTACGCCGTGACGACCTTGTCGATCGCCGTGAATGCTGCCGCGTTGTCGGGATAGTCGATCTCGATGAACACGAGCGGCAGCGAGAACTCGCTGACTCGTCCCTCCCGGTCCGTAGCCGCGATGTTGAACGGGACGTCAGCGTTGCCGCTGCGCGGGAAGTACCCGTCGGTGTCGGTGATCTCGCCGTTGGCAGTGTCAAGATCCGGGGTAACAAGCGTCTTGAGCTCGACCTGGCGGAACGGCCGCGGCCGGCCCTGATTCGGCTCCTTCGTGTTGTCATCGGGATACGTGACGACCGGCTGGCGGACGACGATGAACTCTCGTTGGCGCAGGTACGCGGCCGGTGAGCCGGTGAGGCTTCCCTCCTCGACGGCATTCACCTTGCGCTCGGTGATCTTCACGCGGACGGCGCGGTGACCGAACGGCAGCAGGATTCCCCGCCGGACCACCTTGACGAACTGGTCGCGGCCCATCGTGGCGACGTGTCGCCACTCCTCGATGGACAGGTTGTTGGCAACCGGCGGATCCCACACCCCGCGCGCGTCGAGCCACGCGCCCAGCGCGGACAGCATCAGCCGGTCGGCCTGCACGGGCGTCGGCGTGAAGTCGGTGATGCCGAAGTTGGACGTCAGCCCGACGATCTGCCACCGGTCGTTCTGGGTCAGCGACATCCGGAACGGGTCGGTGTTGGTTTGGTCGTCCTTCGCAGGCGGGACGTCCGGGTCGTAGTCGCCGGCCCAGACGGCGCGGATCGCTCGGCCCACCGGATCCTGCTCGGACAGCCGCGTGTGCCACAGCTCGGTGCGCCCGTTACGGGTGACGGGCTTGCTCGCGTGCGACCAGGTCGCGCCATCGTGCGGCGACAGGACGAGGTCCCACGGCGCCTCGATCCGCGACTCGGTGTCGGTCGGATCGGTGAGCACGGGCGCCGTCGAGGGTGTCGCGCCGGGTGGGAGCGCCGCCGGCACCACGCGGAGCTTCCAGGCGGGGAGGAGCGCCAGGATCGCGCTGAGCTGGTACGGGATGGAGGTGACGGTGGTCGGGACGACGAACGCGAGGCGGGTGGGGCCCGCGGCGAGCGCGCGGACGTCACCCGGCGGCTTCGGCGTTTCGTCGTCGGGTGGCGGGGCCTCGAGGAACGCCTCCTCGCCGATGTTCTGGGGCGCGTGGTCCGTCCCGTACCCGATCGTCGCGACGATATATGTCGGATCGCCCGCCACCCTGCGGACGAGGTTCATCCCGCTGCGGACGAGGTTGTAGAAGTCGAGCCGCAGGGCGAGCATGTCCTCGCGCCGGAGGACCGAGGCCGTGAGGGTGGGCGCCACGGCGTTCGCCGGCAGCTCGCCGGCGGAACCGGTCGCCTCGGCACCGACGGCGGCCACCTCGGTCGCGGTGGCGGCGGGCAGGATGAGCCCGCCCAGGGCCAGGGCGGTGCCACCGGCGGCGCTCGCGCGCAGGAGGTCGCGGCGGGACAGGACCGGGCCGGTCATGAGCCGCTCGGCGTCCCGGAGCGCGGCCGCCTCCTCGAGCGCCTCGAGGCCGAGGCCGCGGATCTCGCGCCGGAGCGTGCGCAGCAGCCGCGAGCTGGAGCGCGTTCCGACGGCACCAGCGGCCGTCTGCACCGCGATCGCGCG
>DASSRG010000078.1:0-4276 GCA_035701885.1 Candidatus Limnocylindrales bacterium
ATCGGGCTCCCTCGCTCGGGCGGGTGGACTGGGGCGATGGTGAGGCATCAGCGGGGGCGGCGTCACGCATCGGAACCGTTTGCAGTATCGTTGCACCCGCCCTCCGTCGGCGTCAACCGGCGGTCCCCGTGCAGGAGCATCGATGTCACGGATCGAGTCGGTCGAGACCATCCCGGTGAGCGTCCCGCTGCCCTTCACCTACAAGGGCAGCTACTACCGGATGCGCAACCGGTGCACGATCGTCACCCGGATCCGGACCAGCGACGGGGTCATCGGCGAGGCGTACAACGCCGACGAGGACGAGCCGCTGCAGTCGGAGATCCGGACCATCCTCCACGAGGAGATCGTCCCGCGCATCACGGGGCTCGACGTCCGGAGCGTGGAGCAGGTCTGGGAGGCGAT
Source organism: Candidatus Limnocylindrales bacterium (assembly GCA_035701885.1). Lineage (GTDB taxonomy): Bacteria > Chloroflexota > Limnocylindria > Limnocylindrales > CSP1-4 > CAIXZV01. The sequence continues at coordinate 403 of DASSRG010000078.1, forward strand.
GCTCCCGGTCACGTTCGACCAGCTGCGGCCGCGGTGGTACGCGATGCAGGCGATCGCGTGCATCGACACGGCCGTGTGGGACGCCGTGGGCAAGCTCTACGGGCAGCCGCTGTGGCGCCTGTGGGGTGGCTACCGCGACCGGATCCCGATGATCGGCATCGGTGGCTACTACATCCCCGACGACGAGTCCGCGAAGGGCCAGGAGATCGAGCGCGAGATCGACTTCTTCAAGGGCGAGCACGGCATGGTCGGGATGAAGTTCAAGATCGGCGGCAAGGCCCCCGACGAGGACGCCGACCGGCTGGTGCGCGCCCGGAAGCACGCCGGAGAGGACTTCCTGTTCGTGGTGGACGCGAACCAGGGCTACACGGTCGACGAGGCGCTCGCGTTCCTGGCCGCGGTCCGCGCTCGCGGCATCGAGGTCCGCTGGTTCGAGGAGCCCACGCGCTGGCACGGCGACTGGCGCTCGCTGCGCGACGTCCGGCTCCGCGGGAACGTGAATGTCGCCGCGGGCCAGTCCGAGATCAGCCGCACCGGGATGCGCGAGATGATCGCCTCGGGCGCCATCGACGTCTGCAACTACGACGCCTCGTGGGGCGGCGGCCCCACCGAGTGGCGCCGGATCGCCGCGCTCGCCTACGCCCACGAGGTCCAGGTCGGCCATCACGAGGAGGCCCAGGTGGCCTCGCACCTGCTCGCGTCGGTGCCCAACGGGACGTACGTGGAGACCTTCTCGCCCACTCGCGACCCGATCTTCTGGAACCTGCTCGCCAACCGCCCCGCGCTCGTCGACGGCCACTTCCCGCTGAGCGACCGCCCGGGTCTGGGCTGGGTGCTGGACGAGGACTACATCGAGAAGTACCGGGCGGACCGCTAGTCCGGACCACGGCGGCCGGTCGCCGGTCGCGCAGCAACGGAGGCACGTCGATGCCGCGCCGACCGATCCGCGTCGTCCTCGTGGGCTACGGATCCGCGAACCGGGCCGTGATGGAGCTTGCCCTCCAGCGCCGCTGGCTGGAGGTGACGGGGATCGTCGTGGGATCGGCGGCGCGCGACGGGGAGCCTGCCGCGGAGCGGGTGCCGGGTGCGCCGGCGGCGCTCCGCTGCTCGACGGACCTCGCCGGCACGCTCGCCGCCGCCGACGCCGATGTGGCGATCGTGGCGACCCACACGAAGCTGGCCGATGTGCTGCCCGTCCTGGAGGTGGTGGCGGCGAGCCGGACGCCGATCATCTGCACGGCCGAGGACCTCGCGTACATCGAGGCCGCCGATTCGCCGGAAGCCGCGCGGATCGTCGAGCTCGCGGAGCGGCACGCGATCCCGATCGTCGCCAGCGGCGCCAACCCCGGCTTCGTCCTCGACCTGTGGCCGCTCACGCTCACCGGTCTCGCCTGGGACGTGGAGCGGCTGCGCGCGCGCCGGATCGTCGACGTCAGCGTGTTCGGGCCGCGGGTCCGGGCGTCGCTCGGCATCGGCGTGACGCCGGACCGGTTCCGTGCCGGCATCGCCGACGGCTCGATCGTGGGACACGCGGGCTTCCCCGAGAGCCTGCGGATCCTCGCGTCGTCGATGGGCCGCGAGCTCGAGCGGATCGAGGTCGTGTCCGAGCCGATCCTCGCGGGGCAGCCCATCACCCTGCCCGACGGGGCGGTGGTGGTGCCCGGGATGACCGCAGGGGCCGACCAGCGCGCGACCGGCTGGTACGCGGGCGAGCCGTGGCTCGAGATCTCGATGACGCTCCACGTCGCGCCGTCGCTCGCAGGCCTGTCCCCCACCGACCGGATCGAGCTGACCGGCGCCCACGGCCTGCGCGTCACCGTGGACCCGGGCTGCCGCGCGCTCCTGTCGACCGCCGCGATGCTGGTCAACGGGATTCCGCGCGCGATCGCCGCGCCGCCGGGCGTCCACCGGCCGGGCGACCTGCCGCCCTCCGCGCCGTGGCTCGGCGACGAGCCGCCGGCGTGGCTCGCGCTGCGGTCGTGAGCACCGTCGAGGGGCCCAGCGTGTCGGACGCGCCGTACGCCGAGACCGTCCGAGGCCCGGTCCCGACCGCCGCGCTCGGCGAGACGCTGACCCACGAGCACCTGCTCATCGACCTCCGCGCCGTCACGTTCCAGGAGCCGGACGACGAAGCCGGGCGCCGGATCGCCCGCGAGCCGATCCGCCTCGACAACCTCGGCTGGGTGCGACGTCACTGGACGAGCAGCCTGGACAACCTCCATCAGCTGGACGAGTCGCTCGCGACCGAGGAGCTGCGAGCCTTCGCGGCGGCCGGCGGCGGGACCGTCGTCGACTGCACCGTCCCCGGGATCGGGCGCGACCCCGCCGCGCTCCGGCGGATCTCGGAGGCGACCGGGGTCCACGTGATCATGGGCTCGGGGTCGTACGTCGGTCCGACCCACCCGGCGGCCGTCCGTGCGCTCGACGCCGACGGGCTCCACGACCGGGTCGTCGCGGAGTGGCGGGACGGGACGGACGGCACGGGGATCCGGCCGGGCCTGATCGGCGAGGTCGGCTGCTCGTGGCCGCTCCACCCGCGCGAGCGGATCGCCCTCGAGGCGATGGCGGTGGCGCAGCGGACGACCGGCCTGCCGCTGCTCATCCACCCCGGCCGCGACCCGCGCGCGGTGGGCGAGATCGTCGAGATCATCGCGGCCGCCGGCGCGGACCTCACGCGGACCGTGCTCGCGCACCTCGACCGCGGGATCACCCCGCACGAGGAGCTCGTGGCGCTGGCCGGCGCCGGCATCTTCGTCGAGCTCGACTGCTTCGGGTTGGAGAGCTCGCTGTTCCCGCCCAACCCGCGGATGGCGACCCTCAGCGACGCCCAGCGGCTGGACATCGTCCGGCGCCTGTTCGACGCGGGCGCGGGAGACCAGGTGCTCGTCGCGCACGACGTGTGCCAGAAACACCGCCTGACGGCGTACGGCGGCCACGGGTTCGCCCACCTCACCGCCGAGATCAAGCCGTGGATGCACCAGCGGGGCTTCACGGAGGCCGAGACCACGCAGCTGTTCGTCACCAACCCGGCCCGCGCGTTCGCGATCGCGCCGGACGCGCCCGTCGGCCCCGCCCGCGCCTGACAGGAGGGTTTCCGTGTTCTGGATCGACCACATCGGCGTCGTCGCCCGCGACCTCGACGAGTCCGTCGCGTTCTACACCCGGCTGTTCGGCGACCCGATCGACCGCGTCGAGTGGCGCGGCGAGCACGCCGCCAACGTCGCCCGGCTGATGGGCCGCCCGCCCGGCCTCGAGCTCGACGCGGTGTTCTTCCGGATCCCGCACACCAACTCGATCTTCGAGGTCGTGGCGTTCCGCGGCGTCGAGCAGGCCGAGGTCGTGTCCGGGAACGCGGACATCGGCGCGACCCACTTCGGGTTCGCGGTCGAGGACATCGACGCCACGCTCGCCCGACTCGGAATCGAGAGCAGCGGCTCCCCCGCCCCGCTCCCCATCGGGCCGTATCGCGGCGGCCGCAGCGTGTACCTGAAGGATCCCAACGGGGCGAACATCCAGCTGATGCAGCTCGTTGGGCGGCCTGGCGGGATGCCGGTGCTGCGCCCCGGTTCCGCGCCCGACGCCGCAGCGGGCGAGGCCCCCGCGTGAGCGGCAACGCCGGCGAGCGACCGCGACGCTCCGCGCTGGTGACCGGGAGCGCGCAGGGCATCGGGCGGGCGATCACGATCTCCCTCGGCACGGCCGGGCACGAGGTGATCGGCGTCGACGTGAAGCCACACGAGCTCCAGGGCGCGCGCACGGTGGTCGTCGACCTTGCGGACCCCGTGGCGATCGAGCGCCTGGTCCGCGACGCCGGCCCGGTCGACATCCTCGTCAACAACGCCGCGATCCTCATCGAGCGTCCGATCGAGGAGGT
>DASSRG010000079.1:0-22878 GCA_035701885.1 Candidatus Limnocylindrales bacterium
GAAGGCCGAGCCCGACGGCGAGATCCAGGACCTGCTCGAGCGGAGCGCGGGCACGAACATCGGCCTCGACTTCCTCCCTGGCGCGCTCGCGTTCGCCCCCACCGCGCGGCCCGCGCCCGAGCCGCAGTTCGCGGCGGACACCGTCTGGCTGGATGCGCTGACGACGAACGTCGACCGGACACCGCGCAACCCGAACCTCATCGTGTGGCATCGCCGGCCGTACCTCATCGATCACGGGTCTGCGCTCTATGTCCACCACACCTGGGCCGACCCCCGGGCCCACGCCCGGCGCCCGTTCCCCCAGGTCAAGGACCACGTGCTGCTCCCGTTCGCCGCGCCGATCACCGACGCCGATGCGCGGCTCGCGCCGCTCCTGACGCCGGGTGTCCTCGACACGATCACCGCCGCGATCCCGGACGACTGGCTGCAGCCGGAGCCGGGCCTGGGGGACGCCGCTGCCCATCGCCGGGCGTACGTGGACTACCTGACCCGTCGGCTGGACGCGCCCCGCGCCTGGGTGGAGGAGGCCGAACGTGCCCGCGCCGCGTGATGCCGTGAACGGCGACCGCCGCCCGTTCGAGTACGCGATCGTGCGGGTCGTCCCGCGCGTTGAGCGCGGCGAGGGGTTCAACGCCGGGATCGTCCTCCACTCCCGCCCGCACCGGTTCCTCGGCGCACGGACGGAGCTCGACGAGGCGGTCCTCGCCGCGCTTGCCCCGGACTGCGACCCCGAGACGGTGCGCGAGCACCTGGACCTGTTCGACCGGATCGCGGCCGGGGACCCCGACGCAGGGCCGATCGCCGCGCTCAGCGCGCCCGAGCGGTTCCACTGGCTCGTCTCGCCGTCGTCGACGATGCTCCAGCCATCGCCGGTCCATACCGGCCTCACTGCCGATCCGGCGGCGACGCTCGACCACCTGTTCCGGACACTCGTCCGGCGGAGCTAGGCGCTACCGCTCGCCCCCGCTGCTCCGGCGGATCCGCCAGGTCGCAATCTCGAACGGGCCTACCCGGTCGTCGGCCGCCCGATCCTCGGGGAGCGGCCGCTCGTCGAGCCGGCACCGCTCCGACCGCAGGCCCGGTCCCGTGACGCGGGTCCGCACGTCGCGTGCCTCGGCATTCCACGCCCGGAGGATCCAGCCGTCGCCGTCCTCGGCGGCCTTCAGGGCGGAGAACACGAGGTCGTCCCCCTCGAGCGCGAGCGGCACCGCCCGGTGGGTGCCGGCCGGCCCGACCTCGAGCGGCGTCGCGAACGCCAGCGCGTCGCGCGCGAGGTCCGCGTCGGAGAGCGGACGGCCGGTGGAGTCGAGGACCGGGCGGATCCCGAGCCGGAAGACGTGGATCCCGGGGCACTGGGCGTCCGGCGTGGGGATCGCCGGACCGGCCCCGCCCATCCGTGACGGCAGCTCGCGGCCCAGCATCCCGACACACCGGAGCAGGGTGATGGCGAGGTCGAGGCCGCCGGCGGCGTTCGGGATCGCCTGGTACTCGGTGATCCCGGGTGCGAGCACGGCCAGCGACCCCGCCGCGACGACGCCCGCCAGGTGATCGGTCGGCTCGGGGATCTCGTACCACCCGGTCCCGTCGCTCCGCGGTCCCGGCCCGCGACGGACGATGGCGAACGGCGAGCCGGCGCGGACGGTGTCCGCCGGCTCCGGGTCGTCGAACCGTAGGCGCAGGCGGTGGTCCCGGGCGCGGTTGTCCACGACCACCTCCAGCTCGACGACGTCGACGCCGTGGACGAGCCGCACACGGACGGTGATCGGCACGCGGACGAGACGGCGTGAGCGCGCCGTCAGCCCGGGCTCCAGGCGACGCGGCAGGCGGGCGGTCCAGCCCGCCTCGAGCTCCACGACGAGCGGACCGGCCTCCCGGATCGAGACCCGCGCCGGCCGCCCGAGCGACGTCCAGGGCTCGTCGCCGTCGAGCCCGCGGTGGGTGTACTCGTCGCCCGCGTCCGCGACATCCTCGAGCCACGCGACACGCCACCAGGTCCTGCCCGTCCGGCGGTCGGTCACCTCCAGCATGCCGTCGCCGACGCGCACGCGCAGGTCGTCGGTCTCGATCGTCCGGTCATCGACCACGCGTGCCGACCCCGCCGCGTGGACCGTGCCCCGTCGCGGTGCGACCGTCGTCGCACCCCATGCCGGCAGGTCCACCGCGACCCATGCTTCGTCGCCCGCCGGGGCGTCGTCGGGTGTCGGCGTGGCCGTCGGCGCCGCCCGCTGGACGGCGATCGTCTCGGCGGGCCGGTCCGCGACGAGCGGCGCATCGCCCGCAAGGTACGGGACGAGCGGCAGGCGGACGACGGCGCGCCGGGCGATCGGGAGCGGGTTGACCACCGACACGACGTCCGCCGGGTCGCGTTCGGCGTCCCACGGCGCGTGCCGGCCCACGAGCGCCGCCATGGACTCTTCGCGCACTCGGTCCGTGACCTGGTCGGCGCGCGCGTAGCGGTCGACCATCGTGCGGTGGACCGCGTCCGTCGAGCAGCCGGTGATCGAGTCGTGCGGGGAGTTGCGCAGGAGCTCGCGCCACGCGTAGTCGAGCGCCTCGCGGGGCCAGCCGGGAGCGGTCTCGGGCCGGGAGAGCTGCGAGAGCGCGAGGAGCGTCTCCGCCGTCCGCAGCCCCCGCTCGGTGCGCTCGTGGGCGAGCTTGAGCGGCATCCGCGCGGAGTTCACGCCGCGGACGATGAACGCCTCGCGGGCGCCGAGCAGCTCGCCATGGACCGCCGCCTCGGGCATCGCGCGCAGCGGCTCGAGCGCGGGCCGCACGTCGTCGAGCCAGCGGTCGTACCGGGTGACCTCGAACGTGGCGTCCGGGTGCGCCGCGCGGGCGGCGTCGAGGAGCGACGGCAGCTCCGGCTGGATCTCGTGGTGATCGCCGCCGTTCGCGAGCGTCAGCGACCGCAGCGGGCCGCGCGCGATCGTCGCCTCGTGGCGCTCCACGAACCGCGCGAACCGGCGCGCGACCGCCTCCTCGACCGCGGCCTGGGCGCCGTCGGTCTGCACGCCGCGCTCCGTCCAGCGGCCGAGCATGGAGCCCGCGCCGTAGCCGTCGAGCTGGCGGATCGCGTGGACCCACGAGCCGTCGGGCGCGACCCACCGGAACACCGGCCCGAGGCGGTCGATCTCGTCGCCCATGCCGCGCCACGCCACGAACCCGTCGAGCCCGAACCCGCGGAGGATCTGCGGCAGCTGCGCGGTGTGGCCGAACACGTCGGGCTGGTAGCCGATCGCCATCGGCTCGACACCGAGCGACTCCACCACCCGCCGGCCGGCGAGCAGGCTGCGGACGAGCGTCTCGGCGCCGGCCAGGAACTCGTCGGGCTGGACATACGCCGGCCCGAGCGCGAGCTGGCCCGCCCGGGCACGCTGTGCGATGCGCTCCCGGAGGTCCGGCCGGAGCTCGAGGACGTCGTCGATGATCGCGGCCTGGCCGTCCAGCGTGAACACCATCCGCGGGTCCGCCTCGAGCGCGTCGAGCACCCGTTCGACCACCCCGACGAGCCGCAGGCGGAACACCTCGAACGGCGGGTACCACTCCCGGTCCCAGTGCGTGTGCGGGACGACGGCGAAGGTCAGCCCGGCGAGCCGCGAGCGTGCCGTCACCGTCGCGGGCGCCGTCGCAGGCGCCGCGGCGTCCGGGGCGGCGGGCTCGAAGATGCTCATGCGGCGGACTCCGTGGGCAGTGGCGTCAGCTCGGGCAGCCGGACGGGCAGCCGTCCCTGGAACGGTGCTCGTCCGGTGAGGCGCTCGGCGAGCGCCGCGATCGTCGCGGGCGTGTCGGCGTAGGCCGCGATCCGCGTTCCGGCCGCGGAGCCGGCGAGATCCAGTGGGCTGCGCAGCGCGACATGGACCGACGATGCGGTGGCGTCGCTGATCGCGGCGAGCAGCGCCATGGAGTGCGGGCTGGCGTACGCGTCGCGCGTCAGGACGACGACCGAGGCCGCCTGCGTGGCGGCGTGGACGACCGCCTCGTGCGATCGCACATCGTCCGGCGCGACCGTGAGCGCCTGCCCGCCCGGGATGGCCGCGGCGAGCACGTCCCCGGCACCGGCCTCGCGCCCCGGGCCACCATCGACCGGGCTCCGCCGTCCGCCGAGGATGTCGACCACGAGGACGCTTCCGGTTCCGCCGAGCGTCTCCGACCCAGAACCGGCAGCCGCCACGAGGGTGATCGATCTCGCCGCGACCTCGCGCGCCAGCGCCGCGTGCGCATCGGACATCGCCGCCTCGTCATCGGCAGCCGGCCCGAGCGCGACACGGCGAGAGAGCGACAACGCCAGCCGCTCCAGCGCGCCGGCGCGACCGAGCGCCTCCTGGACTCGCGCCTCCGGCAGCCGACCTCGCTCGATCGCCTCGGTCAGCCCGGCGAGCACCGGCCGCTGCCCCTCGATCGCCATGGCTGCGTCGGCGCCGGCGAGGATCGCGAGCACACCCGCCTCCTCGCGCGGCATGCGAACGGTGATCGCGTCCATCACGAGCGCATCGGTGAGCAGCAGCCCGTCGAATGCGAGCTGTCGTCGCGCGAGGGCCATCGCGTCTGGCGAGAGGCTCGCCGGCAGGCCGTCCGCGAACGCCTCGTACGCGACATGGGCCGTCATGAGCGCCGGCGCGCCCGCTCGGACCGCGGCCGCGAAGGGTGGCAGGTCCTGCGCGACGAGCTCCGCCACGGTCCCCGCGACCACCGGGCTGGACACGTGTGAGTCGAGGGCCGTTCGCCCGTGACCCGGGAGGTGCTTCGGGATCGGGAGCACGCCGCCATCGAGGTAGCCCTGGACCATCGCGGCGCCGAACCGTCCCACGAGCCCGGGTTCATCGCCGAACGCCCGCGTCCCGATCGACGGGTTGTCCAGCACGGCGGCGACGTCGAGCACGGGGGCGAGCACCGTGTCGATGCCGAGCGAGCGGAGCTCGCGACCCGAAGCCTCGGCCACGGCCCGGGCCAGCGGGACGGAGCCCGTTGCCGCGATCGCCATCGGGCCCGGGAACCGGGTCAGCGGCTCCCCGATCCGCGTGACGTACCCGCCCTCCTGGTCGATCGCGATCCGCACCGGCCCGCCGGCCGCGGCCCGGATTGCGCGGGTCAGCGTTCGGACCTGGCCGGGCGACTCGACGTTGCGCTCGAACAGCACGACGCCCCCGAGACCGACGGCGAGCCGTGCGCGTTCGTCGGTGTCGAGGGCGGTGCCCCGCAGCGCGCCCCAGGTGAGGCGAGCGGCGAGGGCGGCGGGACCGGGACGGGATGCGGAACCGATGAGGGGTCGCGACACTCGGGCTCGCAGCGATTGGGCTGGTGGCGCCCAGGCGGCGCCGCCCCGATGCTCGCGCGCGATGCACGGCGGGTCATCCCCGCGGCGGAGGGACCGCGACCCGACCCGGAGGTCCGGGCCCCGGGTCACCAAGACGACGTAGGGGATGTCCCGCTACGCCGTCTGGCGGTTGAAGGCCCGGGACGCGACGAACACCGACAGCAGGGCGAAGATGCCCGTCGTCACGAGCCCCGTCACGATGTCCGGCGACGACCAGTCGGCGTTGAACAGCGCCCGGATCGCGAGCGTCGCGTGGTACAGCGGGTTGAGCGTCGCGATCGTGCGCAGCCAGTCGGGCGCCAGCGACATCGGCAGCATCACGCCGGACAGCAGGAGCAGCGGCAGCGCGATCGCCTGGGTCAGCGGCGCCAGCGCGTCCTCCGACCCGATGACGAGCGCCATCGCGTACGACACCGGCCCGAGCACGAGCCCGATCAGCCCGAGCAGCGCGAACGCCACCACGAGCCCGATGGGATTGATCGTCAGGCCGAACGGGATCGCGAGCACGACGAGGATCAGCCCCTGGACCCCGAACACGCACACATCGCGGAGGGTCCGGCCGAGGACGGCCGCGGTCCGGCTCATCGGCGTCACCCGCATCCGCTCCACGACGCCGTGGCGCATCTCGTCGATGAACCCGAAGCCGACGAACGTCGATCCGAACAGGGCGGTCATCACGAGCAGGCCGGGGACGAACACATTGAACGCGCCGCCGGGCGGGAAGCCCGGGACGCCGGACAGGCTGTTGAGCAGCGGCCCGAACAGCAGCAGGTAGACGAACGGCTGGACGACGCCGGCCACGAGCCACGCCGGCTGGCGGATCGTGAGGCCCAGCGACCGCCTGAACACGAGCCAGGTGTCGGAGAAGAGACGCATTGGAGAGTCCTTGTGCTGGGTGCCGACGCGCGCCGGCGCGGCCGCGGTCATGCCGCCTCCTCGCGCAGCGAGCGCCCGGTCTGGCGGAGGAAGACGTCGTCGAGGCTGGGTCGGTGGAGGGCGAGCGTCTGGGGCGCCAGGCCCTGCCCGTCGAGCAGCCGCAGGACGAGCGGCAGGCTGGCCTCGCCGTCGTCGACGTACAGGCGGACAACGCCGTCGGCCAGGCCCGCCTCACGGACGAAGGGCTGCGCGCCGAGCAGCTGGGCCACGAGCTCCGCGGCCCCGTCGACGCCGATCGTCAGGACGTCGCCCGCGACGGCCTTCTTCAGCTCGTCGGCGGTGCCCTCGGCGACGATCTTCCCGTGGTCGATGATCGCGAGCCGGTCGCACAGGGCGTCGGCCTCGTCCAGGTAATGGGTCGTGAGGAACACGCTGGTCCCGGTCTCCCGGAGCCGGCGGACCTCGTCCCACATCCGCGCGCGGGCCTGCGGGTCGAGGCCGGTCGTCGGCTCGTCGAGGAACAGGAGCCCCGGCCGGTGGACCATGCCCAGCGCGACGTCGAGCCGGCGGCGCATGCCGCCCGAGTAGGTGTCGATCGGCCGGTCACCGGCGTCGGCGAGGTCGACGGCGTCGAGGAGCTGGGCCGCGCGCTCGCGAGCCTCGGCGCCCGAGAGGCCGAACAGGCGGCCCTGCATGACGAGCTCCCCCCGGCCGGACATCCGCGGGTCGGACCCACCGCTCTGGGCGACGTAGCCGATCCGGCGGCGGACCTCCTCGGGCTCGGTCGCGACGTCCACGCCCATCACGCGGGCGACACCGCTCGACGGCGGCAGGAGTGTCGCGAGGATCCGGAGGGTGGTGGTCTTCCCCGCCCCGTTCGGACCGAGAAAGCCGAAGATCGAGCCGGCAGCGACCTCAAGGTCGACGCCCACGACGGCCTCGATCTCGTCCTTCTTGCCGAACGTGCGGCGGAGGTCGCGGGTCTCGACGACGAGCTCACGCATGGTCGTCGGCGTCCCGGGCCGCGTAGAAGATGCCGAGGACGACGGTGCTGATCACGGCGCCCGGGATGAGGACGGGCTTCGCGAAGAAGCCGAGGACCAGGAGGACGGTGATCCAGATGCCCGGCGCGACGATGTCGGACTGGGCTCGGGAGAGAGGCATTTGGCACTCCTTCGATCTGCTACTGTTGCGCCGTCATTCGGCTGCGCTATCATTTTTCTGCGCTGTGCAGATACTAGCCAGAGGAACAACGATGTCAAGTCCTTCCCCCGCGGATCGCGATTCCCTCGTCGCGGCGATCCTCCGCGCCACCGCGGATCTCGCCGCCGCGCGCGTCGCGTACGCCCAGGGCGTGGCCGAGCGCCAGGGCCTCGCGAGCACGGACGTCGAGGTGCTCCGAGTCCTGGCCACCGAGGGTGCGATGACCGTCGGGCGCATCGGCGAGCTCACCGCCCTCACCACGGGCGCCACGACCCGCCTCATCGACCGCCTCGAGCAGGCGGGGTTCGTCCGCCGTGTCCCCGACCCCGCGGACCGCCGCCGCGTGATCGTCGAGCCCGCAGGCGACCGGGCGACCGCGATCCAGCGAGCGTTCGACCCCGTGGACGAGGCCGCCTCGCTGGCCCTCGCGGGGCTGGACAACACGGCGCTCGCCGGCGTCCACGCCTACCTCACCGCGTGTATCGAGGCACTGCGGGCGACCCCGTCATCGGACGAGGCCGGCGGGTCACAGGAGTCGGCATCGGTCGGGGCGCCCATCGCGTCCGCGACGTCGGGCCGGCTCGTGTTCGTCACCGGCGCGCCGAACGTCACGATCAGCGCCTCTCGCGACCTCGGCGGCGAGCTCTACCGGGCGCGGTTCAAGGGGGCGATCCCGTCCGCGCGGGTGCGCGACGGCCTCGTCACGATCCGCTATCCCCGCTTCGCCTGGTTCGACTGGCGAGCCCGGGTCGCGGGCGAGTTCGTCAACGCGTCCGCCCACTGGAAGCGGGTAACGACCGAGCTGCAGCTCAACGCGTCGCTCGCGTGGGAGATCGAGCTGCGGGGCGGCGCGACGTCACTCACCGGGGACTTCCGACCCGTGAACCTCACCGGCCTGGACGTCGCCGGCGGGGCGGGGGCGCTGAACCTGCGGCTCGGCGTGCCGAGCGGGCGGGTGCCGGTCCGGCTCGCGGGCAGCGTGAACGACGTCAGGATCGTGCGCCCCGAGGGCGTGGCCGTCACGCTCCGGCTGAAGGGCGGCTACCGGGAGGCGACCCTCGACGGCGTCGAGGCGTGGAGCCCGGGAAACATCTCGTCTCCCGGCGCCGAGAACGCCAAGGACCGCTTCGACATCGTCATCGCCGGCGGCGTGAACCGGGTGAGCGTCAAGGCCGAGTAGCGCCCGGTCGCGTTCGGGGCTGCAAACCGGCTACCGCGCGACTCCGAATTCCCCGTCCGGGACGCCGGGCCCCTCCGGGCAGACCAGGAGCTTGCCGTCCCGGAACGCGAAGGTGCCGTTGTCGGATACCGAGCGCAGCCGGACGCGGGTCCCGGTGCGCGCGGCAACGATGCCGTTGGACACGACCTCGAGCTGCCCGCCGTCCGTCCGACGGGTGGTCCAGCCGTCGGGCCAGGCGAGCCTGAGTCGGCCGCCGGGCGGGCTCGTGTTCACGAGGACCGTCCGGCCATGCTCGGCGACGAGGTCACCGTCGATCCACGCGAGGGTGCAACTCACGGCCGCACTCCGCGCGCCAGCCCCGAGCTGCTGGGAGATGACCGTGCCCAGCAAGCCCAGGAACAAGGCAAGGATGACGCCCTGCGCGAGCCACCGTGTCACCGTGTACATGCCGCGATCGTCCCTGCCGGGGTCGGCGACCGCAATGGCCCTATTGGCGGGCCGCGTCCTCCTCCTTGACATGTGACCTTTTGGTCACGTAATGTCGCGGGCATGGACGACGAGGTGTTCCGGGCGCTGGCCGACGCCAGCCGGCGGACGCTGCTCGACCGGCTCTTCGAGCGTGATGGCCAGACGCTGGGAGAGCTCGAGGCGGCGCTGCCCGGCATGAGCCGGTTCGGCGTCATGAAGCACCTGCGCGTCCTCGAGGCGGCGAACCTCGTGACCAGCCGCAAGGTGGGTCGCGAGCGGCACCACTACCTCAACCCGGTGCCGATCCGCCAGCTGCACGACCGGTGGCTCGACCGCTACCGGATCCGCGCCGCAGACCTGCTCGACGACCTCCGACACAGCCTGGAGACCGATCCGATGACGATGTCCTCGACCACCAGCGCGCCGCCCGACCACGTCGTGACGACGTTCATCCGCGCGACCCCCGACGCGGTCTGGCGCGCGCTCACCGAGAGCGAGTTCACGGTCCGCTACTACTACGGAAGCACGGTCGATTCCGACTGGCAGGTCGGCTCGCCGATCCGCTATGCCATCGACGGCGAGCCGGCGATCGAGGGCGAGATCCTGGAGTCCGATCCGCCGCATCGGCTGGTGATGACGTTCAACGCGGTGTGGGACCCGGACGTGACGGCGGATCCGCCGAGCCGGATGACATGGGAGCTCGAGGAAGCCGGGCCGGGCGTGACCCGTCTGACCGTGATCCACGGCGGCTTCGAGTCGGAGACCGAGACGTTCCGCCAGGTCAGCGGCGGGTGGTCGTGGATCGCCTCGGGGCTCAAGTCGCTGCTCGAGACCGGGGAGCCGCTGCCCGAGCGCGCCTAGCGCTGCCGCGCGGCTGCGTGGCTGGCTTGCGCTCACCCGGTGGGCGCAAGCCACGTTGCGCTGTCCGCCGCGAGACGTGGAGGAGCGGGTCCACGCTCGGCGACGGCGTCACGCATGTCATTCGCCCACCGGGTGAGCACTATCGCAACCCGATGGGCAATAGCGCCCGTGGGGTGAGCATATGACCAGGAAGCTCGCCGACCGTCAGCCGCAGACGGCTAACCGGACGACCTCGAGCCCGGAGCATCCTGCCGAGTGCTCACCCGGCGAGCGATAGCCGGGACGGCACCCCGCGGCGCCGAGGCGGGCTCGGGCGACGGTCCGGAGCCGCCACGGCGCGAGCGTCGTCCGGGACGCCGGGGACACACCGCGGGGCGGGGAGCCGCCGCTCCCCTACTCCGCCGGCTCGGCCTCCGGGACGGCGCCATCGGCGGGGGGCGCCGGTGCAGGGACGGCCGGCGACATGGCCGCCGCCCCCGCCGCGGCGCGACGGGCGCCGGACCGCCGGTACGTGAGGGCGACGAGGATCGTGATCAGCATGAACACGAGCGAGGCCGTGTTCGAGATCATCATCGCCCAGTTCTGGATCGACAGGCCGTACGCGAGCCAGACGATGAACCCGCCGGCGAGCATCGACATGTAGAGCAGCGACACGTCGTTGCTCGACTTGGTCCTGCGCATCCGGCGGATCTGGAGGTACGGCGACAGCGCCATCAGGACGCCCGCGATCGTCGCGCACACCGCGAGAACGTCGGCCGGCTGCCACTGCATCGCGTCAGCCCTTGGCGGCGGCTTCGCGCGCCGCCGCCTTGCGCGCCCGCTTGCCCGCCTGGTACTCCGCGAGCGCCTCGGGCGAGTCGACGTCGCCGAGCGTGGGGTGATCCGGGACCACCGCGTCCCAGCCGTCCGGCTTGATCCCGTACCGCTTGCCGAGCAGCGCGACGATGGTGCCGGCCTTCATCTCCCCGATCCCGGGCAGCGCGATGAGCCGCTTGTAGAGGTCCTTCGCGTCCTTCGCCCCGCTCCACACGGACGCGGCGTCGTTGCCGTAGTCGTCCGCGATCGCCGCGCACAGGTCGCGCGTCCGCTTGGCCATGTTGCCCGGGAAGCGATGGAGGGCCGGCGGCGTCCGGAACGCCACGTCGAGCTGCTCCGGGTCCATCGTCGCGATCGTCTTCGCGTCCAGCGACCCGATCCGCCGCCGCAGCTCGAGCGGGCCCGAGAACGCCTTCTGCACGGTGACCTGCTGGTCGAGCGCGAACCCGATGAGCAGCGCGAGCGCGTCGGTGGCGATGAGCTCGTCGGCCTCGCGGTCGCCGGTGAACGGGAGATGGTCGGGCGGGACGGGTAGCGTCATGGACGCATGGTATGCGTCGGGGCCGCCCCCGCGACGACCGGCGACATACGATTCCGCGATGCCGAGACCCGCCCCCTTCGCCGACTCCACCCGCCCGCTCGCGGTCCGTGCAGGAAACCTGCTCGACGTGGAGGCCGGCCGGCTCGTCGGACCACGCACGCTGCTCGTCCGTGACGGCCGCATCGACGCGGTGGCGACCGCCGACGACGGGATGCCCGACGACGCCGAGGTCGTCGACCTCTCCGGCCTCACGGTCCTTCCGGGCCTCATCGACACCCACAGTCACCTCGTCGGCGAAGTCCAGACCGCGGGCGTGCCGGGCACCACGACCTCGGGCGCCCAGGACGCGTTCCTCTCGGTACGCAACGCGCGGGTCACCGTCGAGGCCGGCTTCACCACCGTCCGGGACGTGGGCACGTTCCGCGCCTTCGTCGACGTCGCGCTGCGCGACGCGATCGTGACCGGCGAGCTCGAAGGCCCCCGGATGCAGTGCGCCGGGGCGTTCATCACGGCGCCGTGGGGCGGCGGCGACGTCGTCGGCCTCTCGCACGACATCGAGCTTCCCGCGGACCTCCGATTCGGCGTGGTCACGTCGCCGGAGCAGGTCCGCGACCGCGTGCGCCGGCTGCTGATCGGGGGCGCAGACCTGATCAAGTGCATCGGCACCGGCGCCGTGCTGACCCGCGGCGGCGTCCCGGCGGCACCCGAGCTGTCGGAGGACGAGCTCCGCGCCGCGGTCGAGGAGGCGGCGCACTACGGCGCGTTCGTGGCGGTCCACGCGCACTCGGACGAGGGCGCGAAGCGGGCGGTCCGGGCCGGTGCGCGGTCCGTGGAGCACGGCTCCATGCTCTCCGAGGACGCGATCCGGGCCATCGCCGACGCCGGCACGTTCCTGTCCGTCGACGTGTACGACGGCGAGTGGGCGCTCGAGCATGGCGAGGCCGAGCGCTGGCCGGCCGAGACGATGCGCAAGCTGGCGGAGACGATGGAGACCGGTGAGGCCGCGTTCCGTCGCGCGATCGAGCTGGGCGTCCGGATCACGTATGGGACCGACAGCGGCGTGTACCCGCACGAGCTGGTCGCGAAGGGCCTGGACGCGTTCGTCCGCTGGGGCATGACGCCGCTCGGGGCGATCCGGGCCGCGACCACCGAGGCGGCGGCGTGCCTCGGCTGGACGGACCGGGTCGGGTCCCTCGCGCCTGGCCGGTTCGCGGACCTCGTCGCGGTCGAGGGCGACCCGCTCGCGGACGTTCGGACGATCGAGTCGCCCGTGGTGGTCGCGAAGGGCGGGCGCCTGGTGGTGGACCGCAGGGCCGCCGGAACCGGCTGACGGATGCTGCTCGGGATCGATCACCTCGTCATCGCGGTCCGTGACCCGGACGCCGCGGCCGCGACGATGGAGGCGGACCTTGGGCTCGCGGTGACCGGCGGCGGCCGGCACGAGCTCGGCGGGACGTACAACCGGCTCGCGTTCCTCGGCGACACGTACGTGGAGCTGATCGGCGTGTTCGACCCGTCGCTCGTCGGGGATCCGGCGGCGTCGCCGGTGGGCCGGGCGGCGGCCGCGCTGCTCGACGCGGGCCACGAAGGCCTCGCGACGTACGCGCTGGCGACCGACGACATCGATGCCGAGGTGGCGGGCCGACGGTCGATCGGCAGACCCGTCCCCGGGTCGCGGCGCCGGGCGGACGGCGAGGTCGTCCGCTGGATCACGGCGTTCCCGGAGCTCGGGCCGGACCGGCCCCCGTTCCTCATCTGGCACGAGCCCGCGGGCGCGGAATGGGGCGAGGCGGCGCGGGCGGCGCGGGCGGCGTTCACCCACCCGGTCGGCGGCCGCGTCCGGCTCGAGGGGCTCACGCTCCCCGTCGCGGATCCCGCGGCCGCCCGCGCGGAGTACCGCGTCGTGCTCGGACTCGGGGACGCCGGCGACGGGTTCGACATCGCCGGCCAGCGGATCGAACTCGTGGCGCGGACGGCCGCGACGCCGGAACCCGCGGTCGACCTCGTCGCCGGTCCCGGGACGGCCCCGCTCGACCTCGTCCGCTTCGGGATCCGCTGGCGACGACGCCCGGCCTGACGCGGACACGCGTCGACGATCCGTCACGACGAACGTCGTACGCTCGGGCCGGGGTCGCGCCGTTACCATGCTCTGGCGATGACTGAGGGGATGACGGACGGGTGGGCGGAGCTCCAGGCGGCCGCCTCGCGCCCGGCGATGGTCGGCGTCAGCCGGGCGGCAAAGCTCGTCCCGCCCCGCGACCCCAACGGCACCCTCGATCGCCCCGAACTCGAGGCGCGCCTCGCCGCCGGCACGGACCGGCGGCTGACGATCATCGTCGCGGGCGCCGGCTTCGGGAAGAGCACCCTCGCGTCGCGCGTCGCCCGCCACCGGAACGCCGCCTGGTACACCGTCGACGCGGTCGATCGTCACCTCGGGACGTTCGCAGCAGGCGTGGTGGCGACGCTCCGGCGCCTCGTCCCGGCTCTCCCCGAGGACCTCGCGACACCGATCGCGACGGCGGTGGATCCCCGTGACGACGCGGAGGCGCAGCACCGCGGCCAGGCCGCCGCGACGCTCGTGGCGGACGCGCTCCAGGACACGAGCGACGAGGAGCTCCTCCTCGTCCTCGACGATTGCCACGAGATCGACGGCGCGACCGGCAGCTGGCGGTTCGTCGAGGCCCTCGTACGGTTCGCGCCGGACAACCTCCACGTCCTGCTGGTGTCGCGCAACGACCCTCCGTTCGGCGTGGAGCGGCTGCGCGCCCAGGGCGAGGTGTCGGACATCGGCGGCGGCGCGCTCGCGTTCACCACCCGCGAGATCGCGGCGCTGGTCGAGACGCTGCTGCCGATGGACGTCGTGCCGCGTGCGGCCACGGCGGACGCCGCCGCCCGGATCTTCAGCGCCACCAACGGCTGGCCGGCCGCGGTCCGGCTGACGATCGAGGCGCTCAGATCCGCGCCCGACGGTGGCCGCGAGGCCGTGCTCGACCGCCTCCAGCGACCCGAGGGACCGCTGTTCGCGTACCTCGCCGAGGAGGTGGTCGCGGCGGCCTCGGAGCATGTCCGTTCGACGCTCGCGCGAGCCGTCCATTTCGAGCGGTTCAGCGGGCCGCTCCTGGAAGCGGCCGGCGTCGCGGATGCGACCCGGGAGCTCGACGGCCTCGCCCGGCGCGGGCTGTTCCTCCAGCCGCTCCCCGGTGACCCGGGCTGGTACGCGCTCCACGGCCTGATCCGGGAGTACGCGAAGGCGCGCCTGCCGCTGTCCGACGACGAGATCCGCGGACTCCACCTCCGCGCCGCGACCTGGCTGGAGGCGGAAGGCCGACATGACGATGCCCTCGGCCAGCTCGCGGCCGCCGGCGCGTCCGATGAGCTCGCCTCCTTCCTCGACCGGCACGCCCCGATGCTCGTCCTCGCGGGTTCCACGCGAGCCGTGACCGAGGCGGCCGCCACGCTCCCCGACGAGCTGCGGAGCGCCCGGCTGGAACGGGCCTGCGGCGAGGCGTACATGGTGCGAGGTGACTGGCGCAGCGCCACCCGGTCGTTCTCGCGCGCGGCCGGCGACGGCGACCGCCTCGAGCCGGCGGCGGCCTGGCGGCTCGGGCTCGTCCACGGCCTCCGCGGCGCCTACGACGAGGCGCTCGCGATCTACGCTCGCGCAGCGCTCACCGGCGAGGACCCCGCCGAGGAGGGGCTGCTGTACGCCTGGATCGCGTCGGCCCACTACCACCGCGGCGAGGTGCGCGAGAGCGAGGCGGCGGCACGCCGGGCGCTCGAGCTGGCCGGGCAATCGGGCGACGCCCGGTCACTGGCGGCGGCGCACACCGCGAGGGGCATGAGCGCCGAGCTGGGGCACGACTTCAACGCGGCCGCGCTCGCGTTCGACCGCGCGCTCACCTTCGCGGAGCAGGCGGGCGACGCGCTCCAGGAGGTCCGGATCCGGAACGCGCGCGGCGCGCTCGAGATCGACCGCGGCGACGTCACGACCGCGTTCACGACGCTCGACCAGGCCGTGCGCCTCGCCGAGGCGGTGGGCTTCGCCTCGTTCCACGCGCGTGCGCTCGTCAACCGCGGCCGTGCGCACCAGGGCCTCGGCCGGTTCGAGGAGGCGCTCGCGGACTTCTCCGCCGCGCGCGAGATCTACGAACGGGTCGGGTCGCCGTCGGTTGCCTACCCGCTGGTCCGCGAGGGCAACCTCCACCTGCTGCGCGGCGATCCCCTGCTCGCCCGGTTCGCCTTCGACAACGCGATCCGCGCCGCTCGCGGCGTGGGCGACGCCGAGGCGCTCGCGCCGGCCCTGATCGGCCTCGCGCAGGTCGTCGTCCTCGACGAGCCGGACCGGGCGCGAGCGCTGTCCGAGGAGAGCGTCGCGATCGGGCGCGACGTGGCGCCGCTCACCGTGCTCCTCGGCGCGGCCCGGGTCCACATCGCCCTGGGCGAGCGCGAGGCCGCACGGCTGCTCGCGCGCGAGGCGACCAACGTGGCGGCCGCCCGCCAGGACCAGCCGGGCTACGCCGCCGGCCTGGAGATCCAGGCCCAGACGACGGACAACGCCGGCGAGGCCGAGCTCCTGTGCGAGCGCGCCGCCGCGGTCTGGACGGAGGCGAACATCCCGTACGGCTACGCGCGCAACCGGCTGATCCTCGCCTCGATCCTCGACGGCGAGCGGGCCCGTGCCGCGGCCGAGGACGCCGCCGCGACCTTCCGCGCGCTCGGCGCACGGGGCCCGGCCAGCGAGGCGAGCGAGCTCGTGGAATCGCTGGACCGCGCGGCCCGGCCGGCGCTCGAGATCGGCGCGCTCGGCCGGTTCCGCGTCCTCCGCGGCGGCGAGCCGATCCCGCCCACGGCCTGGCAGTCGAAGAAGGCACGCGACCTGCTCAAGATCCTCGTCTCGCGACGAGGGCGCCCGACGACCCGCGAGACGCTGTTCGAGCTCCTGTGGCCCGACGAGGACCCGGAGCCGCTCGCCAACCGGCTCTCGGTCGCGCTCGCCACCGTGCGTTCCGTGCTCGACCCGGAGAAGCGGTACGCCGCGGACTGGTTCATCGGTGGCGACAAGCAGGCGGTATGGCTCGACCTGTCGCACGTGGAGCTCGACATCGAGGCGTTCCTCAACGCCGCCGCCGAGGGGCTGCGCCTGTCGCGGGGCGGTGATCGGGAGGCGGCGCGCCATGCGCTCGAGACCGCCGAGAACCGGTACGGCGGGGACTTCCTCGAGGAGGACCCGTACGAGGACTGGGCGGTGGGCGTCCGGGAGGAGGCGCAGGCGGCGTACATCTCGGTGACCCGGCTGCTCGCCGATGACGCGGCCGCGGCCGGTGACGCCGACGGCGCCACGCGCTACTACCTGAGGATCCTTGAGCGCGACGCATACGACGAGGCGGCGCACGTGGGGCTGGTCGGCGCGCTGCTCGCCGCCGGGCGCCACGGGGAGGCCCGGCGCCGGTACGGCATCTACAGCGACAGGATGGACGAGATGGGCGTGGAGGCGGCGCCGTTCCCGTCCGCCCCGGGTCGACGAGCGGCGGCCGGCGCGGCGAGATGAGCGGTCGGGGGGCTGCGGCGGTCGGGGCGCTGCTCCTTGCGGGCGTGGCGGGATGCGAGATGGTGGCCGCGCCGATCACGGGCCAGATCACGAACCCGCAGGCGATCCCGCCGATCGTCCAGGTGCTGGCGGGCCAGAGTCCGACCGGCCCGTTCCGGGGCATGGCCTACCGGACGTCCGATGGCTGGACATGCCTCGAGATCGTCGGACGCGCCGGCGGGTCCAGCTGCGGCAACGGCGACGACGCGCTGCTCGGCGCGGGCTGGAGCTCGAGCGGTGACAACGAGGCGGGGATGGTGACCGGCGGGACGAAGGCGCCCGGTGCGGCGGCGGTCCGGCTTCGCCTGGACGACGGCACCGTCGTTGCGGGCACGCTCGGCCGCGTCCCCGCCCCGATCGCGCCCCCGAACGTGTCGGTGTACGTCGTGGTGCTGCCCGCGGGACGGGCGCCGACGCAGGTCGACATCCTGGACGGCGCCGGGACGGTGCTCGAGTCGACGTCCTTCTGAGCGCGACCGGCCCGGCTGATCCCTACGCTGCCGCGGCCACCTCCGGCTCCCCGGCGACGACCGGCTCGTCGAACAGCCGGACGAAGCCGGCGCCCGCCGCGACGAGGGCGGTGGCCAGCACGAGCAGCCCGGCCCCGACGAACAGGACGGTCGCATCGAGGTCCACGAGCAGGCCCGACAGGGCGAGCGACAGGGGCGTGATCCCGAACCCCATCAGCATGACGAGGCTCATGACCCGGCCGGTCATCGCGTGGTCGACCCGTCGCTGGATCCACGAGATGGCGACGATGTTCGCGTAGCCGATCGCGACGCCGAGCACTGCGAGCGCGATCCAGGCGCCGGCAAACGACGGCAGGACGCCCACGAGCAGCTCACCGATGCCGCAGACCACGACCGCGCCGAGCACGATCCAGCCCTGGCGTTCGCGGGTGATGCTGCCGGCGACGATCACGCCGACGAGCGCGCCGACCGACCACGCGGCGACGAGCAGCCCGAGGCCGGCGGGGCCGACGCCGAACCGCTGGTCGGCGAGCCACGGCATCCCGATCATCACCGGGCCGTTCAGGGCGAGGTTGATCACGAGCGAGATGACCATCGTCAGCAGGAGCGCCCGGTCGCGGAGCACATAGCGGATGCCGCCCGCGATCGCGGTGCGGAACCCCTCGTGGGGCTCGGCTGCCGTCGTCTCGTCGCCGGTCGGCGAGGCCGCCCGCGCCGGCGAGGTCTTGCTGAGCATCAGGATCACGATGGACGCCAGCACGAACGACGTCGCGTCGACGGCGAAGGCGACGCCGGTGCTGGTGAGCGCAATCACGGCGCCCGCGAGCGGCGGCCCGAGGATGGAGGCGACCTGGTAGGTCCCCTGGAGCAACGCGTTGGCGGAGGGCAGGCGGTCTGGCTCGAGGGTCCTGGGCAGGAACGCCTGCTGCGCGGGCATGTACAGCGCGTCGGCGGCACCGAACAGCGCGCCGAGGACCGCGAGCAGCGGGATCGACACCTGGCCCGACAGGGCGAGCGCCGCGATTGCGCCGACCACGCCGCCCCGCACGAGGTGCGCCGTGAGCATCAGCGTGCGACCCGGGCGGCGGTCGGCGACCACGCCGAACGGCACCAGCAGGATGGCCCGCGGGATCGCGATCGCGATGAGCACCGTCCCGAGCGCCAGCCCGGATCCGGTGATCGAGATCACGAGCCACGACAGGGCGACGAAATGGAACTGGTCGCCGATGACCGAGATCGCCTCGCTCGTCCACAGCAGCCGGAAGTCCCGGGTGTCGAGCGCGCGCAGGATCGGCAGCGAACGGACGCGACCCATGGCGAGCGCGGTCATTCGATGGAGATCCGGACACCGTCTCCGTCGTCGTCGACGACCAGGACCGGGCCCTTGAAGCCGGAGTTCATGGCCTCGCGGACACGCGCGACCTGGTCCCCGGACAGGCCCGGGACGCGATCGAGCGCGAACCGACCGACCGCGAGCGGCAGCCGGAGATTCACGACGCTCCGGCCCGCGTCCCGGACCTCGATCCGGAGCGAGCTGGCCGGACCGGGACGAGCATCGGACGTGGGGCCGGACACAGAGCCGTCGCCCGGCCTGCGGGAGAATTCGGCAAGCGACTCGGCCGCGCCCGCACGAATGCCGTCCACGGTGGCTCGTGCCTCGTCAACGGCGTCCAGCGCCGCGAGGATGGGAGCGGCCTCGTCGGCCGTCAGGCGGCCCTCGGAAACGAGCCGGAGCACCTGCTCGAGCGGATCGGCGGCCATCAGCAGAACCCCCGGAAGTAGCGCGGACCCGCCTCGTCCAGCTGCTCGAGCCGGTGCGATGCCGCCGCCACGTCGAGGTCACCGCGCTCGAGGGCGCGGAGGATGTCGAGGCGCGCCTGCTCCCGGCGATCGACCGCGCTCTCGGCGCCGCCGACATGCGGCTCCGCCGGAGCCCGGTCGTCGGCGCCTTCGGCGTCAATCGCGTTTGATGTGGTGTCCTCCGCGAGGGGGCGGCGCACCAGGTTCGGGGCAGCCGCGGCCTCGGCGACCACCCATGGTTCGGGCGCGCCCGGGACGGGCGGAACGGCGGCGGATGGTGCCGCGGGCGGGTCAGGCGGCCTGACGCTCGGGATGGGCGGGATGGGGGCATTCGGCCGCGGCACGTCCGCGGTGGCGGCGGCCTCCAGCCGGATGTCGCCGGAGGTCGTCCTCACGCCGACCCGCACCGAGCCGTCTCCGACGATGATCGTCCGCCGGCCACGGCCGCCCTCGGCGCGGTGCGCCCCGGTCGCCCGGATGTCGCCCGCGATCGTCTGGCTCTCGAGCCGGACGGGGCTCGGAGACTGGAGGTGGACGTCGCCGCTCACCGAGCTGATCGTGTGCTCGAAGGCCGTCCCGAGCGGACCCGCGATCCGGATGTCGCCGCTCGTCGACGCGAGCTCGAGCGCGTCCAGGTGCGGCGCGCGCACCCGGAGGTCGCCGGAGACGGTCCGGGCGCGGACGCCGATCGAGTCGTCGGCTTCGATCGTCACGTCGCCGGACATCGAGTCGGCCATGAGCGTTCCGCGGGCGCCGCGCACGCGCAGCTGGCCCGACGCGCTCGACCACCGGCTGTCGCGACCGATGCCGTCAGCCTCGACGTCGCCGGACAGCGTCTTGCACGTGATGCGGACGGAGCGCGGCACCTCGATCTCGAGATCCGCCGGGCCGCGGCTCGAGATCAGCGCGCGACCGATCCGGAAGCCGCGCTCGGCGGTGCGGACGAAGACGCGGTCGCCGTCGGCCTCGATGACCAGCTCGTCGTCGATGTCCTCGCCGCCACGGGTGCGGATCGTGACCGAATCGGCGTCCGTGCCTCGGATCCGCAGGTCGTTGGACGTGAGGCTGATCACGAGCTCGCCGCCCGGCGCGAGCGGCAGCTGCCGGATCGACGGGGTCTGGCGGACGGTGTCGGTCATCGGGCGGTCCTTCCAAGCGTGCGGATGGCGTCGGCGGCCTCTTCGGCGGTGAGCTCGTGACGGGCGAGTCGCTCGAGAACCTCCTGGCGGGCGGCCGCGACCTGCTCGGGCGTCGGGGCGGCGGCGTCCGTGGTGCTGTCCGCGGCGGGCTGGGCGCCGGAGGCCGCGCCGTCCGTCTCGGCCTCGTCCCGTGGCCCGAAGCCGAGGGCCCGGACGAGCTGCTCCACCCGGCTCCGGACGGTGGGGTAGCTGATGCCCAGCTCCCGCTCCATGTCGCGGAGGTTGCCGCGGCTGCGCAGGAAGCTCTCGAGAAGCTGGAGCTGCTCGCGCGTGAGCCGCCCGAACCGGCCGACGCTGAACTCGCCCTCGATCGTCGTGCCGCACTCGCCGCAGCGGAGCCGCGTCACCGCGAGCTCGCTCGCGCAGACGGGACAGGTGGCAATGACGTCGTGCGGCACCGGTGACCTCGCAAGTAGAAACGTGACTTGCGCTTTTGTAAAACGCGGTTTCTCTTTTGTCAAGTCGAGTGCGAGGACGCGCCACACCGAAGTGCGCCAAGCGCGCTGAACGGCCGCGGTTTCCCACGATCCGCGACCGGCCACGACTGGAACGCCACGCGATCCGGGCGGCGACGACGGTTGAAACAGCCGGCGTCCTGCCTGAGGAACCTGCCGCGGGCTGCAGCGCTCAGCGACCCACCACAGCCCGGGCGCGAGGACCTGGCGAACGCGCTGGCGACTAGTCCTGCTTGCGGGCGATCGCGCGCGCGAGCTCGTCCTTCGTCATCCGCGAGCGCCCGCGGACGCCAAGGTCACGGGCACGCTCGTACAGCTCGTCGCGGGTGTGCCCCAGCACGTCCACGCCGCCGAACGTCTCGCGCGGCCGGTTGCGCGCCGCACGGCCGCCCCTGGCCGCCTGGGGATCGGACGGACCCTTGTGGTCCTTCGGCTCCCAGTGGTCACCGACCTTCTCGAACGAGTGCTTGAGCGACGAGAACGCGGTCCGATGCGCGCGCTCACCCTCGCCGTACGACTCGACCGCGGCGTCGTGCGTCTTCGACCACGTCTCCTGCGCCTTCTTCGGGGATCGCTTCAGGGTCCCCGGGAGCTCGTCCTTTGCGGGCATGCGAGAATCATCGGGCGACGTCATCGAACGGGGCTCAGCGTCCGGTCGAGGCGTGTTGCAACGGACGATCAGGCCAGATCCCGGCCCGAACTGGACGCCTGCAACGCGATCGACACCCGGGAAGCGCGACGCACCGACCGCGACGGTATGCCGCGACGGGCAAGGTGGAGACTCCTACGAACGGAGGGAACCGTGACCATCCTCGAGCGCATCCGCCCCGGGCGGCGCCCGGTCGAGCTCGGCCAGATCGCGAAGGACCTCATGAACCGAGATCGCTCTGCCCTCGAACGCGACGCCACGAGCGTCATCGACCAGCTCCGCGACGTCGCCGTCGACGCGATCGACGCATTCGGGGACCTCGCCGCCGAGGCGGCCGATCGCGCCGGGGACGCCGTCGGCGGCACGGTCGACAGCATCGCCGGGGACGCGAGCAAGGCGACCAAGGGCGTGGCCAAGGACGTTTCCAGGGCCGCGTCGAGCCTCCAGCTCGACAAGCGCGTCGACCGGAACCTCGACAAGGTGGACGGCCGGGTCGAGGACCTCGTCGAGCGCATCCGCCATGCCCTCCCCACCGAGCGCATCACCACGCTCGTCTCGAACCTCGAGCGCGACTTGCCGACGACCGACGGCGACCGGTACGACCGCGCCTTCCGGCGGGGCTTCGCCCGGGCGCGGACCTCGTTCGTCGTGATCGGTGCGGCGACCGGGATCGCGGCGGGCATCGCCGGTGCCTTCCTGCTCGATCCGCAGCGCGGTCCGCAGCGCCGGGCCGAGATCCAGACCCGGCTCCGCCGGACGACCAGGGATGTCTCCCGTCAGGTCCAGCGCACGGCGACGATGACCGCCGACAAGGCGAAGGGCTTCGCGTACGAGCGCGGCCTCATCAAGAGCGACGCGGACGGGCACACGGGAGCCGCCGGCGAACCGCCGCCGCTCGTCGCCGTGATGGACATCCCGGCGTCGTCTGAGCCGGTCATGCCGCTCGCTGACGGCCCGGTGACCGACGCCTCGTCGATCGAGCGCGAGCCGCTCGGCAGCGAGGCCGGCCTGATCGGTGGCGTCTCCGCTCCCGGCCAGGAGGGTTCGCCGACGGAGGGGACCACCGCCGAGGACATCCGCGCGCAGGGCCAGCTCGAGGGGGATGGCCGGCTGTCGGTCAACTCGAGCGCCGCGACGTCGAGCCTGGAGCCGCAGGCAGAGGACGCCACGCTCACCGGCGAGGAGTCCGATCGAGGGACCTGGCACCGGACGATGTGACGGCGGGGCGCGGCTCGCGGCCGCGTCGCCCGGCATCGTCATTCGTCCATCGCACGAGCGGTCGTTCGTGGCCGCAGGCTCGGGCCGCGCGTCGGTACACCGCGGGAACCCCTCGGGGCACTATCTGGTCATCGGCCGGCACACAGCCGGCGGCCAGTCAGGACCCCGAAAGGAGACGCGTGATGTCCGCGCAGACCCCGTACCTGGAGGTGGACGCCATCGGCGTCTTCCCGACCGTCTT
>DASSRG010000080.1:0-12208 GCA_035701885.1 Candidatus Limnocylindrales bacterium
CGAAGCCGCCTGGGGCACCGAAGCCGGCCGGACCCGCGTCCGGGCCGCCCACCGGACCACTGCCACGGCCGCCGGCGCCCCCGACGTCATCCGGTCCGTCCGCGGGCCGCTGGCCTCCCTCGCCGAAGCGCCCCACGCCACCGCCGACGTTCATGCCGGGGCCGCCGCCGATCCCCCGCACAAGGACGAACCGCAGCGATCCATCGCGCAGGTACCCCTGGAGCTCCTCGAGCGTGGGGGCCGGATCGGAGCCACTGAAGCCTCCCATCGCCATGACGGGCACGCCCGTCTGGAGCTGGATCGGGGCAGCCTCGCGGGCGGAGGTGGCGGCGATGAGCCAGGTCGCCTCACCGCGATTCGCGACGAGATAGTCGACGACCTCCGCGCTCGCGGCGCTCCCGTCCGGTCCGCCGAAGCCGCGGAAGCCGCCGAACCCGCCGAACCCGCCGAACCCGCCGAATCCTCCACCCAGCCGACCCGCGAACCGGCCGT
Organism: Candidatus Limnocylindrales bacterium; assembly: GCA_035701885.1. Classification (GTDB taxonomy): domain Bacteria; phylum Chloroflexota; class Limnocylindria; order Limnocylindrales; family CSP1-4; genus CAIXZV01. The sequence goes on from DASSRG010000080.1 coordinate 493, forward strand.
CGGCCGGTCCCGGTGCCGGATCCCCACCCGCGATCGCGCGCGACATCGTGGCGCCGGCGTACAGGACCGGACCGACGAGCACGGCTGCCACTCCGACGACGAGCGCCGCTCGCGGGAGCATCGTGGGTCCGCGCCCGATCGCGACCGCCACAGCGAGCACGACGGCCGCCGCGACGGTGATCACGAGCGCCCACATCCCCGCTCCGGGGAAGAAGTCAGGCGTTCGGGCCAGCAGGATCCATGCCCACGCGGCCGTGAGGACGAGCATCCCGCCGATCACCACGCCTGCCCAACGCACCTTCGCCCGCGCCCGCCACAGCTCTGCGACGCCACCGCCGAACAGGGCCGCGGTCGCCGGCGCCAGCGCGACGGCGTAGTAGGGATGCGCGATGCCCGACATGAACGAGAACACCAGCACGTGCACGAGTGCCCACGTGCCCCACAGGACAAACGCGGCGCGGCGGACATCCGTCCGCCCGGGGCGCGCACGCGCGATGAGCCCGGTGACGAGGCCGATGGCAGCGCCGGGCAGGAGCCAGCTCACGTGGCTCGCCCACTCCTCGTTGAACATGCGGAGCACGCCCGGGCTGCCGCCGAATGCCCCGCCGCCGAATGCCCCGCCCCCGCCCGGGCCGCCGGTGTTCGGGCCGCCCTCGCCGCCAACGATCCGGCCGATCCCGTCGTATCCCAGGAGTAGCTGGACCACCGAGTTCGTGGGGCTTCCGCCGATGAACGGGCGGCTGGCCGCCGGGATCGCCTCGACGGCGGCGACCCACCACAATGACGAGACCGCGACCGCCGCGCCGGACGCGACCAGGCCCGCGACCCGCCGGCGGACCGAGCCGGGCGCCGCGACCAGCCAGGTCACCGCGAACGCCGGGAGCACCAGGTACGCCTGGAGGAACTTGGTCAGGAACGCGAAGCCGACGAGGACCGACGCGAGAACCGCCCAGCGGATCCGCCCATGCTCGAGCCCACGGACGAGCGCCCACGCCGCAGCGACGAGGAGCAGCGTCAGCACCGCGTCGGGGTTGTTGTAGCGGAACATCAGGACCGCGACCGGCGTGAGGGCGAACGCGGCGCCCGCGATGAGCCCCGCGAGCGGTCCCAGCTGGCGCTTGACCGTGAGGTACAGGAGCACGACCGAGGCGACGCCCGCGACCGCCTGCGGGAGCAGCACCGACATCGGGCTGAGACCGAACAGGCGCACCGAGAGCCCCATCAGCCACACGGAGAGCGGCGGCTTGTCCACGGTGATGAACGACGCCGCATCGAGCGAGCCGAAGAACCACGCCGACAGGCTCTGGCCCGCCGCCTGTGCCGCGGCCGAGTAATAGGTGTTCGCGTATCCGCTGACGTCGAGGTTCCACAGGTACAGGACCGCCGCCAGCAGTCCCAGGCCAAGCGGGGCCAGACGGACCCACGCCGGCTCGCGCGTCCGTTCGCGCGCCCCGGTCGCGCCGGCGGCAGCGCTCGCGCTCGTCGCGACGCCGACGACGACGCTCGGGACCGGGAGCGATTCGGCGTCAGGCGTGGTCATGGTGCATCGTCCGCGCGGGCATGGAAGCGCGGCGCTTCCGATGGGGAGGAGCGAGCCACCGGGAGCGCCGCGTCGTTGACCAGTGAAGGCCGGAACACTGAGAGAACCGTGAGAGTTTGCCGACTGCTAGGACCTGGTGAACCGGAGCTGGAACTCCATGGTTCCGTTGTCCTCGACCGACAGCACGATCATCGCCTGCGGCTTCGACATCCCGTAGTCGGAGAACAGGATGGGAAGGCTGCCGACGACCGTGACGACGCCGTTCTCGAGCTTGGCCTGGACCGGGATCTCGACCGACTTCGTCGTCCCGTGGATCGTCAGGTCGCCGGTCGCGGTCGCCTCGACCGTCTCGCCGTCCGCCGGCGCGGACTCGAGCTCGATCGGCTTGGTCAGCGTGAACGTCGCCGTTGGATAGGTTCCGGTCTCGAGCCCCTGGCGCCGGAGCTGGCGATCGCGGTTGCCCTCGTCGCTGCGGAGGGTGGTGACGTCGGCGGTGAAGTCGGCGGCCGTGATCGTGGTGCCGTCGACGGTCATCGACCCGGTCACGTCCGGGGTGCGGCCCACGGCCTCGGTCGCGCCGACGGAGGCGAGCTCCTCGCGAACCCGGTAGCCGACGAACGAGCCCGAGAAGTCGTCGAACGAACCGACGGACGGGTCGACCGTCCACATCCCCGCGATGCCATCGCCCGACCCGGAGCCACTCGAGGCGCCGGCGGACGGATCGGCGGACGCCGGATCGTCGGTCGGGTCCGGGCTCGTCTCGGCGACGGCACCCTGGGTCGCGGACTCGGTCGCCGCCGGCGAGGAGCCGAGGGACACCGGCGCGGGACCGGCGGGCCGGAGGAACAGGTACCACAGGCCCGCGCCGGCGGCGATCAGCAGGACGACGGCCGCGATCGCCAGGAGCGGGGTGCGTCGAGAAGGACCGGTGGTCGGGGTCGTCATCGCGGACTCCTCTGGGAGCGCCTCAGGGGACGGGCGCGGTGGGGCGGCCGGCTCGATGACCACCGGTGTCCATTCGATCGTGGGTCGTTGAGAGTTCCCTGAGACCCGGCACGGGTCAAGGTCGCGGCCGGGATGCGACGAGGAGACGGATCAGCCACCGGCCTTGTAGGGGTACGTGACCCAGCCCTCGACGGTGGCCGCGTAGTGGTCGGGCGCGCCGGGCACCCGCGACCTGCCGGGCTTGTAGTGCAGGACGGCGCTGGTCGGCGTGGCGCCGGCCGCCCGGACCCTGGCCAGGATCTCGGTCATCGTCTCGCCGGTCTCCCAGACCTCGTCGACGACGAGCACCCGCCGGCCGACCAGCAGCTCGTCCGCTGGGAACAGCCCGATGACCGGCCGCTCGTGCGTCCCGCCCTCGGGCAGGTAGAACACTGCGCCGGCGACGAGGATCTCCCGCAGGTCGAGGCGATACGCGAGCATGCCTGCGGGCACGAGGCCGCCGCGGGTGATGGCGAGCACGAGGTCGAAGTCGCGGCCGCAGGAGCGCGCGAGGCGGCCGACGAGGTCGTCGAGCGCCTCCCAGGTGAGGACGAGGCTGGCGGGCATTGGAGCGATTGTCGGGGAATCCGCGGCCGTGCGACGGCATGCGAAGGGCCCCGGCCGGTGGCCGGGGCCCTTCGTTGCTCGGTCGTGGAGGGAGAACTACGGCGCGACCTGCGCCCAGTAGCCGAACTGGTACGTGTCGCCACCACCGGTCAGCTGGATCCAGCCCTGGAGCACGGTCCCGTTGGGGAGCCCGGGATTGACGCTCACGGTCAGGGTCGCAGTGCCGTTCGCCGGCACGGTGACCGAGCTCGGCGTCGAGATGCGGCTGTCGCCGTTCACGATCGCCCCGCCGCCGTACACGGCGCCGAGCGCGCCGGCCGCGAGGTTGAACCGCTGCTCGGTGACCGTGAAGGTCTGGGCCGAACCGGTCGGGTTGGTGAGCGTGATCGAGAGCGGCGTCGCGTTCGTCTTGCTCGCCGAGATCCGGCCGAAGGACGCAGAGACCGGCACGAACGTCAACGCCGAGTCATTGGCCTCGTCGAGGTTCTCGCGCCCGGCGCCCTGGAGCATCGGGCCGACGATCGTCGAGGCGTCGAAGGCGTTGGTCACGACCGGATCGGCCGTGTTGACCAGCGCGGACTTGATCCGCGCGGGCGACCAGGTGGGATGGAGCTGCTTGAGCACGGCCGCGGATCCGGTCACGTGTGGCGAGGACATCGACGTGCCGTTGTAGAACGCCCAGTCGCCGTCGTTGCCGCAGCCGCCGTCGGTATCGCAGGCCTCGGAGCTGAGGACGTTGACGCCGACAGAGGTGAGGTCCGGCTTGAGCGCGTAGTCGACGAACGTCGGGCCCTGGCTCGAGAAGCCCGCGAGGATGTCCTCGTTCGGGGTGTGGATCTCGTCGAAGTTCGCGGCGACCTCGACCTCGGTCGCATGGGACGCGCGCAGGGCCGCCCCGTCGGTGTTCGAGATCATGACCGCGGGGATGTCGTCGTCGAAGCCCTCGGTTCGCCCCATGGCCGTCGGGTCACCGGCGACGTTGTTCACGACGATGACCGCGATGGCGCCCTTGGCCTTGGCCGACGCGACCTTCTCCGAGAAGGTGCAGGTGCCCCGGTTGATGAGGGCGATCTTGCCGGTGACGTTGACCGTGATCGCGGCCGCGGTGCAGCCGGTCCCAGCGGTGTCGACGATGCCGAACGTGCCGCCGTTGAGCGGATCGAAGTCGCCCGTCGCGCCTGCGGCGGTGCCGTCGCCGTCCGGCCCGTCGTACGCGATCGGCTGGCCGACGAAGTGGTTGTTCGTGCTCGCGCCCACCGTGATGATGTTGCGCGCGCGGCCCGGGGAGCCGACGGTGAAGCCACCTGGGCCCTCGTTGCCCGCGGAGGTCACGACGACGACGCCAGCCGCGACGGCGTTGTCGAGGCCCTTGGCGAGCAGGTCGTTGTTGCCGTGGTACCCGCCGCCGAGCGACAGGTTCAGCACGTCCATGCCGTCGTTCACGGCGGCTTCGACGGCGTTGAGGATGTCCTCGCTGCGCGCGTCCTCGACGGTGCCGGGGAAGACGTTGTAGTTGCCGAGCCAGGCGCCGGGGGCGATGCCCGACATGTCGTCGATCTCGACGCCTTCGACGATCGCGGTCTTGCCCGTCACGCCGGCGGCGATCCCCGCGACGTGCGTGCCGTGGCTGCCGACGTCGGCGACCGGCAGCGCATCGAAGCCGTTCTGGTTCAGCTTGTTGTTGAAGACCTTCGCGACGATGACCTTCGGGCTCACGTACTTGCAGCTGGCGTTCGCCGTCCTGGTGCTGCTGTCACGCGCGTCGCACTTGGGGAACCCGGACGGGTACGAGAAGCCCGCGGGGTCGAAGAAGGGATGGCGGTAGTCGACGCCCGAATCGATGATGCCGATCTTGATCCCGGCGCCGGCGTTCGAGCGCCCGCCCGCTGCGGCCCAGACCGGGTCGGCGCTGATCAGCTTGTGCGATTCGCTCATCGACTTCTGGTAGAGCGTCGTGTACTCCACGACGGACACGTCGGGGTTCGACTTGAGCTTCTTCAGCGTGTTGCCGTTCAGCGTGACCGTGACGGCGTTGAGCGTCAGGTACAGGTTCGACGTGATCTTCGCGCCGGGCGCGTTCTTGCGCAGCCAGGTCGCGTACGCGGAGTGCTGGTCCTTGAGGTAGCCCAGGTACTTCTTCGCCGCGGCAGAGTTCGGGTTGACCTTCTTGCCGGGGGCGGGCTTCGTCTTCGCGTAGCCCTTGATGCTGCCGTTGTACGTGGCGACCGGCTGGCCCTTGAACACGATGGTGGCGGAGGTCTTGTCGAAGACCTTCGTCGAGGGCTTGGCGTCCCGGTTTGCCGGTGCCGCCGCGACCGGCAGGGCCGCAGTCAAGAGGGCGATGAGCCCGAGTGCAAGCGCGAGCTGCAGACGACGCACGGTGGTGCATCCACCTCCCAGTGTGGGTGCTGAGGGCGCACGAAAACCTCCTCCGTGCGCCGTTTGCTCGGACGCGACCCGGCTCCTCCGGGCGAGTCGATGGCGTCGAACCTACGCCCGACCGGGTGCGCGATCAACGGAGTTTATGGGTTTGCAACCGTTCGCCCGCGGGCAATCGGTGAACCAATCCGCAATTCGTTGCGTATGGTCACCGGATCCGTGCTCACACCCACCGGCGCGCGTCGCCCGGCGGTCGGGTGTGCCACCTTCGGTCCCGCGGCGCGCAACAGTCCGGGTTGCCGCCTCCCCGTCAGGGTGCCGGTGGGCAGCTGCCGGGCATCATCGCGTTGCCGATGACGACCCCCCACCCGACGGCGGCGAGGAACCCCGTCAGGAGCAGGATCGCCCGGAAGATCGTGAACCCGCTTGCGAGCCTGGGTCGGAGCAGCCGGCCGATCCCGAACCCGATCGGCGTCCCGATCGCGAGCAGCACGGCGTACACGAAGATCCCGACGACCAGCCACCCCCACATGCCGGTGAGACAGGTGGCGGCGAAGCTGGCCACGATGGGCAGTGCGACCGCGGCGATCGTCGTGGTGAACACATGGCGGCCCTGGCGGACCACGATCCCGGTCACGATCGACGCGAACGCGAGCCACACGATGACCAGGATCGGGGCCCACACGAAGAACACCGCGCCGGCGGTCGCGAGGCCGCCGGTTGCCGCCACGGCGAGCCCGCCCCCGGGCGGCTCGGGGAACTCGGGCTCGTCGGGCTCCCGGGGGATCAGGCCGCTCGTCATGTCCGCGAGGATACGGGGCGCCGGTGCCCACGACGACGCCGCTCCGGACAGACGAAACCCCTCCGCGAGGGAGGGGTTCGTGATCCATCGACGTGGTGAGCCGGGTGGGATTCGAACCCACAACCTAATGATTAAGAGTCATTTGCTCTGCCGTTGAGCTACCGGCCCGCGGGCATTCTACCGAATGGCTCGCGCGATGCGTCCCCGAGCCCTCGGAGCGCACTGGGACGCAGCCGCCATACCGCGGCGGCTAGCTCCCGAACGTGTCGCAGGCGGCGGGGTCCCCGGACTTGAACCCGGTGTCGAACCACTGGGATCGCTGCGCGGCGGACCCGTGCGTCCAGGTCTCGGGGTTGACCCCAACGCCTGCGCTCGCCTGGATGCGGTCGTCCCCGACCGCCGATGCCGCCTGCAGGCCCTCCTCGATGTCGCCCGACTCGAGGTCGCCCTGCTGGTACACGGACTGGGCCCACACGCCGGCGAGGCAGTCGGCCTGCAGCTCGAGCTTCACCGACAGCTCGTTCTGCCGGCTCGGATCCTGCTGCTGGAGCTGGCGCACCTGACCCTCGATGCCGGTCAGCGTCTGCACGTGGTGGCCCACCTCGTGCGCGATGACGTACGCCTGGGCGAAGTCGCCCGGCGCGCCGAACCGGTTCGCGAGCTCCTTGAAGAAGTCCGTGTCGAGGTAGACCTTCTCGTCCGCCGGGCAGTAGAAGGGGCCCGTCTGGGAGCTCGCGGCGCCACAGCCCGACTGTGTCGCGCCCGTGAACAGCACGACGACGGCGCGCTTGTAGGGCTGGTTCGAACGCTGGAACGTGTCCTGCCACAGGTCGTTGACATCGGTCTGGACATAGCCGATGAACTCGACCAGGTCGCCGTTGTTCGACAGGTCGACCGAGGTACCCGGATCCACGGCCTGACCGCCGAGCCCGTCCAGCCCGCTGCTGCTCGAGCCCGTGAGGCCCCCGCCGAAGAACTGCAGGGCGAGGAAGATCAGCAGGATGACGAGGGCTCCGCCACCGCCGACCCCTGCGGGGATCGGAATGCCGCCGCCGCCGCCCATTCCGCCCATGCCGAACCCGCCCATGCCTCCCTGGGATCGGCGGTCCTCGATACCGGCCGTCTGGCCACGCTTCCAACGCATGGCCGCGATCATGCACCACCGGGCGTTGCAGCGACATGCGCATCGGGTCGCAGGCGCATCACGAACCGTCGGGCCGGCCTCTAGACTCCGCCACCATGACCGTCACGCAGCGCGCAGAGACGGCCTCGATCGCGCCGTCCATCGCGAACGACGGCCTTCCCCACATCATCGTCAGCGGGCTGGACAACCTCGGCCGGCGCACGATCGCCGAGCTGCGCCTGGGCGACGAGCCGGTGGTCGCGATCGCGGGTGATGCGGACGAGGGCGAAGGACTCGTGCTGCCCGATGTGCCGGTGGTCATCGGCGATCACCGGCGCGAGCGGGTCCTGCGCGAGGCGGGCGTGGACGAGGCCTCGTCGCTCGTCCTCACCCGGGACGACGACCTCGGGAACCTCCACGCGGCGCTCCTGGCGCGGGAGCTCAACCCCTCGATCCGGCTCGTGATCCGCGTGTTCGACGCCCAGATCGCGGAGCGCCTGCCGGACCTCATCGACAACGCCGTCGCGCTCTCGTCGTCCGCGCTCGCGGCCCCCGGGTTCGTGGCGGCGGCGATCGACGGAGACGGCGGCGAGCGGTTCACGATCGCCGGTCGCCAGTTCGTCGTGCGGCTCGCCACCGATCACGACGCGCCGGACATCGCGCCACACGACCATCTCGACCGGAGGACCGTGGCGTTCATCCACCAGGACCGCACGGTGGAGCTGCTGCCGGCGGCCGGAAGCACGGCCGAGGGGACCGCGGTGCTGCTCGAGGCGCACGACCCTGCGACCCTCGCGCGGCTCGACCAGCGAGACGAGCGGTCGCCGATCCAGCGGCTGCGCGACCGGCTCGCCGCGCCTGACCGCCGGCTCGTCCGGCTGGGCGGCATCCTCATCGGCCTCGCCCTCGTGTCTGCGATCCTGTTCGAGCTCACGGTCAGCCTCACGCCGATCGACGCGGTGTCATGGGCCATGGGGCTGCTCACCGGGTCGGGGTCGGGGTTCGCGCGCGTCGACGAGTCCGAGGCACCCGACGTGCTCAAGGCGTACGGGATCCTGCTCAGCCTCATCGGCGCCGCGCTGGTGGGCGTCGTGTACGCGCTGATCACCGACGCGATCATCGGCGCCCGGCTGCTCGCGACGCTCGGGCGGCGGCCGATCCCCGCCTCGATCCGCGACCACGTCATCGTGTGCGGCCTCGGCTCCATCGGGTATCGCGTCGCGCTCGGCATCCGGGAGCACGGCGTCAAGGTGGTCGTCGTCGAGCCGGATGAGAACGGGCGGTTCGTCGCGGCGGCGCGCGCGCTCGGGATCCCGGTCGTCGCAGGGGACGCCCGCCAGGCCGAGGTGCTGACGCGGGTCGGCGTCGAGCGCTGCCGCGCGATCTGCGCCGTGACCAGCGATGACCTGGTCAACCTGACCGCGGCGCTCAACGCGCGGGCGATCCGGTCGGACCTGCGCGTCGTGCTCCGCCTGTTCGATCCGGACCTCGCACTCCGGGCACAACACGGGCTGGGGATCCGGTTCACGCGCTCGGTCTCGCATCTCGCCGCGCCGGCATTCGCCGCGGCGGCGATCGGGTCACAGGTCGAGGCCTCGGTCCCCATCGGCGACCAGCGAGTGCTGCTGTTCTCGCGGGTCCGTGCCGCTCACGGGTCGCCGCTCGAGAGGCTGCCGATCTCGACGCTCGAGGCACCGGGCGACGTCGCGGTGATCGGCGTGGCGAGGGACGGCGCGGCGGCAGACTGGGCGCCGGATGGGGCGCTGCTCGCCGGCGCCGACACGGACGTGGTGGTCGCCGCCAGCCGGAGGGGCCTGGCACACCTGCTCGAGCTGTCGCGAGACCACGGGCCGTCGTAGTCGGGCGGTCGGTGGCCTCCGGGCGGGTCCCCTGCGCCGATCCTGCCTTGCGCTCGCCGGGTGAGCGTTTGCCAGCGTCGTGGGTCGGCCCTGGCCCACAGTTCGCCACAAACGGCTAACGAGGGCGCGGGTTCCTGGTCATACGCTCACAGGGGGAGCATTGGCCGGCCACGCAGTCGGATAACGCCCACCTGGCCAGCGAATGACCAACGAGCCGCTGCCCCCGCCCCTGCCGCGAGCACGATGTCGACCGGCTGTCCGCCGCCAATCCCGCCTTGCGCCCACCCCATGAGCGATAGGCAGGTCAGACCGCCCCTTTCCTACCCTTCGCGGAGCGGCTTGACCAGCGTGTGCGCCACGAGCCCGTACCCCAGCCGCTCATAGAGGCGCCGCGCGTCGCCGTTCGGATCCGCGACATCGAGCTCCAGCGCGTCGAGACCCCGCTCGCGCGCCCACGCCTCCGCCGCGTCCATGAGCGCGGTCCCGATGCCCCGTCCCCGCCATCCCTCGTCGACCGCGATCCCGATCGTCGCGCTGCGACGCGCCGACCGCATCGAGCCGGCGGGCGGTCGCGGGCGCGTGAACGCGTCGAGGCTCCCGACCACCACCCCGTCCACCTCGGCGACGAGGTGCAGGTCCGCCTCGTCGGCGGCATCCAGCTCGCCGGCGAACCGCGCGACGACGGCCTCGCGCTCGGGAACCCGGTATTCGACCGCATCGAGCGCGGCGTGGTGGCGCGCCATGGAGACGTAGATGTCCGCGATGCGGCTGACGTCGTCCGGCCGGGTCACGCGGATCGCGGGCGTGACGGCGGGCGCCACGTCAGGCGGGCTGGTTGTCGATCTGCGCCCGCTGGAGCCGGCCGCTGAAGTCGACGTAGATCGCCTTCCACTCGGTGAACGTGTCGAGCGCGACGTGGCCCGCCTCCCGATGGCCGTTCCCCGTGTCCTTCCAGCCGCCGAACGGGAGGTGCGTCTCGGCGCCCGTCGTGCCGGCGTTGATGTAGACGATCCCCGTCTCGAAGTCGCGCATCGCGCGGAAGGCCGTGTTCACGTCCTGCGTGTAGATCGACGCCGACAGCCCGTACTTCACCTGGTTCGCGGCCGTCATGGCCTCGGCATAGCCATCGACCGGGATCACGGACAGCACCGGCCCGAAGATCTCCTCCTGGGCGATCGTCGCCATCGGCTTCACGCCGTGGAAGATCGTCGGGGCGAAGAAGTGGCCATGGTCGAGGTCGCCGCCCGTCGCCCGGGCGCCGCCGGTCACGAGCTCGCCCTCCGCGCGGCCGATCGCCGCATACCGCTCCACCTTGTCCGCGGCGGCCGCGTTGACGAGCGGGCCGACGTCGACCGTCTCGTCGAGGCCGGAGCCGAGCCGGAGGCGGCTCGCGCGCGACTCCAGCCGCTGGACGAGATCGTCCGCGACCGCGCGGTCCACGATCACGCGGCTGCAGGCGGTGCACCGCTGCCCCGTCGTGCCGAACGCCGACCACAGGATCCCGTCGGTCGCGAGGTCGAGGTCCGCGTCCCGGAGCACCACGACCGCGTTCTTGCCGCCCAGCTCCAGGCTCAGGCGCTTGAGCCGGCGGCCGGCGCGCTGGGCGATCGCCTTCCCGGTCGAGGAGCTGCCGGTGAACGAGATGACGCTGATGTCGGGGCTGTCAACGATCGCGTCACCGACGTCGCCGCCGGAACCCGTGACGAGGTTCACGACGCCGGGCGGGAAGCCGGCCTCGTCCATGAGCTCGACGAGGAGCGTGGCGCACAACGGCGCGTCCGAGCTCGGCTTGAACACGACGGTGTTCCCGGCGACGAGCGCCGGCATCATCTTCCAGCACGGGATCGCGATCGGGAAGTTCCACGGGGTGACGATCCCCGCGATTCCGAGCGGCTGCCGGATCGACATCGCCCACTTGTCGGGGAGCTCGCTGGGCACCGTGTCGCCGAACAGCCGGCGGCCCTCGCCCGCCATGAGGAACGCGATGTCGATGCCCTCCTGGACGTCGCCCCGTGCCTCGGCGAGCACCTTGCCCATCTCGCGGGTCATCGCGCGGGCGAGGCGCTCCTTGTGCTCGGCCATCAGGGCACCGAAGCGGTACAGGATCTCGCCGCGCTTCGGGGCCGGCGTCGCCTTCCACGCTGGCGTCGCCATCTCGGCGGCGCGGATCGCCATCGCGACGTCTGCCGGGGTCCCTGCCTGGAACCGCCCGACGACGTCCCGCGTGTCCGCCGGGTTGACCGACTCGAAGGTCTCGCCCCTCGTGCCGTCCACCCAGCGACCCGCGATGAACAGCTGGTAGGTGGTCGGTTCGGCGGCGACCTCGGTCATGCGGTGGCTCCTCGGGCGGGCGACGGGCGGCGGACGGATGGCGGTGAGGGCCATACTCCGGGCATGCCTGACGCTCGTCAAACGGACGGACCGGTCCCCTCCCCGATCCGGATCGTCGAGCCCGCGCGGGC
>DASSRG010000081.1:0-32459 GCA_035701885.1 Candidatus Limnocylindrales bacterium
TTTGCTGGGCATCGACCTCGAGACGAGCCACGAGTTCGAGCGCGAGATCGCCCGGGGCTGCGAGGGGATCAAGCCCGGCTGGGTCCGGGTGAACTTCAACTACTTCATCAGCGAGGCGGTGTTCTCGTTCATCCTCGACGCCGTCGACCTGGTCGCGCGAGAGGGCTGGCGGCTCCTGCCCCAGTACGCGTTCGACCCGGCCACCGGGCTGTGGCGCCACCGCGGGGGCCTGCCCGAGCCGCCGCTCAGCCTGGACGACGTCTCGTACGCGGACGGGCGGATGGCGTATCCGGCCCATCGGCACCGTGAGCCCGAGTCACGGCTGGCGGACTACCTCGCCGAGGCGCGCGAGCTGCTCGCCCGGCCGCCCGCCCCGCTCGCCGGTCCCACCTTCGACGAGGACGCCGTGGGCGAGGACTTCGAGGCGCTCCGCTGGTTCCTCCTGCCCGAGGACGTCGCGGGCACCGCGTCCAGCTCGCCCGGCGCTCGCGACGGCGCAGGCACCGACGACATCTCGGCGGGGTGACGGACGGGGCGGTCCTCGGCATCGACCTGGGGACGAGCGAGGCGAAGGCGATCCTGGTCGGCCTGGACGGGACGCTCCTGGGGTCCGGCCGGGCGCCGATCGCCACGGACGTGGGGACCGACGGCCGCGCCGAGCAGGATCCGCGCGATTGGTGGCGGGCGTGCGCCTCGGCGGTCCGGGCGATCGAGGCGCTGTCGAGCGAGGGCGCGATGCAGCCCGTCGCCATCTCGGTCGTGGGACAGGGGCCGACGCTCGCGGTGGTGGACGAGGATGCGCGGCCGCTCAGGCCCGCGATCACGTGGCAGGACCGGCGAATCGCGGGCACCGGGTTCGGGCTGCTGCCGAAGATCTCGTGGCTCGCCCGGGAGGACCCGGACGCCGCGGCCGAGGCGCGCTGGCTGCTGACCAGCTGGGACGCGCTCGGGTTGTGGCTCACGGGCGAGGCGAGTCAGTCGCTGCAGGCCCACGAAACGGCCCCGACGGCCGAGGAGCTGGAGGCCGCCGGCGTGCGGGCGTCGCAGGTCCCGTCCGCGCTGCCGTTCGGCACGCCGCTCGGCTGGCTGCGGGCGGAGGCGGCGGGCGCCCTCGGGCTGAACCCGGGCATCCCCGTCGTCGCCGGCGTGAACGACGGGACGGCGTCGATGCTGGGTGCGGGGCTGCGCGCGGCGGGCGACGCGGTCGACACCGGGGGGACGTCGGGCGGCATCGGCATCTACGCCGACCGTGCCGTCGAGGTGCCCGGCCTGTTCTGCGCGCCGGCGCCGCTGCCCGGCCGCTGGGTCGTGGGCGGCGCGATGGCGGCAACCGGCGCCGCGGTCGAGTGGATCCGTCACGTGACGGGGTCCGGCTGGGGTACGGACGAGCTGTTCGCCGCCGCGGCCGGCGTCCCGGCGGGCGCCGGCGGGCTGGTGTTCCTGCCGTACCTCGCCGGGGAGCGGGCGCCCGTGTTCGACGAGCGCGCGCGGGGCGCGTTCGTCGGGCTGACGCTGGGCCACGGCCGCGCGGAGCTCGCGCGTGCCGTGCTCGAGGGCGCGGCGTTCGCGCTGCGGCACGTGGCCCAGCCCCTGGTCGATGCCGGCGCGCCGCTCCTCGAGCTCCGCCTCGCGGGCCGGCGCAGCCACGACGACACGTGGGCGCGGATCAAGGCCGACGTCCTCGGCGTGCCGGTCGCGATCCCGGCGATCGAGTCGACCGCCGTGCTCGGTGCCGCGATCCTCGCCGCGGCCGGGACGGGGCTGCACCCGGACCTCGAGACGGCGGTCGTCGAGATGACGGCGGTGGATCGCCGGATCGAGCCTGATCCGTCACTGCGCGAGGTCTACGACGCGCGGTTCGAGGTCTACCGGTCGCTCTACCCCGCGCTGGCGCCCGCGATGCACGCGCTCGGGGAGTAGCGCGACCCGGTTCGCGGCCGCGCGCACCGGCGCGCACCCGTGCGCACCCGTGCTCACCCGTGCTCACCCCGCGCTCACCCCGCGCTCACCCCGCGGGCGATCCGTGGCAGGGCCGTCACGTCCGGTCCGCCGGGTGGGCAGGATTGCCCGTCGCGCCGGCACCGAGCCGTCATCCCGCCCATGGCATGAGCGGACCGTGGCACGGCTGCCACGGACCGCTCACCGGGTGAGCATGCCGGTCTGCCGACGGCGTCGGAGCGCGACCCACCCGTCGAATTCCGACGCGGGCGGTGGTACATTCGGCGCAGAGCCTTCGGGGCAGGGTGCGATTCCCGACCGGTGGTAGGGTCCCGCGACCGCGGGACGAGCCCACGAGCGGCGGCACGGACGACGTCCGCGACGCCGCAGATCCGAAGGCGAGGCGTGAGCCTCGCCCGCCGGAGCCGACGGTACAGTCCGGATGGAAGAAGGCATCTGGCGACGGCCTGTCCGTACCCCGGACGCGGCCCGGTTCGCCGTCCTGCCCCGTTGTGCGCGACGTACGACGGAGGTGCCATGACCGCAGCGCACGGAACCGAGCCCCGGTTCGACGCGCCCGCCACCGGCACCACGCGCTCGGCCGCCGGCGGCGCGGCCATCCGCGTCGACGACGTCTCGCTGACGTTCCGCGGCACCCGCACGACGACGGCACTCGAGCACCTCACGCTCGAGGTCGCACCTCGCGAGGTCGTGGCGCTCATCGGCCCCAATGGCTGTGGCAAGAGCACCCTCCTGCGGGTGATCTCGGGGCTCATCGCGCCGGACGATGGCTCCGTCGCGATCGATGGCCGCCCGGTGCGCGGCCCGGACGAGGCGGTCGGCCTCGTGTTCCAGGAGCCCCGATTGCTCGCGTGGCGCAGCGTCGAGGACAACGTGCGGTTCCCGATGGAGCTCGCGGGCTGGCCGCGCGACCGCCAGGCGGCGAGAGCCGCGGAGCTGCTCCGGCTGGTGGGCCTGCGGGACTTCGCCCGGGCGAAGCCGTCCACGCTCAGCGGCGGTACCGCGCAGCGGGTCGCGATCGCGCGGGCGCTCGCGCTCGAGCCCGCCGCGCTCCTCCTGGACGAGCCGTTCAGCGCGCTCGACGCGCTCACCCGCGAGCGGTTCAACGCGGAGCTCCTGACGCTGTGGCAGCGGACCGGATCGACCATCGTCCTGGTCACCCATTCGATCCCGGAGGCCGTGTTCCTCGCCGACCGCGTGGTCGTTCTCAGCCCGCGGCCCGGTCGGGTGGTGGCCGACATCCGTGTCGACCTGCCACGGCCGCGGCGCGTCGCCGACCTCGACTCGGCCGCGGTGGGGCGACTCGCCGCCGAGATCCGGTCGCACCTCGTGGACACGACCGACGACGCGATCGCGCTGGCCGACGCGCGCGCCGCGCTCGAGGGCGAGGACGCCCGATGACCACGAAGCCCGGCGCGGCCGCGAGGGCGAAGGTGACCCCGGTGGACGCACCCACGGTGACGCCCCGCGCGACCGGCCGCAGCACGATCGGACTCGTCGCCCCGGTCGTCGCGAGCCTCGCCGTGTTCCTCGTCGTGTGGCAGGCGATCGTCGCGATCGGCCGCTACCCGCCGTTCATCCTGCCGGCCCCGCTCACGGTCGCGCAGCGCTTCCTGAAGGCGTGGACGGACGGCACCATGTGGCCGCACTTCGCGACGACCCTCGTCGAGGTGATGCTCGGCTTCGCGATCGGCGCGACGCTCGCCCTCGTCGTCGGCGTCGTGCTCGCCCGCTCGCGCCTCGCGGAGCGGTTGCTGAGCCCGTACCTCGTCGCCGCCCAGGCGACCCCGATCCTCGCCCTCGCGCCGCTCATCGCCCTGTGGTTCGGCACCGGCCTGCCGAGCAAGCTCGTGATCACGACGCTGATCGTGTTCTTCCCGGTCGCGGTCGCGACGATGGTCGGGCTCCGGTCGGTGGACCCGCGGCTGATCGAGATGGCCCGGGCCTTCCGGGCGACGAACGCCGAGGTCGTCCGCCGGGTCGAGGTGCCCGCCGCGCTGCCCGCGATTCTCGGCGGGATGCGGGTCGGGATCACGCTCGCCGTCATCGGCGCGATCATCGCCGAGTGGGCCGGCGGCGACCGCGGCCTGGGCGTGCTGATCAACGTCGCCCGCGGCTCCCTGTTCGATATTCCGCTCATGTTCGCCACCCTCGCGACCCTTGCGCTGCTGGGGGTGACGCTCTATCTCGTCATGGTGCTCGTCGAGCGCCGCCTCGTCGGCGACCGATGACATGTCGCCTGCCCGACCCCCAGGAGGAACCCGCGCCCGTGCATCCGTCCGTCCCGCTCGCGCCCCGTCGAACCGCGGCCCGGCCTTGGCTCGCCGCCCTTGCGTTCGTCGCCCTCGTCGCCGCCGCCTGTGGCGGCGGCTCGCCATCGCCCTCGGCGGGGGCCTCGGCCGCGCCGTCCGCAGCCGCGTCTGCCGCACCCACGGCTTCGGCTTCGGGGGACACATCCGCATCGCCATCCGGGTCGGTGGAGCCGGCGTCGCTCACCGTCGGCCTCGGGTACATCCCCAGCGTCCAGTTCGCCCAGTTCTACCTTGCGCAGCAGGCGGGCTACTACGAGGACGCGGGCCTCAGCGTGACCCTCCAGAACAAGATCGACCCCGACCTGATCACGCTCCTCGGCCAGGGCGCGGTCGACATCGGATCCGGCGACGGGACGTCCGTGATCCCGGCCGTGAGCCAGGGCATCCCCGTCGTGTACGCGGCGACGATCTACGGCAAGTTCCCCAGCGTCGTCGTCGCGAACGCGGACTCCGGGATCCGGGCCGCCGCCGACCTCAAGGGCAAGAAGATCGGCATCCCGGGCAAGTACGGCAGCTCCTGGATCATGCTGCAGGCGCTGCTCCAGTCGGCGAGCCTCACGACGGAGGACGTGACGATCGTCGAGTTCCCGGACTTCGGCCAGGCGACCGCCCTGCAGCAGGGGACGGTCGACGCCGCGACCGGCTTCGCGAACAACGAGCCCATCCAGCTCCAGAAGGCGGGCATCGAGCCGGTCGTGCTGACGGTCGACGACGTCGTGCCGCTTCCCGGCCCGGGTCTCGTCGTGGGGACGCAGACGCTGGCCTCGAAGGCCGACGCCCTCAAGCGCTTCACCGATGCCACCCTGCGTGCCATGGACGAGATCAAGGCCGATCCCCAGAAGGGTCTCGACGCGACGTTCGCCCTGGTCCCCGACCTCGCGCAGGACCCGGCGCTCCAGCGCCAGATCCTCGATGCGACCGTCGCGACCTGGGGGGATGCGCCGTACGGCGCGATCGACCGCGAGGGATGGCAGCAGTCGCTCGACTTCATGGGCACGCTCGGGCTCGTCCCGAACCCCGTGACCGTCGACCAGCTCGTGACCGAGGACCTCGTCGGCTCCTGACGCCCGTCCTGGGTCGAATCACGCATGGTGCGGCGCCTGCTGGCGTCGTATGCTCCCGCGACGCCACCGCCAGGGAGCCACGGCGGACCCGGCGATCGATCACGGGAGGGGTGGGAGATGAGGATCACGGGGCGTCGCCGTCAGGCGCTCGTGTCCGGCATGAGCGCGCTGCTCATCGTGCTGCTGGCGACGCAGAGCGTCCTCGCCGCCGTCACCTGGACGGCGCCCGTCAAGGCAACGCCCTCGTACTCCTACAACTACGGCCAGGGCCTCGCGAAGACGACGTCCACCGTCTCCGGCAAGACCTATCTCCACGCGCAGTACACATACCTCAACACGACGAACCCGGGCGTGTACTACCGGCGTGGCACGGCCGGCGCGTCCACGTGGGGGACGCCGAAGCGGCTCAACCCGGGCGGCGAGTTTGCCGAGAACGGCGTGATCGCCGCAGCCGACAGGTACGTCTACGTCGCGTACCAGAAGATCACCTCCTGGGCGCACTACGACCCGGCCGCAGACCGGCTCCTGGTGATCCGCACGAACACCAATCACGGTTCGTCGAGCGCCTGGCTCCCGTATGCCCCGGGCGGCCCCGGTCGTGTCGGCCGCCCCGCGATCGCGGCGAGCGGCAGCTGGGCGTACGTCGTCCACACGGACGCGGACACGGGCGACATCCGATTCGTCTCGAACCTCGGGGTGAACAATGCCGAGGGCGGCTTCGTCGCCGGCACGATCGGCACGACCACCAACGACGCCATCAACCCCGACGACGGCAAGGACGGCTATCCGGTCGTCGCCGCGAGCGGCGCATCGGTCCTCGTTGCATGGATCTCGGGTGATGGCACGACGATCTCCGCGAAGGTCTCGACGGACCGCGGGAAGACCTGGCCGGCGACGGCGACGACCATCACCTCCGCCCGCGTCTGGGACCTGTCGGCCGCGGGCGCCGGCGGACGCCTGGGCCTTGCCTGGGCACAGGAGAGCGGCGTCAAGGCGAAGCTGTTCCGGAGCGGTGCCTGGAACGCGACGAAGACCGTGGCCTCGTTCAGCTCGACCGGCACGTACAAGACCGGGTACGGGACGTCGATCGCGATGACCGGCACCGCGCGCGTCGGCGTCGCCTGGTCGACCTGCACGCGGCTCAGCTGCAACGGGAGCTCCACGTACGGCGTCAACATCCGCTGGCGCGAGTCGACCGACAACCTCTCCTCGTGGAAGAGCGCGCAGACCATCGCGTCCTATGCGTCGTCCAAGTACCGCCGCATCAACGACTACCCCACGGCGCTGATGAGCAGCAAGCCAACCCGCTGGATCATGTACAACACGGCCAGCGCGTCGCTGTCGACGTTCAGCACGATGGTCGAGGTCGGGCGCGGAACCCCCTGACCATCGCTCCTGCGCGGCTCCGCGCGCCCGCCGCTGGCATCGCCGGGGCGGGCGCGGCCATGCCACGGTGGGTATCGTTGCGCCGGGCCCGTAGCTCAGCGGTAGAGCAGGGGACTTTTAATCCCTTGGTCCTGGGTTCGAATCCCAGCGGGCTCACGAGCCTCGGGAGGGCGGACGATGACGATGGTTGCCGGCGGTGGTGTCGTGCACCTGCCGGGCGAGGCGCGGCGGATCGACCTCGGCGGGTTTGACGTGCTCGTGCACGCGGACGCGGCGACCACCGGCGGCGCGTTCTCGCTGATCGAGACCGCCGAGCCGGATGCCGGGCTTGGCCCGCCGATCCACGTCCACAACGACTGCGCGGAGTCGTTCGTCGTGCTCGAGGGCCGCTACCGGATGCACCTCGATGGTCGCGAGTTCGAGTGCCCGGCCGGGTCGTTCGTGTTCGTGCCGAAGGGCATGCGCCACACGTTCCAGACGCTCGAGTCGGGCAGCCGGAAGCTCAACCTGTACACGCCTGCGGGGATGGTCGGCTACTTCGACGAGCTCGCCGCAGGCATCGCATCCGGGATGGACGAGGCCGCGCTCGACCGGATCGCCGAGCGATATGCGATGGAGGTCGTCGGCCCGGTGCCCGAGGGCTATTTCTAGGCATTCCGAGGGTGCGGAGGCGGAACGCCGGTCCGGAAGCCAGGCGCTGTAGCGTCAGGATCCGGATGCGTGCTCCGGATCGCGACCGGGTCGGGTCCCGCAACGCCGCGAACCTGGTGCGGACCGGAGAGACATTCCGGCCGGCGACTGTCACACCCGGATTTCCGGAACCGTGTTCCGGCGCGGGCCGGGGTCCGAGCGCCGGCTGCCCGGGCTACGCCCGCTGCCCGGGCTACGCCCGCTGCCCGGGCTACGACCGCTGCCCGGACTACGCCCGCTGCCCGGGCTACGCCCGCGGGCCGGGGTCCGATCGCCCGCTGCCCGGGCTACGCCCGCTGCCCGGGCTACGCCGCCTCGATCGAGCGCTTCGAGAGGCCCAGGAAGTAGCCCTCGATCGCGGTCTTCGGCGCGTCATCGGGCCTGGCGGCGGCGCCGAGCGTGACGAACAGCGGCGCAAAGTGCTCGACGGTCGGGTGCGCGAACGGCATCCCGGGCGCCTTCTCGCGGAAGTCGAACAGCGTGTCGATGTCGCCGCGGGCCAATGCCTCGGCGGCCCAGCGGTCGAACTCGGCGGACCATGCCGGGGCACCCGGCCGCCCGTCCCAGTATTGGCCGATGTAGGGCAGGCCATGGGTCATGAACCCGGATCCGACGATCAGCACGCCCTCGTCGCGCAGCGGCGCGAGCCGCCGGCCCACCTCGAACAGGTGCTCGGGATCGAGATCGGGGAGCGACATCTGGAGCACGGGGATATCGGCCTCGGGGTACATCGCCATGAGCGGCACCCAGGCGCCGTGGTCGAGGCCGCGCGTGGGGCGGTCCATCACCGGCTCGTTGTCCGGCATCAGGGCCCTGACGTCCGCGGCGAGCTCGGGTGCGCCGGGCGAGCGGTACTCGAGCTGGTAGAAGTGCTCGGGGAAGCCGTAGAAGTCGTAGACCAGCGGCACGGTCGTCGTCGCGCCGATGGCCATCGGGGCGGTCTGCCAGTGAGCCGAGACCATGAGGATGCTCGTCGGGCGCGGCAGGTCGCGAGCCCAGCCGTTGAGCTCGGCCATCCACTGCGCGTCCTCGAGCAGCGGCGGTGCGCCGTGGCCCAGGTACAGGGCGGGCATCCGGCCGGGCTCGGCGGGCGGGGACGGGACGGCCTCGGCCGCGGGGACTGTGACGTCGACGGTCATGGGGAGGAGTGTGTCCGCGAGGGACGGCGGCCGCAAGCCGAGGAGGTGGCCTGCGGCCGCCGCCGTCGAGGATCGCCTACTTGCCGTAGGTCAGTGCGGCCTCGGGAGGCGAGACCAGCGCAAAGGCCGTGTTCCAGTTGCCGTTGCTCACGACCTGGAGCCGGATGTTGAGCAGGGCCATCGCCTCGAGCTCGCGCGAGGCCTGGAGCGGACCGACGTGGATCGGGCGAAAGCCGATGGACGAAGAGAGGCCGCACACCGCGTCCTTCGCAGCCTCGTCGTCCGTGGCGAACAGGCTGTCGAGCTGGTAGCCGAGCGCGTCCGGCCGCGCCGTGTTGCCGGCGAACACGGTGTTGAACGCCTTGACGACCTTCGCGTTCGGGAGGAGCCGGGCGAGCTCCTCGGCGCCCGACGTGTCCGACAGCGCGAGGCCCGAGTAGTCCGGCGTGAGCGGGTTCGAGGGGTCGATGACGACCTTGCCGTCGACCACCGGCGCGATCTCCGCGGCGACATCCGCGAATGCCGTGAACGGGACGGCGAGGACGACGATGTTGGCGACGGCCGCAGCCTCGCGAGTCGTCGCGGCGGTGGCCCCCGCGGCCTCCGCAACCGCGCGCGTCCTGGCCGCGTCCCGGCCCGCGAACACGACGTCGTACCCGGCCTTCGCGGCGGCGGTGCCGAGTGCGTTCCCCACGTTGCCAGTTCCGATGACCGCGATCGTCGTCATGGTGTCCCTACCTTCTGCCGGCGCCGCCGGCTTGACGTTTTGCTGGTGGCAAAGCAACATTGCCGATAACCGAACTCTGACACGAGTTCGCCCGGAGGTCAAGTCTGTTGGCTGAAGAAAAAGTCCAGGACCAGGCTGGCCCGCCGCCCACGCTCCAGGTCGGCCGCGAGACCCGTCGCTGGCGCCAGACGCGCGGGCTGACGCTCGCCCAGGTCAGCGAACGGAGCGGGCTCAACATCGGCTATCTCAGCCAGATCGAGAACGACAAGGCGATGCCGTCGCTCGACGCGCTCGCGGGCATCGCGCATGCGCTCGACGTGCCGCCGGCGTGGCTGCTGCTCGATTCCGGGACGCCGCCGCGCGTCGTACGGGCCCGCGAGCGCCCCGTCACCGCGACCGATTGCGCCCGCATCGAGGAGGTCGATGCGGGCACCAGCCGCGACGTGTGCATGCTCGAGGTGACGGTCGAACCGGGACACGCAACCGGCGTCCATGCCCACAACGGAGACGAGCACCACGTCGTGCTGTCCGGCCGCTGGCGGATGACCCAGGGCGATCACGTCGTGGAGCTCGGGCCGGGCGACTACCTCGCCTGGGACCCGGCCATCCCACACGACGTCGAGAACATCTCGGACGAGCCGGCCTCGATGCTCGTCGTGTATCCGCGACGCGGCCGTCGGCCCTCGACCGAGGATCGAACGCGCGCCTGATGCATCCGGTTGCGCACGCTTGACGTACTATTTCGCGAGCGCCTACTTGTTTTACACGCGACCCCGCGACAGATCCCCGCGACCACGCGACCAGCGCAGGTGACCCGAATGTCCCTCCCCGTCTTCGACAGCCTCATCGAGCGCGACGCCACCCACGTCTGTGACGGCGTCGGCAAGGACCACGTCTGCGTCCGCATCGCCGCGGCCGCCGAGCTGCCGACCCGCTATGGCGACTTCCACGCGGTCGGGTTCTGGAACCCGGTCGACGGCAAGGAGCACGCGGCCTTCGTCCACGGGCACCAGGCAATCGACGGCCAGGCGGTCCCGGTGCGCATCCACTCGGAGTGCCTGACCGGCGACGCGATCGGCAGCCTCCGCTGCGACTGCCGCGACCAGCTGGAAGCCTCGCTCCGCCAGCTCGCGACGATGCCGTACGGGATCCTGCTGTACCTGCGCCAGGAGGGCCGGGGCATCGGGCTGACGAACAAGATCCGGGCGTACGCGCTCCAGGACCACGGGCTGGACACGGTCGAGGCGAACCTCGCGCTCGGCTTCCGCGACGACGAGCGCGACTACTCGATCGCCGCGCACATGCTCGACTCACTCGGGGTCCGGAGCGTGCGGCTGATGACCAACAACCCGCGCAAGCTCGACGGGCTGCGGGAGCTCGGCGTCGACGTGGTCGGCCGGATCCCGCTCGTGATGCAGCCGAACCCGTACAACCGCGCGTACCTCGAGACGAAGATGCGCAAGAGCGGCCACCTGATGAGCGACCCGGGTCTCGAGCAGGCGGAGATCGATGGGCTGGAGGCGCTGGCCGATGCGAGCTGACGGCGCGCCGCGCGTCCTCGTCACGGGGGCCACCGGCAATCTCGGTCGGGCGGTCGTGCGGCGGTTCGCCGCGGACGGGGCGCAGCTTGCGCTCGTCGGCCGCGACCAGGCGCGCCTGCGCGAGGTCGCTGCCGAGGCCCACCTCGCCGACGACGCGTGGGTTCCCGTCACCGGCGAGCTCACCGATCGCGCCTCCGCGCAGGCGGTCGTCGACGCGGCGCAGGCCCGGCTCGGGGGCGTGGACGTGCTGATCCACCTCGTGGGTGGCTGGGCCGGTGGCACGCAGGTCGCGGACCTCGACCCCGACGAGCTCGGCGGCATGCTCGACCAGCACCTGTGGACGACGCTCCACGTCACCGGCGCAGTGGTGCCGGGCATGCTCGAGCGCGGGTTCGGGCGCATCCTCGCCGTGACCTCGCCATTCGCGGCCAACCCGGCCGCGAAAGGCGCCAGCTATGCCGTCGCGAAGGCGGCCCAGGAGGCGCTGATGCGGACGCTCGCGCGGGAGACGGCGGGACACGGCGTGACCGTGAACATGGTCGCCGTCCGCACGATCGACGCGAAGCACGAGCGCGAGCACGAGCACACCGCGAGGAACGGGCCGTGGACGACGCCCGAGGAGATTGCCGAGACGTTCGCCTTCCTCGCCTCGCCGGCAGCCGCCTCGATCACCGGCGCCCGGGTGCCGCTCGACGGCCGGGCCTGATCCTCGTTCCGTGGCCCCGGGTCGTCGACCGCAGGTGACCTGGGTGTTCGGCGCGACGCTGGACGGGCGCGTGGCTGCGCCCGATGGCACGTCGCGCTGGATCTCGTCGCCGGCAGCCCGGGTCGACGCCCACCGCCTGCGCGCGGCACACGACGCCGTCCTGGTCGGCACGGGGGCGGCGAAAGTCGACGATCCGCACCTGGGCCTGCGCCATGGCGTGCCGGGCCGGCCGCCGTTGCGCGTCGTGCTGGACGCCCGTGGCGAGGTGGTCCGGCCGCGGTCGCGGGTCGTGGACGAGGCTGCGCCGACGCTGGTCGTGATCGGCGAGCAGGTGCCCGATCCGCGCCTCCCGGCGCACGTCGAGATCGCGCGGGTGCCGGTTGACGCACCCGGGCGGCTCAGCCTGCCCGCGGTCCTCGACGTGCTCGCCGCACGCGGCGTGCGGACGCTCCTCGTCGAGGGCGGCCCGACGATCGCCGCCGCATTCCTGCGGGCCGGGCTGGTGGACGAGGTGGTGGGCTACGTCCGGGCGGCCGTGCTGGGTGCCGGGCGGCCGCTGGTCGACCTGCCCGAGGTGACGACGATCGCCGAGCTGCGACCGTTCGAGCTCGTGGCGGCGGACATCGTGGGCGAGGACGTCCGCATCAGGATGCGCGTCCCGTCAGATCCGCGGGCGGTCAGCCGCGGCGGAGCCGGCCGAGCAGCGACCGGGGACCCGAGGCCGTCCTGAGCCGCCGGGCGAGCGTCGCCGCCAGCGCCTCGTACTCCGCCGGCCGGTTGTAGACCTGGGCCGAGATCCGCACGAGCAGCTGCGCGGGCCCCTCGCCGTCTCCGCGCGCGGCAGGGACCGGGAACGCGACCACCGGGACCTCGATGCGGTCCTCCTCGCGGAGCTCGGTCTGCAGCCGCTCCGCGGCCGCGTCGGTCGCCGCGATCCCGGGCAGCGGGACGCTCGCCATCGCGCCGAGCATCGCATCGGGTGCGGGGGCGGGCACCCCGAGCGCCGCGCACAGGAGGTCGCGCGCATGGCGCGTCAGGGCGCGGTTCGCGGCCCGCAGGCCGTTCCAGCCGTCGTCGTGGATCCCACCGACGTAGCGGATCGCCGCCGGCAGCGACAGGTACGGCGTCGGATCAGCGGTTCCCTGCCAGTCGAACTCCAGGCGGTACCGCGGCCGGTCGGTCCGGGTGGCGTTCGCGCCATGGGATACGACGAGGGGGTGGATCCGATCGCGGAGGTCCGCCCGCACGTGGAGGATCCCCGAGCCCTTCGGCGCACACAGCCACTTGTGCCCGTTGCCGGTCCAGTACGCGGCCCCCAGCGCGCCGAGGTCGACATCGATCATGCCGGGCGCGTGCGAGCCGTCGACCAGCGTGTCCACGCCGCGCCGGTCGAGCTCCCGGACGATGGCCGCGACGGGCAGGATCACGGCGGTCGGGGAGGTGACGTGGCTGACCAGGGCGAGGCGGGTCCGGTCGGTGACCGCACCCAGGTAGGCCTCCACCACCTGGGACGGGTCGCGGATCGGGTAGGGGATACGGACGATCACGACCCGCGCGCCATCACGCGCTACCGCGCCGCGCAACGCGTTCAGCGTCGCGTTGTACTCGTGGTCGCTCGCGAGCAGCTCGTCGCCCGGCTGGAACCGGAGCGACGAGAGGACCGTGGACACGCCCGTCGTCGCGTTGGGCACGAAGGCGATCCCGTCGGCATCGGCGCGCAGGAACTGGCCGACGCGCAGGCGCGCCTCGTCGAGGTGCGTCTCGAGCTCGCGGCCCAGGAAGCGGACCGGCTGGGCCTCCATCCGCTCGCGCCACACGCGCTGCGCCTCGAGGACGGGCTCCGGGCAGGCGCCGAACGACCCATGGTTGAGGAACGAGATCTCGGGCTCCAGGAGCCAGGGCGATCGGTCGAAGCTCCGGGGCGCGGCCACCCAGCGACGATAGCGGACGGAGGGTCCGCGCGACGGACCGGCGCCTCAGCCGAGATGGATGCGCTCGCCGGGTCCTGCGCTCGCACGCTCCGCGCCGTCGGGCCCGATCACGCGGACGCGTCCCCGTCCGGCGACGATCCAGGAGGAGCCGGGCCGCCCGATCACGAGCGTCTGCTCACCGATGCCCAGCCACGCGACGCCTGGCGCGGCGGATCGCCAGCGATCGAGGCGGCCGGGGCCGTCGTGCGGGAGGATGGCGAACCCGGGCAGCAGGTCCAGCCCGTCGACCGGGCCGCCCGGTGTCCAGCAGGTCCCCGCGAGGGCCATCGCGCCGGCGCTCGCGCCCGCGATCACCGCCGACCGGTCGTAGGCGCGGCGCATCGCCGTCCACGCCGGCGAGTCGCGGAGGACCGCCGGGATCAGGTCCGGATCGCCGCCCGGGAGGTGGATGAGGTGCGCCCCGGCGAGCGGCTCCGTGACGCGCGGGTCCAACGCGTCGGCGCGCGACACGATCCCCACCACGCCGATCTCGACGGCGACCCCCGCGCGTCCGGCGGCGGCGGCGAACGCGCGCTCGCCGTTCCGGGCGGCGGCGTCCGGGCGCTGGCGCGCGGCAGCGGTCGGGACCACGATCACGCGGGGCACGGTGCCCAGCCCGTCGGCCGCCGCGGCGTCGATCGCCGCCTGCATCAGCGCGTCCATGGACGGCTCGTCACCCGTGACGTACTCGCCGCCGCCGTGGAGCCCGAGCATGCCGGTCACCGGTCAGTCCCCGGCATCTTCCCGGCCGGCGTCGTGCGACTCGTCGCCGGGGGGCAGCCCTGCGGGCGGCCGGGGCGTGACGTTGATGACGGGTCGCCCCGGATCCCGGTGCCCACGCAGCATGCGGGTCAGCCGCTCCGGTCCTGCGACGAACGGCGCGACGAACGCGAGGACGAGCATCGGCACGAGAAACCGGCTCGCCGCGGGAGCCCGGATCGCGAACACGATCACCGCGGCGTAGGCGAACCAGGCGACGGCCAGCCAGCGACCCGGCCACGCGGCGATCCGCAGCCGCCACACGGGGATCAGCGCGATCAGCGCGGCGACGAGGAGGACGGCGAGCAGGAGGGGCGGCATCGACCGCGATCATAGGCCCGTCCCGGCCCGTGCCACGCCGCCTGCGTGACGCCACGGGACGGACCGTGAAGCCGCGGCGCCACCCGGCTCCGATACGATGCGGAGCCGTGCTCGCGAGACCTTCCATCACCGATCGCGCCCGAGGCTGGCTCGTCCAGTGGGGCCCGATGCTGCCGCTGCTCATCGCCGAGGCGACCATCTGGGTCGGCTTCGGCGCGCTCCTGCCGATCCTCCCGATCTACTTCACCGAGCACGGCGTCGACCTGCCGATGCTGGGCGTGGTCGTCGCCGCCTGGCCCGCCGCACGGCTCGTGGGGGAGCCGGTCTTCGGGCGCATCGCCGATACGGCGCCGCGGCGCACGATGATGGTCATCGGCCTGTTCGCGGCGGCGGTGTTCGCCGTGGCGCCGCTGTTCGTGGTCGGTCCGCTGATGTTCGTCGTGTCGCGGATCTTCGCGGGGCTGTCCGCCTCGATCTACGATCCCGCGGCCCGCGGCTACCTCGTCGACGCCAACCCGCCCGAGCGCCAGGGCGAGACGTTCGGCCTCTACGGGGCCGCGCAGATGGGCGGGCTGATGCTCGGTCCCGCGATCGGCGGCATCGCGGCCGCGATCACGTCCAACCCCACGATCCCGTTCTGGGTGGCCGGCGGCTGCGCGTTCCTGTCCGGGATCCTCGTCTGGGCACGGGTCAGGGAGGTGCCGCGGCACGCGAAGGCCGAAGGCGATGCCGGCGCTGCCGCGGATCGCGCGAGCGCCGCGCGCACGAGCGCCGACGAGCTTCCCGTCCACCGGCCGACCCGGCTCTTCAACCGGCTCCTGATCGCGGCCATCGTCATCAACGTCGGCACCTTCTTCGCCGGTGGCACGTACGAGGTCGTGTGGAGCCTGTACATGACCTCGCTGGGCGCCGGGCTCGACCTCATCGGGCTGTCGTTCTTCACGTTCGCGCTGCCGATCCTGGTGCTGTCGCCGGTCATGGGCCGGTTCATCGACCACGAAGGCGGGTTCATCGCACTCGTGCTGGGCATCGCGGTGATCGCGGTGTGTGGCGGCGCGTACGTGATCGTCCAGAACCCATGGTGGCTCGTCGTCCTCGGGCTCGTCGAGGGCGCGGCGTTCGCCGTCGCGTCGCCGGCGCTGTACCTGCTCGTCTCGCGCTCCTCGCCGCCGGGTCGCAGCTCCACGGCCCAGGGGGTGTTCGGCGCCGCCGGCACCATCGGCACGGTCGCGGCCTCTCTGAGCGCGGGCGTGCTGGCCGCAGTCGACCTCCGGCTGCCGTTCCTCGCGACGGCGATCGGCGGCAGCACGATGCTCGTGCTCGGCCTGCTCATCGGCAGGCGGCGCCTGTACGACGCGATGCAGCCGACGCACCTGGCGCCCGCACCAGCCGTATCCGGGGCGGCGGCGCAGACGGCGCCGGCCTTTGACGGATCGGGCGATCGACGGTAGCCTTGGCAGTCGCGGGGTGGAGCAGCGGCAGCTCGTCGGGCTCATAACCCGAAGGTCAGGGGTTCGAATCCCCTCCCCGCAACCAACTCGCTTCACCGTGAACCCCGGGACCCGACCACCCCGGGGTTCTTTCTTTGTCCGGCCTCCCGCGCGGTAGCTGTTGGCCGTGCGCGCCGCCACGGGGCGCCGTGCTGGCCCCGCCGCCGGACTGCCATTCCGCAATGCTGACGACCGATGCGCCGATCCGGACCGCCGGTCCGGGATCGCACCGATATCGGCGCCAGACCGCGCTCAGGCCGCAGCGACCCGGACCGCCATTCCCGTCGACGACATCTCGAGCCCGAAACCCGGAGTGGCACTCCGGCGAGCCGCGAACGCTGCGAACCGCCCGAGGAGCGAGGGCCGCGGACGGCGACGCGGCGACGCGCGCCGGCGCCGCGCGCGAGCGGCCGCGTACGCAACTCCCCTGCAGCGCACGCCCTTTCGAGGCGGTCGTGTCCCATTGACAATACTGTGCGTCACACACTATCGTGCCACGCATGGACTTCGACGAGATCCTCTCAGGCGGCCAGCAGGAGCTGCGGCGCGGCACGGTCGTGCTCGCGTGCCTGCTCCTCCTCCGCGAGCCCGGCTACGGGTACGCGCTGCTGGACCGGCTCCGGGAGCTCGGCTTCACCGTCGACGCCAACACGCTCTACCCGCTCCTCCGGCGCCTGGAAGGCCAGGGACTGCTCGCGAGCGAGTGGAACACGCAGGAGGCACGGCCGCGGAAGTTCTACCGGATCAGCCCGGACGGGGAGCGCCTCTCGGCGGCCCTGCTCGCGGACTGGGCCCGGATGGACGCGTCGCTCCGCCGGCTTGCCGAGGGAGACATGGGATGACCACGCTGACCGATCGATATGTCTGGGCGGTGCTTCGCGCCGTGCCGGGCCGCCAGCGCGCGGAGCTCGAACCCGAGATCCGGGCGCTCGTCGCCGACGCCGCCGAGGCTCACGCCGGTACCGGGACGCCCGAGGCTGCCGAGCGTGCCGCGCTCGTCGAGCTCGGCGACCCGGACGCGCTCGCGGCCCGCTACGCCGACAAGACCCTGTTCCTCATCGGGCCGCGGCTGTATCCCGAGTGGGAGCGGCTGCTCAAGCTCCTCCTCCCGATCGTCGTGCCGATCGTGGGCATCACCGTGGGTGCCGCGACCTGGATGGGCGGTGGCACCCAGGTGGGGTCGGTCATCGCGGCAAGCCTCGGGGCCGCCTTCAACGTCGGCGTCCAGCTGGCGTTCTGGTTCACGCTGGTGTTCGCGATCGCGGAGCGCACGGGCTCCAGCGCCGTCCCGGCGACCGGCCAGCCCTGGACGCCGGACGACCTGCCGCATGTGCCCCAGCCTGACCGGCTCAGCCTCGGCGAGGCGGTCGCCTCGGTCGCGTTCGGGGTGTTCGTGCTCGTGGCCATCGTGTGGGTCCAGCTCGCCACGCCGATCGTGATCGAGGGCACCTCGTACGCGCTGTTCGATCCCGCGACCTGGTCGTGGCTGCTGTGGTACATGGCTGCCCTGACGGTGCTGGAGATCCTGTTCGCGGTCGGGCTCTACCTCCGCGGCCGGTGGACGTGGGCGTTCGCGGTCGTCAACGCGATCCTGGGGCTGGCCTTCGCCGCCCCCGTCCTGTGGCTGATCAACGAGGACGCGCTGGTCAACCCGGAGCTCGTCGCGGCCGCAAACGCGCTCGCGAACGGCAACTGGTTCGGCGTCACGATGTCGATCACGGCGCTCGTCATCGCGATCATCGTCACGATCGACATCGTCGACGGGTTCCGGAAGGCATGGCGGACGTCGCGCCAGGAGGCGCCCACGGGCTGAGCGCCTGCGGCGTTCGGGGGTCAGTCCCAGCGGAACAGCCGCGCGGCGAGGATTGCCGCGACGACGGCCCAGGCCGCGAGCACCAGCAGCGGCGGGGTGGGGTCGGCGCTCAGCGTCCCGAACCCGATCGCGAGTGCCTCGGTGAGCGCGGCGGCCGGCAGGATCGCGGCGACCCCGGCGACAGCGTCGGGCAGGCGATCGAGCGGGATGACGATCCCGCCGAGCACGAGCGCCAGCAGGAACAGGAGGTTCGCGAGGGCGAGCGTCGCCTCGGCCCGCAGCGTGCCCGCCATCAGCAGGCCGATCCCGGCGAACGCGACCGTGCCCAGCACGAGTGCCGCGAGGATGACCGACACGGATACGCCGGGGCCGAACCGGAACCCCAGCACGCCGACGGCGATGGCGACGAGCAGCGCGACCTGGACGAGCTCGATGAGCGCCACCGACACCGTCTTGGCCGCGACGACGACCGACGATCCCGCAGGGCTCCCGCCGAGCCGGCGCAGCACGCCGTACGCACGCTCGTAGCCCGTCGAGATCGCGAGGGACACGAAGCTCGCGCCGATGACGGCCAGCGCGATCGAGCCGGGGAGCAGCCGGTCGACGGCCGGGCTCGCGGTGGAGCCGCCGGCGGGGTCGAACGCGCTGAACACGAGCAGCACGCCGACGGGAATGACGAACGTGATCAGCAGCCCCTCCCCGCGGCGGAGCGCGAGGCGCACCTCGTTCGCGCTGACCGCGAGCGCCATGCGGAGCCAGGACGCGGGCACGGCCGGCCGTCCGGCACCCAGCGGGGTCGTCATCGGGCGTCGGATCCCGCACCGGCAGCGACGGGCTCCGCTGCCGCCGCCTCGGCCGCGCCGGCGTCGCCCACGAGCTCCAGGTACCGCTCCTCGAGGCTGGCCGCGCCGACCCGCAGCTCGGTCAGCAGGAGGCCGCGCCCGGCGCACCAGGCGGCGATCGAGGCAACGAGCGCCGGATCGGGCGGCGAGGCCAGGCCACGGACCTCGTAGTGCTCGCCCGTACCGGCCGGTGCCACCGACGCGCCCGCACCCATCAGGGCCTGGAGCGCGCCGACGTCGTCGGGCGCGAGCACCCGGTCGAGGCGTAGCCGGATCCTCGGAGCGCCACCGCCGGTGAGCTCCGCGGGCGTCCCGGCCGCCACGATCCGACCGCGATCGAGGACGGCCACCCGGTCCGCCAGCCGTTCCACGTCCGCCAGCTCGTGGGTTGTCAGCAGGATCGTCGTCCCCGCGGCCCGGAGCGACGCGATCCGTTCCCGGGTCGCCTGCTTCGCGGCCGGGTCCATGCCGGCCGTCGGCTCGTCGAGCACCAGCAGCTCCGGCCGGCCGATGAGCGCGAGCGCGAGGCCCAGCCGCTGCTTCTCACCGCCTGACAGCCGGCGGTAGCGCGTGGTCGCGGCGCGTCCGAGGTCAACCGACTCCAGCAGGAGGTCCGGGTCGTCGGGGTCCCGGAAGAACCGGGCGTACAGGTGGAGGACCTCGCGGGGCGTCGAGCGCGGGTCGACGCCGCCCTCCTGGAGCATCAGCCCCAGCCGGTGTCGAAGCCGCCGCCGGTCGCGGCCCGGATCCAGCCCGAGGACCCGCACCGACCCCTCGTCGGCGCGGCGGTACCCCTCGATGATCTCGACGGTGGTCGTCTTGCCCGCACCGTTCGGCCCGAGCAGCGCGAACAGCTCGCCGCGCGCGACCTCGAGCGAAACCCCGTCCAGCACGTCGCGACCGGCGTAGGCCTTGCGCAGGCCGGAGACGCGGATCGCGGGCTCCTCGCCCGGCGCCGCCGCCGGACCACCCGTCGTCGCGCCGGCGACGGCGGGCCCCGTCACGGCGCGATCTTGGCGTACTGGGTATCGAAGTCCTCGGGCCGCACCTCGCCGATTTGGATCCCGCGCAGGACCCCGTCCTTGTCGATGAAGTACGTCTGCGGCGGCGCCACCACCCGGTACGCGGCGGCGATCGCGCCATCGGGGTCGTCCAGCGACGGCCAGTCGGCGCCGAAGTCGTCGAGGAACGCCTTGGCGAGGTCCGGCTGGTCCTTGTACAGCACGCCGACCATCTGCAGCCCATCCGTCGGCCCGAGCTCCGCGAGCTTGTCCTTGAACATCGGGAACTCGTTGCGGCAGGGGACGCACCACGAGGCCCAGAAGTTCACGACGAGCGGCTTGCCTCGGAACTTCGCGAGGTCGATCGGCTTCCCCTCGAGCGTCGTCGCGGCGATCGGCGGGGCCGGCTGGCCCACGGTCGCCACCGGCTTGTCGCCGCACGCCGCGGTGCCGACCGCGAGCACGAGGGCGAGCGCGAGGACGGAGGGAAGGGACCGGAGAGAGGACGGGGCGATTCGGAACGTGGCGGCCTACTTGGCGGTGAGGGTGCCCGTCATGTTCGGGTGGACCGAGCACACGAAGGTGTAGGACCCGGCGGGGAGTGCCGGGACGTCGTAGACGGCGACTGCAGGGCCGGTGACGATGTCGCCCTGGAAGGCCGTGGCGCCGCTCCCGTCCTTGATCACGACGTCGTGCGGGGCGGTGTCCTTGTTGTCGAAGCCGATCGTGAACGGCTTGGCGGCAGGCGCGGTGACGTCGGCCGTCGTGAAGTTGATGCCCTCGGCGGTGATCACGACGTCCGTGGCAGGCGCGCTGGGCGCCGCAGACTCGGCGGGGGCGCCACCGCCACCGCCACCGCCGGCCTCGCCACCGCCGCCTTCGGCCGGCGCGCCACTCGGCGCCGCTCCGGCACCCGAGTTCGGCAGCAGCCCGGACGAGAACACGAGTCCGACGGCGATCAGCACCGCGAGCGCGGCGAACGTCGCCTTCGGCCACGACGGCGCCGAGCCCGAATCGAGGTGGCCGGTGTGATCCGAGGCCTCGACCGCCGTGTACTCCCTCCGCGCGTCGAGCAGCCAGCCAACGCCCGTGATCACGACCGCGGCGGCCCCGACGACGAACGCCCAGCCGCCCACGATGATCCCGGCGACGAGCATCGTCATCGCGACCGCCACGAGCACGGGCCGGAACGAGGGCGGCGGGATGTGGACGCCCTCGGGCGGCGTGCCCGCGGGCGCGGGGAGCATGCCGACGACGACCTGCTCGCCGTTCGCGGCGGGGATGTGATCGTAGTCGCGGAGCGCCTCGCGGCCCCAGTAGAGGAGCGTGATCGTGAGGGCGATGGCGCCCAGGAGGAGCCACAGCCCGCCGAACACGATGCCGAAGCCCAGGAACAGGACGCCGGCGGCGCCGAGGAACGGCGCGAACGACGGCCCGGGCATGTGGATCCCGGGCGGCGGCGCGGGCTCCAGCCGGCGCTTGCCCCGCCGGGTCGGCCCGGCGGTCGCCCACCGGTAGATCGTCCAGGTGATGTACAGGAAGACCGGGATCGCGAGGAAGATCGGCAGCAGCGCGATGAGCGCGCCCCAGTCCGGGATGACGAACTGGGACGTGAACTCGATGAGGTCGCTCCAGAGCTGCTCGATCATCGGGCGGAGGTCGTGCTCAGCTCTCGCGGGTGCCCGCGACGAGGACGTACGCCATCAGGGCCATCGCCGCGCCGAGCGCGATCAGCATCGTGATGCCCGCCCAGTCGATGTGGCTCGGCTCGACGGCATAGGGGAATGCCCAGTAGAAGCCGGCGATGAGCACGAACAGGATCCCGATCAGCGCCGCGCGACGGGGGGTCATGAGTGGCAGTCCTCCGTCGCTACAGCAGGTAGAGGATCGAGAACAGGAGGACCCAGACGATGTCCACGAAGTGCCAGTAGAGCGAGGAGGCCTCGACCATGTCGTGGTGCCTGCTGCTGAACTGGCCCGCCATGCCGCGGTAGAGGACGACGCCGAGCATCAGCACCCCGCCGAACACGTGGGCGAAGTGGAATCCGGTGAGCGTGTAGTACGTCGTCCCGAACGTCGTGTTGCTGATCGTCAGGCCCTCGCGAATGAGGACCGAGTAGTCGAACAGCTGGAGCAGCAGGAACGCGATGCCCAGGACCAGGGTGACCGACATGTTGCGGATGAACGAGGTCCGGTTGTCGTGCTTGATCGCGTTCACGGCGAACTGGCAGGTGAACGACGAGAGCACCAGCATGATCGTCGCCGGCAGGACGACGTTCAGGTACCCCTCGGGCGTGAACAGGCGGAACGGGTTGAGGATGTCCTCGAGGGCCTGCGGCGGCCAGTGGTGGACCACGACGCCGTTGATCGTCTCGGTGTAGTTCGCGCGGATGCTGAAGTACGCGGCGAACAGGCCGGCGAAGAACATCACCTCGGAGGTGATGAACAGCAGCATCCCCAGGACGGGGTTGCCGATCCCGCCCGACGAGTGGCCCGTCGCGGCGTGGGTGTCGGACGCGGTGAGCGCGGTCGTGTCGGCTGCCATCGTCAGCTCCCCGTCAGTGGGCGGCCGTCCGGCCGTGGCGGGCGTCGAACACCGGCCGCTCGGACCGGATCTCCGGCAGGTGGTCGAAGTTGTACGGCGGGGGCGGCGAGGACGTGGCCCACTCGAGGGTGTTGGCCTCCCACGGGTCGTCACCGGCCACCTTGCCGTTCCGCAGCGAGACAAGCACGTTCCAGAAGAACGGGAGCACCGAGAGGGCGATGATGAAGCCGCCGACGGTCGCGGCCATGTTGAGCTCGTTCCAGCCGGCGGCCGACGCGTAGTCGGCGATCCGGCGGGGCATGCCCGCGAGGCCGAGCTGGTGCATCGGGAAGAACGTGAGGTTGAACCCGATGAACATCAGGACGAACTGGACCTTTCCCAGGCCCTCGCCGAGCATCCGGCCGGTCATCTTCGGGAACCAGTAGTAGATCCCCGCGAACACCGCGAACACGGAGCCGCCGAACAGCACGTAGTGGATGTGCGCGACGACCCAGTAGGTGTCGTGGAGCGCGAAGTCGACCGGCACGGCCGCGGAGAACGCGCCGTTGAGGCCGCCGATGAGGAACATGCTCAGGAACCCGACGGCGTACAGCAGCGGCGTCGAGAACTGGAGCTGACCCCGCCACATCGTCGCGATCCAGTTGAACATCTTGACGCCGGTCGGCACCGCGATCAGGAACGTCATCAGGCTGAAGAACGGCAGGAACACCGCGCCCGTCGTGAACATGTGGTGGGCCCAGACCGAGAAGCCGAGGGCGCCGATGCCGACCGTCGCGAACACGAACGCCTTGTAGCCGAACAGCGGCTTGCGCGAGAAGACCGGCAGGACCTCGCTGATGATGCCCATCGCGGGCAGGACCATGATGTACACGGCCGGGTGCGAGTAGAACCAGAACACGTTCTGGTACAGGATCGCGTTGCCGCCGTTGGCCGGGTCGAAGAAGTGGCCGCCGTAGTTGCGGTCGATGAACAGCATGATCAACGCGCTCGTCAGCACCGGCGTCGCCATCAGGACGAGGACGCTGGTCACGAGCACCGTCCACGTCAGCACCGGCATCCGGAACAGCGTGAGGCCGGGCGCGCGCATCTTGAAGATCGTGACGAGGAAGTTGATCGCGCCAAGGATCGAGCTCGTCCCGATCAGGACCAGGCCCATGATCCACAGGTCCGTTCCGGTGCCCAACTGCTGCGAGAGCGGCGGGTACTCGGTCCAGCCGGCCGCCGCGGACCCGCCCGAGACGAGGAACCCGGACGCCATCAGCAGCCCGCCGAGCGGCAGCAGCCACAGCGAGAGGGCGTTGATCCGCGGGAACGCCATGTCAGGCGCGCCGAGCTGGAGCGGCACGGCGTAGTTCCCGAAGCCGGCGAGGATCGGGATGATGAACAGGAACAGCATGAACGAGGCATGCATCGTGAACGCCTGGTTGTAGAACTCCGGCGTCACGAAGCCGCCCATCACGTCGGCGCTCTTCGGCACGACGAGCTGGATCCGTACGACAAGCGCGAGGAGCCCGCCCGCCACGAAGAAGATCATCGAGTTGATCAGGTACATGATCCCGATCTTCTTGTGATCCGTGGTCGTGAGCCACTCGTAGAGCGTGCTCCGATAGGCGGGAGCGGCGGGGTTGAGGGTCGTCGTGGCCATCCCAGCGATGCTCCGTTACTTGGCCGTGATCGTGCCGGTCATGTTCGGGTGGACCGTGCAGATGAAGGAGTAGCTGCCGGCGGCGAGGGCCGGCACCGAGTAGTTCGCCTCCGCGACCCCCGTCACGAGATCGCCCTTGAACGCGACGGCGCCGCCGGCGTCCTTGATCTCGACGTCGTGGGGGACCGAGGGGTCCTCGTTCTTGAAGTGGATCGTGAACGGCGCGTCGGCGGGGGCCTCGAGGGCTCCCGGGTTGAACGCGATGTTCTGCGCGACCAGCTCCACGGTGGCGCCGGCTGCCTCGCCCGACGGCGCGGGGGCCGGGGTGGCGTTGGCCTTGGCGATCGAGTCCGCGAGCCACGTGTCGTAGTCGGCGCGGGAGACCGCGTGGACGTCGAACACCATCGCCGCATGGCCGGCGCCGCACAGCTCGGCGCACTGGCCGTGGTACGTGCCCGGCTCCTCGATGGTGAAGTCGAAGTTGTTGTTGCGCCCCGGGACCACGTCCTTCTTGAACAGGAACTTCGGGACGTAGAACGCGTGGATCACGTCCGGCGAGCGGAGGTCGATGTGCACCGGCTCCCCGACCGGGAGGACGAGCCCGCCGGCGTCGCCGCCCGGGATCACCTGCTTGAACACGACGTTCGCGTTGTCCCCCGGGCCGTCGAGGTACTCGAACGACCACTGGAACTGGGCCGCCACGGCGCGCACGTGCACCTGCGAGGGCGTCACGGCGTCGACGACGTTGAGCGTCTGCCACGACAGCGCGAACAGGAAGATGACGATCGCCGTCGGGATGACGGTCCAGATCACCTCGACCAGGTTGTTGCCGTGGGTCTGCGGCGGGAGGTCCGTGTCGGTGGACTTGCGCCGGTACCGGAACACCGACCACACGATCAGGCCCTCGACGAGGAGGAAGATCGCGACGGCGATGTAGAACACGATGTCGTAGAGGTTCTGGACGCTTCCCGAACGGTCGGTCACCCCACCGGTGCCGTGCATCGGGAAGAAGCTGTTCCAGACGCCCGCCGGGGTGGCGCCGGACGCCGCGAGCACGACGATCGTCACCACCACGACGGCGGCGATGATCAGGCCGGCGATCAGGGGACCGGACCCGGTCCGTGACCGGGGAGGCATCGACATCGGGTTCCTCGAGTGTTGTCGACGGCCGGGGGCGCGACCGCTCAGCAAAGAGGGCTCGTCGTCCGGGGACACGGGCCTCCTCGGAGAGGGGCGCCGGACGCGAGGATCATACCGGAGGCGAGCAGGGGACGGGGTCCGAATGGCCCACCCGGGCACGACCGATGGCCCGTCGGCCCGGACGCGGGAAATCGGGCGACAATGCGCGGGTGATGGGCACCCTCCGCCGATCGTCGAGCGCACCCCCTCACCGGCATACCGCGGCACTCGTCGCCACCGCCTCGGCGCGCGGTCTGTCCACGGCCGTCGCACTCGTCGCCATGCTCGCTGGCGCGCGCGTCGCGCTCGCCCACGGCGGGACGGTGCCCGACGCGCCGCCGGACGCGGTCTCGCTCCTGTTCGGCTGGTCGTTCGACCCCCTCGTGATCCTGCCGGCCGTCGCGGCCCTGCTGCTGTGGCGATACGGCGTGGGACGGGTCGCGCGGCTCCACCCCAACCGGCCCGTGGCGACCCGACGGACGGTCTCGTGGGTGGCCGGTGTCGGCGTCCTCGTGTTCGCGCTGGACTCGGGCATCGAGCGCTACGACACGACGCTGTTCAGCGTCCACATGGTCCAGCACCTGCTGCTGACGCTGATCGCCCCGGTCCTCCTCCTCTACGCCGGGCCGATCACGATGCTGCTCCAGGCCTCGTCGCCCGAGACGCGGAAG
Source organism: Candidatus Limnocylindrales bacterium (assembly GCA_035701885.1). Lineage (GTDB taxonomy): Bacteria > Chloroflexota > Limnocylindria > Limnocylindrales > CSP1-4 > CAIXZV01. The sequence continues at coordinate 25,761 of DASSRG010000081.1, forward strand.
CGCTGGCTCCTGCCGATCCTCCACTCGCGTGTCGTGCGCGTCCTGTCGTTCCCGGTCGTGTCGTGGCTCCTGTTCGCGATCGTGATGTGGGCGAGCCACTTCTCGCCGCTGTTCGACGTCTCGCTGGAGAACGAGTGGGTTCACCGGTTCGAGCACGCGCTCTACCTGTTCGCGGCGTTGCTGTTCTGGTGGCCCGTGGTGGGGCCGGACCCGTCGCCCTGGCGGATGGCGCCCGCGGTCAAGGTGCTCTACGTGGGGCTCCAGATGCCGCAGAACACGTTCCTCGCGCTCGCGATCTACATGGCGACGTCGCCGTTGTACCAGCACTACGTGACGACCGTCCGCACCTGGGGGCCGACGCCACTCGAGGACCAGCAGATGGCCGGCGGGATCATGTGGCTGGCCGGCGACTTCGCGTTCATCACGGCGGTGATCCTCCTCGTGCTCGCCTGGATGCGCGCGGACGAGCGCCGGTCGCTGACCGAGGACCGGCGGCTGGAGGCCGAGCGCGCCGCCATCCGCGAGCGCGAGGTCGCCCTCGCTGCGCGACGCGCCACCGACGCAGGCAAGGTTCCACCGGCGCCCTGAGTGCGGTGCTCCTCAGGGCGCCGCGGGGGCGCCGGCGCGTCGCCTGCCTCCCGCGCGTCGCCTGCCTCCCGCGCGCGCGTCGCCTCCCGCCCGCGTTCGCGTCGCCCGGATTCCACTCCCGGCTCCGGCCATGCATCGACTGCTTCGACTGATATCGAATTGTTCGATCGCAATCGAAGCATTCGACCCTCGTGCTTCCGGGCGCTCTGGTTTCGCGCTGCCGCGCTCGATCCTGCCGATCGATGGGGAGTGGCCTTGGCAGACTCTCTGCCTCCTCACAGGGAGCTCAATGCGAATGCAGGAGAGGACGGCCACGGGAGCCAGAAGCGTCGATCGTCGCGCGCGGGCCCATCAGTCATCACCCGTGGCACGGTCGGGCGGCCGTCACGCCTCGGGCGGGAGGGGCGCTTCCAGGTACGCGAGGTAGCGGTTTGGGTCGACGTTGCCGCCGGACACGACGCCGACGATCGGCCCGTCGAGTCCCAGCAGCCCGGCCTCGGCCGCGTGGAACCGCATCGCCGCGATCGGAAGCGCGCCCGAGGGCTCGACGACCACGCGAGCTTCCTCCGCGGCGAGCCGGACGGCCGCGGCGATCTCGTCCTCGGAGACGGTGACGATGCTCTCCAGCTGCTCCCGGAGGTGGGCGAAGTTGAGCCGCCCGATCGCCTGCGTGCGCGTGCCGTCGGCGATCGTCCGGCTGACGAGCGCCGCGTCCCAGGTCACGATCTCGTCCGCGTCGAGCGAGGCCTTCGCGTCCGCGGCCAGCTCCGGCTCGACGCCGATCACCCGCGCGCTCGGCGCCATCGCACGGATCGCCGCGGCAACCCCTGCGGCCAGCCCACCGCCGCCGACGGGCACGAGCACGGCGGCGACGTCGGGCCGGTCCTCGGCGATCTCGAGCCCGACCGTGCCCTGGCCCGCCACGATCCGCGGGTCGTCGAACGGCGGGATGACGTTGAGGCCGCGCTCCTCGGCGAGCGCCTCGGCCACCATGCGCCGCTCCTCCGAGGCCGTTCCGACGACGACGACCTCCGCCCCGTCCGCCTCGACTCGGGCGCGCTTGATCGCGGGCGCGTCGGACGGCATGACGATGACCGCGGGGACGCCGAACAGGCGGGCGGCGCGGGCGACGCCCTGCGCGTGGTTGCCCGACGAGTAGGTGATGAGGCCCCGGGCGCGCTGGGCATCGGGCAGCGACGCGGCCGCGACGTATGCGCCCCGGAGCTTGAACGCGCCGATCGGCTGGAGGCTCTCGGCCTTGAGCAGCTGGTTGCGCGATGGGTCGCCGAAGGGGACGAGGGGCGTTCGGACGGCGATGCCGCGAAGGGTCTCGGCGGCGGCCCGGATCGCGTCAAGCCCGACGAGGACGGGGAGCGGCGCGGCGCCGCTCATCGGCGTGCCTTGCGCTGGCACTCGATGCACAGCGCCGCCCACGGGAGCGCGTCGAGCCGTTCCGGTGCGATGAGGCTGCCGCACGACGTGCAGGTGCCGTACGTGCCCGCGTCGACGCGGGCGAGCGCCTCCTCGACCGCGATCAGCAGCTGGCGGTTGTGGTCGCGGAGGGCGAGGTCGCGCTGTTGCTCGAACACGTGGGTGGCGGCTGCAGCCTGCGACCCGTAGGTGATCTGGCCGGGCGCGAGAACCTCGGCGTCGGCGAGCTCCGCAACCAGGCGGGCACGCTCCGTCTCGAGGGCGGCCCGTGACGCGTCGAGGGAGCCGGATGGGTGCACCTCGGGATCGTACGCCGGAGCCAGCCGAGGGCGGCAGCCAGCCAGCGGTGAGCGCCGGATAAGTGGCGCGTAAGCGGCGCCTGCGATGCTGCCGGTCCGCCTCGTCGATCGGGCACTCCTCGGACGGGATCGAGCCAGCGGACCGACGGACGCCCGGTGCCCGGGCGAGGAGACATGACGATGACGACCTGGCGGCTGCGTGCGCGATCCATCAGCCACGCCGTGGTGACCCTGCCGCTGGTGGCGGCGCTCGGCGCGATCCTGGACCACGCCCGCCGCTGGTAGGCGGGTCGGTCAGCCGCGGCCGGCGGCCGTCGCCCCGTCCCCGGAGATCCGCGTCGCGAGCCAGACCGGGATCACGCTCAGGACGATCAGCACGAGCGCCACGACGTTCACGACGGGCAGCTCGGCCGGCCGCTGGATCGCGCTCAGGATCCACATCGGGACCGTCTGGGTGCCGGCGCCCGCGGTGAAGTTCGTCACGATGATCTCGTCGAACGAGAGCGCGAACGCGAGGAGGCCCCCGGACAGGAGCGCCGTGCTCATGCCGGGCAGCGTCACGCGACGGAAGGTCATGAACGCATCCGCCCCAAGGTCGGACGAGGCCTCTTCGGGCGTACGCGGCAGCCGGCGCAGCCGGGCGACGACGTTGTTGTGGGCGATGACCACGCAGAAGGTGGCGTGGCCCACGATGATCGTGAACAGGCCGAACGGGATCTCGAGGGTCACGAACGACGTGCGCAGCGCGATGCCCGTCACGACACCCGGTAGTGCGATCGGCAGGACGAGCAGGAACGAGATCGTCTGCTTGCCGAAGAAGGCGTACCGCTGGACTGCGAGGGCAGCCAGCGTGCCGAGGACGAGCGCGAGCGCCGTCGCCACGCTCGCGACGATCAGGGAGTTGACCACAGCCGAGAGCAGGCTCGGGTTCCCGAGGGCCTCGGTGAACCACCGGAGCGTGAAGCCGGTCGGGGGCCAGCGCTGGACCCGGCTGTCGTTGAACGCGAGGATCGCGAGGATCACGAGCGGGAGGTAGAGGAACGCCAGGACGCCGCCGCTCGCGATGCGGAGCAGGACCCGGGTCAGCTTGCCCTCGGTCATCGGCCGGTCACAGCGAGTCGAACGCGCCCAGCCGGCGCGCCACGATGAGATAGACCGTCATCACGACGATCGGGATCAGCGAGTAGGCCGCGGCGAGCGGGAGGTTGCCGAGGCTCGAGTTGTCATAGATCACGTTCCCGATGAACTTCGCATCGGACACGAGGTCCGGCGTGATGTAGTCGCCGAGCGTCAGCGAGAAGGTGAAGATCGAGCCGGCGACGAGCGACGGGAACACGAGCGGCAGGATGACGCGCCGGAAGGTCGTGCCCGCCCGCCCGCCGAGGTCCGCCGACGCCTCGAGCAGCGAGCTCGGGATCCGCTCCAGCCCCGCGAAGATCGGCAGGATCATGTACGGCAGCCACAGGTACGACATCACGAGCCAGGTGTTCGACAGCTCCGTGAGGCCCGGCGCGGGGATCCCCAGGGGCGTGAGCACCCACTCGACGAAGCCGTTGCCCTGGAGGATCGTCCGCCACGCGTAGACCTTGACCAGGTACGCGGCCCACAGCGGCATGAGCACCGCGACGACCAGCAGGCCTCGCTTGCGCGGCGAGGCGATGCGCGCCATGTAGTACGCGATCGGGAAGGCGAGCAGTGCGTCCGTGACGGTGACCAGCGCCGCCATGCCGATCGTGCGGATCGCGATGGTCCGGTAGACCGGCTCGCTCGCGATCTCCTGGAACGCCTTGAGCGACCAGTCGAACGGGATGACCTTGCCCGTGAAGGCATCCTTCGCCCAGAACGCGTTCAGCAGCAGGATGAACAGCGCGCCGAGGTAGGCGATCAGCAGCCAGCCGAGGGGCGGCGCCAGGAGCAGCCGGACCTGGAGCGTCCGCCGCGGATGCAGCCAGGCCGCGAAGCGGCGCAACGCCGTCCGGCGCGGCGCGGGCAGGGCCGGCAGCGGCGGGGCGGATGCGGGCGGGATGCCGGCGTCGTCGGCGACGGTCATGGGTGGCGGTGTCTCACCGGTGGCGGGGGCGGGAGGGATCGACGGCGACCGTGCCGCCGACCGATGGCCGGCGACGATGCCGCCGAAAGGGTGCGGGCTCGCCGGCACGAGGCCGGCGAGCCCACGGTTCGCGAGGTCAGCGGCCCCCGATCAGGAACCGCGCAGCTTGGTCCACGCGGCGACCCAGTCGTCCTGCGTCTTGCACGTGGTGTTGGCATCGGTGTCCGCGCAGTCCTCCTGCGGGGTGCTCCAGTACCAGATCTTCTCGTAGTAGGCCTCGTCGTCGGCGTGCGTCAGCTCGCAGTGGCCGGGCGAGAGCTTCTCGGCGACCTCGCACGCCTGGGGGCTCGTCGGCGCCTCGCCGAACCACACCGTCGCCTGGCCGTTGGCCTCGGCCGACATCATGTGGTCCATCCACATCAGCATGCAGTTCGGGTGCTTCGCCTTGGCGGCGACCATCCAGGTGTCGGACCAGCCGGTGGAGCCCTCCTCGGGGAGGATGCCCTCGATCTTCTGGTTGTCAGCCTTGAGCAGGTTGATCTGGTACTGCCAGGTCGTGCCGACGTCGATGTCACCGGCCGTGTACGACTGGACCTGGTCGGTCAGGACGCTCCAGTAGGTGGCGCCGTTGGCCTTCTGCTCCTCGAGCAGCTTGATCGCCTCGTCGAACTGCGCCTGGTTGAGCTGGTACGGGTTCTTGATCCCGAGCTCGGGGCGCTTGGTCATGAGGTGCAGCGCCGCGTCCGCGATGAAGATCGAGGAGTCGTAGATGCTGATCTTGCCCTTGTGGTCCGCGCCGCCCTCCCAGATGGGATCCCAGCTCGTCGGGGCGGTGGTGACGGAGTCGGTGTTGTACCCGAGCAGGTTCGGGCCGCGGCCGTGGGGCACGCCGTAGTTCACGCCGTCGACCGTGTTGTGGGGCAGGTTCTTGAGCCCCTCGTACACGTTGGCGTAGTTCTTGAACAGCGCCGTGTTCACGGGTGCCACGATCCCGCCCTTGATGAGCCGGGTCGTCGCGTCGCCGGACGCGGAGATGCCGTCGTACTCGCCGGACTGCATGAGCGCGACCCCGTTGTTGGAGTCCGTCATGTCCGTGTTGGTGACCTTGCAGCCCGTCTCCTTCTCGAACGGGGTGACCCAGTCGTAGGCCGGGTCGGTGGCGCCACGCTCCGCGTAGCCCGCCCATGTCACCAGGTTGAGGGCACCCTCGCCGGCGCCGATCTCGGCCTGGGCGCTGGGCGCCGCCGAACCGCTCGCGCCGCCGCTACACGCCGCGGCGAGGAGCGCCACGACGCCCGCGAGCGCCAGGATCCTCGGTTGCTTCATTCGGGTTGGTCCTCCTCCTCGGTTGCCGCACCGCCGTCAGCGACGGGCAGGCAGTGCTGCCGCTTCCAGATGAGCCGCACCTCGCGGCCCTGCTGCGCGAGCGCCTCGCTCGAGGTCGTGCGCAGGTTCTGTTCCGTGACAACCAGCTCCGCCCCCGCGTCGAGCCGGACGATGTAGCGGGTGTCCGGGCCGACATAGACGACCTCCCGGACGCGACCCGTCGCTGCCACCTCGTCGCCCGAGGGCTCGGTGTCGGGCGAGGCGAGGTGGATCTTCTCGGGCCGGACGGTGAACGTGCCCGCACGACCGACGATCGTGCGTGCCGCTTCGCCGGTCAGCAGGTTCGAGGTGCCGACGAAGCCGGCGACGAACCGCGTCGCGGGTCGCTCGTACACGTCGGCCGGCGCACCGATCTGCTCGATCCGGCCACGGTTGAACACCGCGATCCGGTCGCTCATCGTGAGCGCCTCCTCCTGGTCGTGGGTCACGTAGATGAACGTGATCCCGACCTGCTGCTGGATCGCCTTCAGCTCGACCTGCATCTCCTCCCGGAGCTTGAGATCGAGCGCACCCAGCGGCTCGTCGAGGAGCAGGACCCGTGGCCGGTTCACGAGCGCGCGCGCGAGGGCGACCCGCTGGCGCTGGCCACCGGACAACTGCCCCGGCTTGCGCTTGTCGTACCCCTCGAGGCGGACCATCTGGAGCGCCTCTGCGACCCGGCGGTTCCGCTCGTCCTTGGCGACCTTGCGGATCACGAGGCCGTACGCGACGTTGTCCGCGACCGACATGTGCGGGAACAGCGCGTAGTCCTGGAACACCGTGTTCACGTCGCGCTCGAACGGCGCGAGGGTGGTGACGTCATGCCCGTGCAGGAGGACTCGGCCGGCCGTCGGCAGCTCGAAGCCGGCGATCATGCGCAGGGTCGTGGTCTTGCCCGAGCCGGACGGCCCGAGCATCGAGAAGAACTCGCCGTCCGCGATCTCGAGGTCGATGCCGTCGACGGCT
>DASSRG010000082.1:0-3689 GCA_035701885.1 Candidatus Limnocylindrales bacterium
GGGCGGCTCGCGGCCACGCTCACCGCGCCGGGACTCGAGGCGGAGGTCACCCGTGCGACGCCGGAGGCCCGCTACTGCGCCTTCCTCGCGGATGTCGGCGCGCGCTATCGGCGGAGTCCCGATCTGCAGTCCGAGGACGCGCGCCTGTGGTCCATCCTCCGCACCGAGGAGACACAGATGCGCTCCGCCCATTCCGACGCCTGGCGCGAAGGGGAGCGACTGGCCTCGGCCATCAGGCAGGCCCGCACCCGCCTCGCGTGATGCTCACGCTCTGGATCTCGCTCAGCCGGCCGCGGCCCAGGCATCGATCCGCGTGACGAGTGCGTCCCGCTCGATGGCGGGCAGGAACGCGTGTCGCGCGGCCCGCCGCTGGAGCTCGGCCAGGTCGTCGCGCGACAGGCCCGCGATCCGCACGACGTGCCGCAGCTCGTCGGTGAGGGTCGTGGCGAAGAACGGCGGGTCGTCGCTCGAGATCGTCATCTCCACGCCGCGACGCCAGAACTCCGCCATCGGGTGCGCTTCGAGTGAGGCGAACTCGCCGATCGCGACGTTGGACGACGGGCAGACGTCGAGGACCACGCGCTCGCGGATCAGCCGCTCCAGGACGGCCTCGTCCCGGATGGCGGCGACTCCGTGCCCGATGCGGTCCGCCTCGAGGATGTCGAGCGAGGAGACGATGCTCGACGGCGGGCCCATCTCGCCCGCGTGGACCTCGAACCCCAGGCCGAGGCGGCGCGCCTCCTGGCGGAAGTCCACGAAGTCCTCGGTCGGGACCGTGCCCTCGATGCCGGTCAGCCCCAGCCCCACGATCGGCGCGTCGGCGGTCTCGACGAGCCGGAGCGTGTCCTCGGCCTCCTGCCGCCCGAAGTCCCGGATGACGTCGATCACGAGGGCGATCCGGGTGTCGGCCCCGGCCGATGCCAGCCCGGACCGGAGCGCGGCCCACATCGCGCGTGGCTCCATGCCGTTCCGGACGTACATCATCGCGGTGAAGATCGCCTCGCTGTAGACGATCCCTTGGCGCGCCTGCTCCCGGGCCAGTGCGGAGGCCACGAGCTCCAGGTCGTCGGGCGTGCGGACCCACTCGTTCGCGCGGATCAGCGCGTCGAGGAAGCCCTCGAAGTTCGGCCAGCGGGCCGCATACCGGCCGTCGACGAGCGGCAGCACCTCGTCCGGGTCCCCGCCATGCCGGCGCGCGAGCGTCGCGGCCGTCGCCTCCGAGACCGAGCCGTTGACGTGGAGATGGAGCTCGACCTTGGGCACGGTCAGCAGGTCGCGCTCGGTCGCGGGCTCGCCCATGGCGCCCCTCCTCGTGGTCGAACCCCGGCATGCGGCAGTGTCGGCGGGCCGGACTGCCCGGTCAACGGGGCGGTTCGAACGATTTGCCGCCCGGAGACGCCAATACGTGCGAAGGCGGAGGCCCTCGCCGATGCGATCGCGCGCCGGCCCGGCCTCGCCGCCACTGGAGTCAGCCATGCGCACCCGTCAGCCTGGCGTCCGACCCGCCCTCGCGATCCTGTCCGCGGCCCTCGCCCTCGGCGTGGTGGCCGTGCCTGCCGCTGCCGCCGCGCCGCCGCAGGGCGTCACGATCGTCTCGGACGTCACGTTCGTCGAAGGCGGCCCGAACATCGGCGTGTTCACGGCGTCCGGCCGCGCCGTCGACGCCGGCACGCTGTGTGAGGCCGGCACCTTCGAGGACCAGGGCATCCGGCTCGCCGGGTTCCCGGCCCGGACTGGCGAGATCCAGATCCAGGTGCTCAAGACCTTCACCTGCGACGACGGCTCCGGCACGTTCGACCTCAAGATGCAGATCAAGGCGAACCCGGGGACCGGGCTCGAGACCTTCCAGTGGGTCATGCTGGGCGGGACCGACGCCTACGCCGGCCTGCACGGCTCGGGTACCGGGTCGACCGTCCCTCGCCCGGGTGGCAACACCAACACGTACGTGGGTGGGGTGTTCTAGCCGCCATCACTGTCCCTGGCGCCGGGGGGACTTGACCCGCGAGTAGGATGCGGGTGCGATGCCACGCCCATCGACACCCGAAGCGGCGATGCAGGGGTACCTGACCGGCGACGATCCGGGCCTGCACCGGGTCCGCCGGTTCATGCGCCGCGTCCCGCACGGTCCCAACTGCAAGCTGTGCGCGGCGCCGTTCGAGGGGATCGGCGGCGCCGTGCTGCGGCACGTCGGGTTCGAGCGGTTCCCCGGCAACCCGTCGATCTGCGCCGCGTGCATCAAGGACCTGAACAAGATCGGCGTGTACGGCGCCGAGATCCCGGTCAGCCTCCTGTTCGCTGACATCCGGGGCTCCACCGGGATCGGCGAGCGCCTCAGCCCGACGGAGTTCCGGGCCTTCCTCGACCGCTTCTACCGGCTCTCGACACGGGCGATCCTCGACAACGACGGAATCGTCGACAAGTTCGTCGGCGACGAGGCGATCGGGCTGTTCTTCGCCGGCGTGAGCGGGTCGGAGCACAGCGCGGCCGCGATCCGTGCCGCGCGGGCGTTGCTCGACGCGGTCGGCCGGGAGGACGCGACGCCAATGGGGCCGATCCCCGTCGGCGCCGCCGTCCATGCCGGCCAGGCGTACGTCGGCTCGACCGGCGCGGACGGCGTGGTCAGCGACTTCACCGCGCTCGGGGACGTCGTCAACACGACCGCCCGGCTCGCGAGCCAGGCGGGCGCGGGCGAGCTCCTCGTGTCGCTCGAGGCCGCGACGGCCGCGGCGCTCGACGCGAGCGGTCTCGAGCGGCGCACGGTGGCGGTCCGCGGACGATCCGATTCGATCGAGGTGGTCGCGATCCCTCCGTCGCGGGGCGCCGCCGTCAATGCAGGAGCTTGAGCCCCACCACGCAGGCGACGATCCCAGTCAGCAGCACGAGCTTCGCGATCGACGCCGTCTCCCCGCCGGTCGCCATCGCGTAGCCGACGGTCAGCACCGCCCCCACGCCGACCCAGACGACATACGCGGTACCGAGCGGGATGGACCGCATCGCGACCGACAGCCCGGCCATGCTCAGGCCGAGCGCTGCCAGGAACACGACGGTGGGAGCGGGGTGGCTGAACCCCTCGGAGCGGTCGAGCGCTGCAGCCCAGACCGCCTCCAGGACACCGGACAGGACAAGGATGATCCACGCCATGGCGAAGCCTCGCGCAGCGTCTTGTCCATTCCGGGTACGCCGCACTCGTCCGGTTGCCGGAGGGCGTTCCCGATGGTAGCAACGACCGTCAGCGAAGCTCCTCGGCGAGGGCGACGATCATCCCGGCCGGGCCGCGCACGTAGCACAGCCGGTACAGGTCCTCGTACTGCGTGATCTCGCCCATCAGCTCCCCGCCGTGGCGCTCCAGGCGGGCGACGACGTCGTCGACGTCCTCCACGGCGAACATCACGCTCCGAAGCCCGAGCGCGTTGGGTGGGGGAGGGGACGGCTCGGGGGTGATCGCCGCCGGCGACCGGAACGCGGTGAGCTCCAGGCGACCGTGCCCGTCGGGCGTGCGCAGGGTCACGATGTCCAGGTTGATGCCCTGCATTCCGTTGATCCGGTCCACCCAGTCGCCCGAGATCGGCATGGCGCCCTCGATCTCGAGCCCGAGCTCCTGGAAGAAGGCCACGCTCGACTCCATGTCGTCGACGACGACGACCACGTGATCCAGGCGCTTGACCGACATGCCCTACAGGCTACCGGCC
>DASSRG010000083.1:0-2301 GCA_035701885.1 Candidatus Limnocylindrales bacterium
AGCTGGGCCTGGTTGATGGTCCCGTCGCGGACGGACTCATCGATGAGCGGTCCAGCGCTCAGCGAGATCGACCACGCCGCGCGGAACGCCTCGTCGGGATCGGCGTCGGGGTTGCGACCCATGATCGCCGCGCTGAACGCCGTGGCTGCCCGGATCGTCCCCTCTCGATCCAGCTCCGCAAGCGGCGTCGAGACGAGCATCGCCTGGCGGAGCGCGACCCCGGCGGGCGTCTCGATCCGGAACTGCGCCATGCGGTCCCACAGGCGATCGATGACGCCGGCCCAGTCGTCGCTGGTCACAAACTGCTCATAGAGACCCGTGAGCTCGACGGCGCGCGCGTGCTCGAACCGCTCGAACAGCTCGTGCGCGATCGCCCATTTGTCCGGGAAGTAGGCATAGACGGCGGTGATGCTCACCCCGGCCCGGCGCGCAACGGCGTTCGTCGTGAGGGCCGGAAATCCACCCTCCTGGATGAGCGAGGCCGCGGCGCTGCAGATCGCATCGACGGTCGCGCGGGCGCGCTCCTGGGTCGGCGTACGGCGGCGGCGGGCTGGGTCGACGATGGCCACGGAGGCATTGTGCCCCGGGGGCGCGCGCAACGGTAGTATTTGCTACCATTCCACGGTCTCTCCCATGGCCTCGGTGACGAACCCCCCCGCCACCGAGGCCGCCTCATTTAACGCGCGGAGCGCGCACAGGCAGCCGGGAGTGATGGGGTCGGCGCCCGCCGAACGCCTAGTTGGCGCTCTGCGAGAGCACCCGGCGATCCGCCTGGTACGGCGCAAGGCGTTTGTCGAGCAGGTTCAGCTCGCGGTCCAGGAGGCGGTCGAGCTCCCGGAGCCGATCCTCGGCGGAGTCCGCCTCCAGCAGCGTCTGGCGGGTCGCGGGGTCGACCTGGACGATGCCCGTCAGCAGGAACGAGAGCTGGGACGGGTCGTCGGGGATGTGGAGGGCGGCGGCGAGCTCGGTGGGGCCGCCGCCGGGCGTCTCGACGACCTCGGGCTCCTCGTCGTCATCGTCATCGGGCACGTCGACCTCCACCTGGACGTCGATCGGCTCGGCCTCCTCGCCGTCGCGCGGCTGGAGGAGGCGCAGGTAGTCGACGAACCGGCGTGTCACCCGGCCCACGAGCGCCTCCGCAGCCTCCTCGTCGCCCACGCTGTCGCCGAGCTCGTCCACCTCCCCCACGAGGTACGGCTCGCGGTCGGCGATCACCTCGCGCACGACGAACCGCCCGGTGCCAACGGTCAGGAGGTCCCACCGCCCGTCGACGTACTTCGACGCCTCGCGGATCTCCGCGAACGTGCCCACGACGCTGATCGACAGCTCCTGGGTGCGGCCGTCCCGGGGCGCGACCTCGCTCCCTTCGCGGATCAGGACGATCCCGAACGGGCTGCTCGTGTCGAGGCAGCGCCTGACCATCGCGCGGTAGCGCTCCTCGAAGATGTGGAGCGGCAGCGCGATGCCCGGGGCGAGCACGGTGTGGAGCGGAAACAGCGGGATCTGCATGCGTCCCGGCCAGCGTACGACGATCCCGGAATCAACAGAGCCGCCGGAGACCGGCGGCTCGTGTCAGGCGGCTGGCGGGCTCGGCGGCCCGCGTCAGGTCAGTTGAGGCGGATCAGTGGGCGCAGGAGCGGGCCTGGCCGGCGTCCGCCTCGGTGCGGAAGCTGGAGCCGCAGCCGCAGCCCGAGACGGCGTTCGGGTTGTTGACCGTGAAGCCGGCACCCATGAGCGTGTCGACGTAGTCGATCTCGCTGCCCTGGATGAGCGGGATGCTGTTCTGGTCGATGTACACGCGGACGCCGTTCGCGGCGAGGATGCTGTCCTCGGCGGTCGGCTGGTCCTCGAGCATCATCCCGTAGCGGTAGCCAGAGCAGCCGCCCGAGTAGACGTAGACGCGGAGGCCGATGTCCGGGCTCGTCTCTTCCTTGGTCAGCTCGGCAAGCTTCGCCGCGGCAGCGTCGGTGAGCGAGACGACCGTCGGCTGGGCTTCAAGCATTGCGAAGATCTCCTTGGGGTCGCTGTGTGGCGCGCACGTCGTGCGAGCACGATCGATCGTACGCAGCGCAACGGATTTCGTCCAGCACCCGCGGCGAAACTCTCGTCCGGGGTCGTCGCGAGCCCTGGCAAGACCGATGGGCACCGCCCTCGAGGGTTGCCGGGCATCGTGGATCGCCCGGCGTTCCAACCGGCGGGAATCGCTCCGTCTGGAACGTCCGGCGGCCCATCTGGCGGGAATCGCTCCCTCTGGAACGTCCGGCGGCCCATCTGGCGGGGATCGCTCCGTTTGGAACGCCC
>DASSRG010000084.1:0-7655 GCA_035701885.1 Candidatus Limnocylindrales bacterium
GAACGGGCACGTCGGGTTCAACGAGCCGGGGTCCCGTCCCGACGACCCGACCCGCCTCGTGCGCCTGGCGCGGTCGTCCCGGGAGGCGGCCACGGCCCGCTACGGCGCGTCGCGCACGCCGACGGGCGGGATCACGGTGGGCATGGGCCGGCTGCTTGAGGCCGGCGAGGTGTGGCTGCTCGTGACGGGGGAGCGCAAGGCGTCGATCCTGCGGCGCGCGCTCCGCGATCCCGAGGGCCCGGACTGCCCGGCGTCGTACCTGCGTCGGCACCCCCGGCTGACGGTGTTCGCGGACGAGGCGGCGGGGTCGCTCGTCTAGGCTTCGCGCTCGGGCGGCGGGAACCGCTGCTTGAACGTGAACGCGTCCGGAGCAGGGCCGTTCGTGGTCAGCCGCTGGAGCCGGCCGAGGGCGTCGCGGACGTCCGGGATGGCGCCCACCGGCTGCCACCACATGACCATGTTGGGCGTCTCCCGCCGTTCGAACCACTCGAACCGGCGCTTGAACAGCTCCCTGTGGGTCGAGGCGTACGTGAAGGCGTGGAGCTCATCGATCGAGCGCCACACCGACAGGTTGACGATGAACAGCGGGTCCGGGGTGTAGAGCAACTGCGTCGCGTTGCCGTTGTCGCCCTGGAGGCGCCACACGAAGCCTGGGCTCGCCTCCGCGAGCGCGTTGATCTCCTCGAGGCGCGCCACGAAGTCGGCCATCGCGGCGCCGTCGATCGGACCCACGGCCCGCCCGACGTTGAGCTGCGCGATCTCCCAGGTGGTCATGCCGCGGATCGTACGGCTTCGACGGCGCGTGCCCGAACGCCGGCCCGGTGTCATGCCACGGAGTCGCCGGTCCCCCGTGCCACGGCGCCGACGGCACGTGCCGGAACACGGGTCCGGAATTCGCGGCCATGGCGGCGCGAACCGGCATGCCGTTCCGGATGGCGTCGCGCTCGATCGCGAATCGGAGGCGGATCTGCCACGAGCCGGATTGAAGATCCGGCGCGGGTCGCACGTCGCCGGAGAACCGGACTCGCAGTCCGGCCGGCGCCGTCCGGCGCGCGTGGCAGTCGCGAAACCTGAGACGCGTTCCGGCCGGGCGGTACTGCGAGCGACTACGCCGGGATGGCCACCTCGGGCATCCCGGACGGCTCGCCCGCCGGAGCCCAGCGAGCCAGCGAGTCGCGCACGAACAGCTGGTCGACGACCATCGCGGATGCCCCCAGGACCCCGGCGAGCCCTCCGAGCGACGACCGCCGGATGAGCAGCTCGCGCGTCGCGAGCGGGAGCGAGCGACGGTAGACGGCGTCGCGGAGCGCGGCCAGCAGCGCGTCGCCGCTCTGCGCCACGCCGCCGCCCACCACGACCAGCGAGGGGTTGAAGAAGTTCACGACGCCGGCGAGCATCGCCCCCACGCGGCCGCCCGCGGCCTGGAGCAGCTCCAGCGCGACTGGATCGCCGAACGAGGCCGCCCGGGCGACATCCTCGGCGGTCACCGAGCCGCGCGCGCCCAGCGCGTCCGCCAGCCGCGCGGACCGCCCGTCCCGGGCCGCCGCCTCTCCGTCGCGCGCCAGTGCGGCGCCGCCGGCGAGCGCCTCGAGGCAGCCGGTGTTGCCGCACCGGCACAGGACGGCCTGGTCGTCCGCGACCTGGATGTGCCCGACGTCACCGGCCGCCCCCTGCGCGCCGCGGTGGAGCCGGCCGTCGGCGATGATCCCGGCGCCGATGCCCGTGCCGATCTTCACGACGACGACGTTGTCATGGCCCGTCGCCACGCCGCTGCGCCACTCCCCGAGGGCGAGGACGTTGACGTCGTTGTCCACCCAGACCGGGGCATCGAACCGGTCGGCGAACCGCTCCCGGACCGGGTAGCCGTCCCAGCCCGGCATGATCGGCGGGGAGATCGGGCGGCCGGTTCGGAACTCCACGGGTCCCGGGACGCCGATGCCGATGCCCCAGAGGCGCCCCGGCAGGTCGCGTCCGGCGGACCGCAGCTGCCCGAACAGCGCCTCGACGCGCGCCAGCGCGACGTCGGGCCCGGCGGCGACGTCGGCCGGCTCGTCCATGTGGCCGAGGATCCGCCCGTCGAGCGTCGTGACCGCGACGTCGATGGACGAGGCGCCGAGATCCGCGACCAGGACGTGTCCCGCGTCGCCGCGAAACGCCAGCCGGCGCGGGGGCCGGCCGCCCGTCGAGGGTCCCGGTTCGCCCTCGACGAGGAGGCCGCGGTCGAGGAGCTCCGTGAGCCGCGCCGCGACGATCGCGCGCGACAGTCCGGTCCGGTCGGCGACCTCGCTCCGCGAGTGTGAGTGGCCCAGCCGCACCTGGTCCAGGACGGTCACGAGCGCATCGAGGGTCTCGTCGTGGAGCGGCGCGGGCTCGGTTCCGCCACCGACGCCGTCGACGCCGCCCGGCCTCGTGTCGCCGCCGCCACGATCGCTGCGCCGGAGGGTCGAATCGCCGCCCATGGGCGGCATCCTACACCGTGGTCGCGGGACTTTTGCACTTGACAAGCGAAAGTACGATGAGCGCTGGAATGGCCTGCATCGGTATCGTCAGCCCCGTGATCCGTCTAGCCGTATAGACTGGTTGCCGGGAGGGACCATTCCTCGCTCGCGAGGCGCGGGCGACCCCGTCGGAGGAGCGTTCGAACCGCATGGCGCAGCGCACCGACATCCGCACCGCCGTCATCGGCAGTGGCTTCATCGGCACCGTGCACATCGAGGCCCTGCGCCGGATCGGCGTCAACGTCGTCGGCCTCCTCGGCTCCACCGGCCCCCGCGGCGAGGAGCGCGCCCGCGCGGTCGGCGTCCCGCAGGCGTACCAGAGCCTCGACGAGCTGTGCGCCGACGACCGCGTCGACGTCGTCCACGTCACCAGCCCCAACGAGCTCCACTTCCCGCAGGTGACGCAGATCCTCGCCGCGGGCAAGCACGTGGTGTGCGAGAAGCCGCTCGCGATGACGAGCGAGGAGTCCGCGGAGCTCGTCCGCCTGGCGCGGGAGAGCGGCAGGGTCAACGCCGTCAACTTCAACATCCGGTTCTACCCGCTCAACCAGCACGTGAGCCGGTTCGTCGCCGACGGCGGGGTGGGGGATGTGCGGCTGGTCACCGGCCGCTACTTCCAGGACTGGCTGCTCTACGACACCGACTGGAACTGGCGGCTGGAGGTGGAGCGCGGCGGGGCGCTCCGGGCCGTCGGCGACATCGGCAGCCACTGGCTGGACCTCACGACGTTCCTGACCGGCCTCCACGTCGAGGCCGTCATGGCGGACCTCGCCACGTTCATCCCCGTCCGCCACAAGCCGGCCGGTCCGGTCGAGACGTTCTCGACCGAGCGGGCCGCGGAGACCATCCCGGTCGAGATCCGGACGGAGGACGTCGCGACGATCCTCCTCCGGTTCGAGGGCGGGGCGAGGGGATCGGTCGCGATCTCGCAGCTCGCCGCCGGGCGCAAGAACAGTCTCCAGTACGAGATCGACGGCTCCTCCTCCGCCGTGGCGTGGGATTCGGAGCAGCCCGACCAGCTGTGGATCGGTCATCGCGACCGGCCCAACGAGGTGCTGCTCCGAAACCCCGCGCTCATGAACGCCACCGGGACCGCCGCCGCGCGGCTGCCGGGCGGGCACGTGGAGGGCTTCGCCGACACGTTCGGCGCCCTGTTCACCGCCATCTACGACGACGTGCTCGCCGGACGCCCGGCGGAGCGGCCCGTCTACCCGACGTTCGCCGACGGCCACGACGAGATGCTCGTGGGCGACGCGATCGCCGAGAGCGCACGGACCGGCGCGTGGGTCACCGTCAACCGCAACGCTGAGGTGCTGTCCCGATGAGGCTCGGCTTCCTGACCGCCCCGTTCCCCGAGACGCCGCTGATGGACGTGGCGGACTGGGCCGCCGGCGCGGGCTTCGAGGTGTTGGAGATCGCGTGCTGGCCGCGCACCGACGGGCCGACCCGCCGCTACGCCGGGACGAGCCACATCGACGTCGCGAACCTGTCGGCGGACCAGGCGAAGGACATCCGGGCCGAGATCGAGGCGAAGGGGCTCGCGATCTCGGGCCTCGGCTTCTACCCCAACCCGCTCCACCCGGACGCGGCGCACCGGGACGAGGTCATCGGTCACCTGAAGAAGGTCATCGACGCGGCCGAGAAGATGGACATCACGCTGGTCAACACGTTCATGGGCGGCGACGGCGCGCTCAACCAGGACCAGAACTGGGAGCGCGCGCTGCAGATCTGGCCCGACATCGTGGCCTACGCCAGGGACCACGGCCGGAAGATCACGCTCGAGAACTGCCCGATGCTGTTCAGCTACGACGAGTGGCCGGGCGGGCACAACATCGCCACCACGCCGAAGATGTGGCGCCGGATCCTCGAGCAGTGGGGCGACACGATCGGCCTCAACTTCGACCCGTCCCACCTCATCCTGCAGATGATCGACATCCAGCGCTTCCTCAAGGAGTTCGGGAAGCATGTCCTCCACTACCAGGCCAAGGACCTGATGATCGATCGGGACGGCCTGTACGAGAACGGCGTGTTCTCGGTGGGGATGGGCTGGCAGATTCCGCGGATCCCGGGCCTGGGCGAGGTGGACTGGGGGGTCGTCCACGGCGAGCTCTACCGCCAGGGCTACGAGGGCGACTGCATCATCGAGCACGAGGACCGGCGGTTCGAAGGGACCGACGAGAAGGTCAAGCAGGGCTTCCTGATCGCCCGGGACGTGCTCCGGCCGTACTGCCACTGAGCGCTTCGACCGCCCCGGCGGAGGAGTTGACGCCGCGCGTTTTCCATCCATAGCATCGCTGATCGATTATCGAGGACACCGAATCGGCGCCGGTCGACGACCGGCTCGCAACGCCGACGATGTCCAGCCGGAGTGACATGACCCTCGACCTCGCGACCCTCACCGAGCGCGACATCGCCAAGACCATCGACCACAGCCTGCTCCGACCCGAGCTCGACGACGCGTTCGTCGAGGACGGCTGCCGGTTGGCCGCGAAGTACGACGTGGCGTCGGTGTGCGTCCGTCCGGCGGACGTGCTCCGCGCGAGGGCGATCCTCGAGGGCACGGACGTCGCCGTGGGCACGACGATCGGCTTCCCGCACGGCAACCACCTCACCGCGGTGAAGGTGTTCGAGGCGGAGCAGGCGCTCGCCCAGGGCGCAACCGAGCTCGACATGGTCATCCAGATCGGGGCGCTCAAGAGCGGGCGCGACGCCGACGTCGAGGCCGACATCCGGGCGGTCGTTGACGTGGCCCACGCGTCGGGGGCGATCGTCAAGGTGATCTTCGAGAACGCCTACCTCACCGACGACGAGAAGATCCGCGCCTGCCGCCTGACCGAGGCCGCTGGCGGCGACTTCGTCAAGACGAGCACCGGCTTCGCGCCGTCCGGCGCCACGCACGAGGACCTCCGGCTCATGCGGGCGAACACGAGCCCGCACATCCAGGTCAAGGCGGCCGGCGGGGTGCGTACGCTCGACGCGCTGCTCGCGGTGATGGAGCTGGGCGTGACCCGGATCGGCGCGACCGCGACCGAGACGATCATCCAGGACTTCCGGGCGCGCAAGGCCGGTGAGTCGCCGACCGTCGCGGTGGCCTCGGAGACGAGCGGCTACTGATGCGGGCGATCGCGTTCGGCTCGATCGAGGGGCGCCGTTGAGCGCGCCGGCGACCGGACTCGCGGCGACGTGGCTCGGCGAGGCCATGGCCGTGCTCCAGCGCGTCAGCGACACGCAGGGCGACGCGATCGAGACGGCCAGCCGCTGGTGCGCGGACGCGATCGCGGCGGACGGTCTCGTGCACCTGTTCGGGACCGGTCACTCGCGGATCCCCGTCGAGGAGATGTTCCCGCGCTACGGCTCGTACCCCGGGTTCAACCCGATCGTCGAGCTGTCGATGACGTTCCACACCCAGGTCGTCGGGGCGAACGGGCAGCGCCAGGCGATGTTCATCGAGCGCGTGCCGGGACTGGCGGAGGTCATCCTCGGCAATTTCCGGTACGGTCCGCACGACGTCATGATCGTGTTCTCGGCCAGCGGCCTCACCGCCGTGCCGGTCGAGATGGCCAGGGGGGCCCGGGCGCGAGGGCTCCGCGTCATCGCCGTCACGTCTGTTGCACAATCCCGGTCCGCGGAGCCGGAGCCTGCCGCCGGCGCCCGCCTGATGGAGGAAGCGGATCTCGTCATCGACGTGTGCACGCCCCACGCCGACGCGCTGGTCACCGTCCCGGGGCTCGACACCCCGGTGGGACCTGGCTCGACGATCGGGGCCGTCGCCATCGTCAACGCCATCAAGGTCCGGACCGCCGAGCTCCTCGTGGAGCGCGGGGCCATGCCCCCGGTCATCACGCGATCCAGCGTCGCGGGTGGCGAGCGGTCGAGGACGCTGTTCGACGAAGCCTATCGAGAGCATGCAAGGCGTCTTGCCGGTGCGATCGACCAGCGAGGAGGTGGGTGACAGGTCAGACGGTCGACGCCACGCACGAGAGAACTGGCGGACCTTGCTCCACCCGGAGCGCCCGGCCGCCGCAAGGAGGAGTGCTGTTCATGAAGCAGTTCGGAAAGGCCCGCGCGGTTGCGGCACTCGGCGCGATCGCGCTGATCGCCGCGGCGTGCAGCAGCGGCGGCGGCACCGCCACGACGGCGCCGGCGTCCGAGGCCCCGGCCGAGAGCGCCCCCGCGGCCGAGAGCTCGGCCCCCGCCGAGTCGCCCAGCGCGGCCGGTGCGCAGTACAAGATCGGGTACTCGAACGGCGGCGGTGTCGGCAACGGCTTCCGCGAGGAGCAGGTCTGCACCGCGAAGGCCGAGGCGCTCGCCTCCGGCCGCGTCTCGGAGCTCACGACGATCCATCGCAACACGGACGCCGCGGGCCAGCTCCAGGACATCCGCGACCTGATCTCCAAGGGCGTGAACGCGATCGTGTTCAACCCGAACGACCCCGAGGCGCTCAACCCGGCGCTCGAGGAGGCCAAGGCGGCCGGCATCAAGACCGTCTCCGTCGACGCCTACGTCACCAACCCCGACACGTACAACCTGTACAACAACCAGGTCGAGTACGCGAAGCTCGGCGCCAAGTGGCTGTTCGAGAAGCTCGGCGGCACCGGCACCGTCTACTACATGCGCGGCCTCGCCGGCCACCCGGCCGACACCGACCGCGACAAGGGCTTCAAGGAAGTCCTCGCCGACTACCCGAACATCAAGGTCGTCCCGAACGCCGACGGCGTCGCGACGGGCTGGGATCCGGCGACCACGACCCAGCTGATCACCGACTTCATCTCGAGCGGCCAGTACGACGGCATCAACGGCATCTGGACGTCCGGCATGGACTCCCAGGTCGTCGACGCGATCTACGCCGCGAACAAGAAGCCCGTGCCGATCGTCGGCGCCGACCTCGGCGCGTTCGTCGGCCAGCTCACCGACCCGACCAAGTACCCGGGCCTCGAGGGCGCGGCGGTGACCAACACCGCGGCCGTCGGCGGCG
Organism: Candidatus Limnocylindrales bacterium; assembly: GCA_035701885.1. Taxonomy (GTDB): domain Bacteria; phylum Chloroflexota; class Limnocylindria; order Limnocylindrales; family CSP1-4; genus CAIXZV01. The sequence goes on from DASSRG010000084.1 coordinate 7,474, forward strand.
CCGGCGTCAACCTGGCCACCAAGCTCCTGGACGGGACCGCCATCGAGACCGATCCGTCGGCCTCGCAGCCGAACACCGTCCTGCTCAAGCCGGTCCTCGCGGACAACGTGTCCGACGAGGGCAAGGCGACCCTCGACTCGTGGAAGGTCGATGGCCTCGATCCGCTGTGGCCGCTGGGCCTC
>DASSRG010000085.1:0-2117 GCA_035701885.1 Candidatus Limnocylindrales bacterium
GAGACGATCTCGATCCTGCGCGGCCTCCGCGAGCGGTACGAGGTCCACCACGGCGTCCGGATCACGGACTCGGCGCTCGTGGCGGCGGCGACCCTGTCCAACCGCTACATCACCGAGCGCTTCCTGCCCGACAAGGCGATCGACCTCGTCGACGAGGCGGCCAGCCGGCTGCGGATGGAGATCGACTCCATGCCGATCGAGCTGGACGAGCTCGAGCGGCGCCGGATCCAGCTGGAGATCGAGCGCGAGGCGCTGCGCAAGGAGACGGACGACGCGTCGAAGGCCCGGCTCGAGGCGCTCGAGAAGGAGCTCGCCGACCTCGAGGAGGAGGCGGGCGGCATGAAGCAGCGCTGGGAGGCCGAGAAGACGGCGATCGCCGCGCTGCGCGCGACCAAGTCGGAGATCGAGCAGCTCCAGGTCCGCATCGAGCAGGCCGAGCGCGAGGCCGACTACGCGACGGCCGCCGAGCTGAAGTACGGCAAGGCACGCGAGCTCCAGGAGCGGATGGCCCAGCAGGAGGCCGCGATCGCGGCGCTCCAGGGTCCGGGCGCCCTGCTCAAGGAGGAGGTCACCGCGGACGATGTCGCCGACATCGTCGCGGCCTGGACCGGCATCCCTGTCAGCCGGCTGCTCGAGGGCGAGCTGGAGAAGCTCGTCCACATGGAGGAGCGGCTGCACGAGCGGGTCGTCGGGCAGGACGAGGCCATCGCTGCCGTGTCCGACGCGGTCCGCCGCGCGCGGGCCGGGCTCAAGGATCCGCGGCGGCCCATCGGGTCGTTCCTGTTCCTCGGCCCGACGGGCGTCGGCAAGACCGAGCTCGCCCGGGCGCTCGCCCAGTTCCTGTTCGACGATGAGCACGCCATGGTCCGCATCGACATGAGCGAGTACATGGAGAAGTTCGCCGTATCCCGCCTCGTCGGGGCGCCTCCCGGCTACGTCGGCTACGAGGAGGGAGGCCAGCTGACCGAGGCCGTTCGGCGGCGGCCGTACCAGGTGATCCTGCTCGACGAGATCGAGAAGGCGCACCCGGACGTGTTCAACGTGCTCCTGCAGGTGCTCGACGACGGGCGGCTCACCGACAGCCAGGGCCGGACGGTGGACTTCAAGAACACCGTCGTGATCATGACCTCGAACATCGGCTCGCAGCAGATCATGGCGTTCGCCGGTACGCCCGGTGGCGACGACTACGAGGCGATGAAGGCGCAGGTCACGGACCAGCTCCGCGGGTCGTTCCGGCCTGAGTTCCTCAACCGGATCGACGAGGTCATCGTGTTCCATGCGCTGACCGACGCCGAGCTGGTTCGGATCGTGGACCTGCTGATCGCCGACCTCCAGGCGCGGATCGCCGCCACGGACCTGGCGCTCGAGCTGACGCCGGCGGCCCGGACGCTGATCGTGCGCGAGGGCACGGACCCCGCCTTCGGGGCCCGACCGCTCAAGCGGACGATCCAGCGACTGGTCGAGAACCCGTTCGCGCGGGCGATGCTCGCCGGGACGTTCAAGCCCGGCGACGTCGTCACGGCGGATGCGGACCCGGTCTCGGGCGCGCTCGTGTTCAGCGCGGACTCGCGGACGGTCGTGGCCGAGGCCTCCGACCGGCGCGACGCCCGCTCAGCGGACCGGGATCGCGAGCCCGCGGCCGCCGGCGCGCGCCGGTCAAGCCTGTTCGACGTCCCGTCGCCCGAGGAGCCCAAGGGCCCGAACGGCGGCTCGCTCGTCAACTAGGCGCGGCGCGGCAACGCTCGGCGTCGCGGGATGCGGTTCGAGGAGGCGGTCCGGCGGCTGGCGACACTGCCGGACGTCCTCCCGGAAGGTCCCGAGGCGCTGATCCCCGTCCTCGTCGAGACCGGCGAGATGCGGGCCCGCCCGCCGTCGTGGCCCGCCCCCGATCCGGGAGCCCGTCCCGCGGCCGTCCTCGTGCTCGTCTTCCCCGACGAGGACGGTGACGCCCGGCTCATCCTGACCGAGCGGGTCGACCGCGGCGGCCACCACTCGGGCGAGGTCTCGTTTCCGGGCGGGCGGTCCGAGCCCGAGGACGCGGACCTCGTCGCCACGGCACTCCGCGAGGCCGCCGAGGAGGTGGCCCTGGACGTTGCCGCCGCGGGCGTCCGCGTGGT
>DASSRG010000086.1:0-9179 GCA_035701885.1 Candidatus Limnocylindrales bacterium
GCCGTCGTTGCGGCGGCGGACGGAGCGGCGCTGCTGCGCGTCCCGGTGCAGGCGGCGATGAACGCGGCGACGCCGCCGAGCGCCGCCCCCTTCAGGACGGTGCGGCGGGAGACCTCGGCGCTGATTGGGTTCGTCATGTGCTCCTCACTCGGTGGCGATCGCTGGCTGCGGAGCCCCCGACTCCACCACGAACGTATGGTCGGGCGACCACGTGAGGTGGACCGCGTCGCCGCGAGCCCAGAGCTCCTCCCTGGTGGTGCGCTCGATGTTCTGCTCGTAGACCGTGACCCGGGCGCCGCCGCGGGTCTCCACGATGTACTGGGTGCTGACGCCGAGGTACGACGTGTCGACCACGGTGCCATCGAGATGGTTGTGGCCGGGCGGCGTGGGGTCGCCCTCCTTGTGGAGGCGGATCTTCTCGGGGCGCACGCCCACGTCGACGTCATCGCGCCCGTAGACGAGCGCGGCGTCGGCGCGCACGGTCGAGTCGTCGGCCAGGCGGATGGTGCCGAAGCCGCCCTCGGCGCCCTCGCACCTGCCGCCCAGCAGGTTGCTCACGCCCAGGAAGCCGGCGACGAAGCGGGTTGCCGGGCGCTCGTAGAGCGTCTCCGGGTCGCCCAGCTGCTCGTAGCGCCCCCTGTTCATGACGGCGATGCGGTCCGACATCGTCATCGCCTCCTCCTGGTCGTGGGTCACGTAGATGAAGGTGATCCCGACCTCCTGCTGGATGCGCTTGAGCTCGACCTGCATCTGCTTGCGCAGCTTGAGGTCGAGCGCCCCCAGCGGCTCGTCGAGGAGGAGGACGGCCGGCCGGTTGATGAGCGCGCGCGCGAGGGCGACACGCTGGGCCTGGCCGCCCGAGATCTGGGTCGGCTTGCGATTCTCGAAGCCCGGCAGCTCGACGAGCTTGAGCATCTCGGTGACCCGCGCCTTGATCTCCGAGTCCTTGACCTTCGCCCGCCGGAGGCCGAACGCGACGTTCTCGAAGATCGTCAGGTGCGGGAAGAGCGCGTAGTTCTGGAACACGGTGTTCACGTGGCGCTTGTACGGCGGCAGCCACGTGACGTCCTCGCCCTGGAGCTCGATCCGGCCGGAGGTGGGCTGCTCGAACCCGCCGATCATCCGCAGTGTCGTCGTCTTGCCGCACCCGGACGGCCCGAGGAGGCTGAAGAACTCCCCGTCCACCACCTCGAGATCGATGTGATCCACCGCGTAGACATCGCCGAAGGCCTTGGAGACCTGGACGAGTCGGACGTCGACGTCATGCACGGGTAACGAGCCGCTCCTCGGTACGAGATGGAACGACCGAGGTCCTCCCGGGGCTCCCGACCCGGGTGCGCGTGCTCGACGCGACCTCGCGTTTTCCGGTGCCGAACGATAGGCGTGGCCGATAGGGGTGTCAAATGCACGAACTGGGCGTGGCGGGCCGCCATTCGCTGCGAATCTCGCACGCTGCCGCCGTTCAGGATGACCCACTTCGCACGGCGCGCCACGGACTCCTCGGGTGGCCCGGTGAACCCGGCGCACGGCGGCCGGGCCGCCGGTAGGATATTCACGTCCCGAGCGTCGGAAATCGACCCGGGCCCTCGCACAGGAGCCAGATCGATCCCGATGAGCGCCGTCACCGAGGCAGCCGTCTACGACGCCCTCCGCACAGTCCAGGAGCCCGAGCTGGGCGGGGACCTCGTCACCCGCAACATGATCCGTGACCTCGTGCTGACCGGCTCCGACGTCGCGTTCACGATCGAGCTGACCACGCCCGCCTGCCCGCTCAAGGACCAGATCGAGGACGAGGTGCGCCGCGCCCTGACCCCGGTCGGCGTCGAGGGGATAGAGATCACCTGGGGCGCCACCGTCCGGCGCGCCGCCCCGCGCGCCGCCGAGCAGCTGGTGCCCGGCGTGAAGAACGTGATCGCCGTCGCCTCCGGCAAGGGCGGCGTCGGCAAGAGCACGGTCAGCGTCAACCTGGCGGTGTCGCTCGCGAAGTCGGGCGCCACGGTCGGGCTGCTGGACGCCGACATCACCGGCCCCAACATCCCCATGATGCTGGGGTTGGAGGGCCAGCCCACGGCGAGCCCCGAGAACAAGATCGTCCCCCTCGAGCGCCACGGCGTGAAGGCGATCTCGATCCAGTTCTTCGTCCCGGAAGGCCAGCCGATCGTGTGGCGCGGGCCGCTGATCGGCGGCGCGATCCAGCAGTTCCTGCGCGACGTGGACTGGGGCGAGCTCGACTACCTGGTCATCGACTTGCCGCCCGGCACGTCGGACGCGCAGCTGACGCTCGCCCAGGCGGTGCCGATCAGCGGCACCGTCCTCGTGACGACCCCGCAGGACGTCGCGCTGTCCGACGTGTCCAAGGCGCTCGCGATGCTCAAGCGGCTCAACGTCCCGATCATCGGGCTCGTCGAGAACATGAGCGCCTTCGTGTGCCCGCACTGCGGCGAGGCCACCGAGATCTTCGGCCGTGGCGGCGGGGAGCGGTTCGCGCAGGAGCACGGACTGGAGTTCCTGGGCAAGGTGCCGCTCGACGTGACGGTCCGGCAGGGCGGCGATGTCGGGGTGCCCGCAGTCGCCCAGCGGGAGCCGGGTCCGGCGGCGATCGCGCTCGACGCGGTCGCGGGGCTCGTCGCCGCGCGGATGAGCGTCCGGGCCGCCAGCGCCCAGACGCCTGTCCTGTCGATCACGTAGCGTCCGCCTCGCCCGCAGCGAGCCAGGTGGCCTGTGGCCGCCGTGCGTCTGTAACTTGGCCGCCGCGGTGACGCTGTCATACGATCTGGCGCCGTGAGCCAGACGCGCCCCCCGGTCGACCCCAGCACGCTCCGCGCGGCCCTGGAGGCCGTGCCTCTGTTCCGGGACCTCGCCCCCGATGAGCTCGCGATGCTCACGTCCAGCGTGCGCACCCGCCGCTACCGCCGGGGCGAGGTCATCTTCCACCAGGGCGATCCCGGCGACGCGCTGCACATCATCCTCAGCGGTCGGGTGAAGATCTCCAGCCCATCGGACACCGGGGTCGAGGCGATCCTCGCCTCGCTTCGGCCCGGCGAGTTCTTCGGCTCGCTCGCGCTGCTGGACGGGGCTCCGCGTTCGGCGTCCGCGACGGCCGTCGAAGCGACCGAGACGCTGATCCTGCCGCGCGACCGGTTCCGCCAGCTCGTGAACGACGTGCCGGCGATCCGCGATCACGTGCTCGAGGAGCTCGCGCACGAGCTGCGACGGCTCACCAACCACGTGGAGGAGCTCCACTTCCTGGACATCGCCGGGCGGCTCGCCGCGCGGCTCGCCCGACTCGCCGAGGAGCAGGGCATCCCCGCCGACGCGGGCGAGGTGCGACTCGACGGGCCGATCACGCAGGGCGAGCTCGCTGCGATGGTCGGCAGCACGCGGCAGAGCGTGAACAAGCTGCTTGGCTTCTTCGTTGACGACGGCCTGATCCGGATCGAGCGCGACGCGATCGTCATCCAGGACCTCGCCGGCCTTCAGCGCGCCGCCAGGCGGTAGCCGCGTCCCGCGCTCGCGCGCCGACCAGCTCACGACACGCATCCCCCGAGCCTGCGCCGTCAGGCGGCTGCGAGGCGCGCGGCCGATCCCGACAGCCGGGCGCACGGACCCGCGCTGCTATGATCGCCGCGGTCCCCCGACTGCCCAATCCTTCCCCGGAGGACGTCCGCTGGATCCCGACCGGCCCACTCCCGACGACCAGCGTCCCGCGCCCGATCCCGGTCCGACCGGCGAGGCGACGAGCTTCGGCACGACCGCCGGCCAGACGCCCGATCCGACCGCGTCCGGATCCGCAGGCGGCACCTCTGCGGCGTCCGCGCGGTCCGCCGGCGGCCCGGGCTCAGCCCCCCGACCGCCTGGCCTCCGCGCGCAGGTCGGCAACACGAAGGAAGCCGCGATCCGGCTGGCGAGAGCCCATGTCGATCTCGCAAAGGCCGAGGCCTCCGAGATCGGGGGCCAGGTCCAGCTCGTGGCGGCGGGCGTCGGGATCGGCATCGCCGCCCTTGTCCTGGTCGCGTTCCTGGTGCCGATCGGCCTGGCGCTGTTCCTCGGGGAGTGGGTCTTCGGCTCGCTCGGCTGGGGAGTGCTCCTCGGGACCGAGTTCCTGCTGCTGCTCGCCCTGACCGGCGTGCTGGGCGTGCTGGGTGCCGGATGGCGCGTGGCGCGCGCGATCGGGATCGGCCTGCTCCTCGGCGTGATCGTCGCGATCCTGTTCGGCACCAACGCCCCGAACCGCCTGTACTCGCTGATCGCGGACCAGCTGGGCACGACCAACGACCCTGGCGACTTCGCGCTGCTCGTCGGCGCGGCGATCGGAGCGGTCGTCGTGGGCATCCTCGGTTTCCTCGCGGGCGCCCGGAACCGGACCGTCCGCGACGCGATCCTCGGCCTCGTCGGCGGGGCGGTCATCGGCGCCATCCTCGGCGCGCTCGTCGCGGGCATCACGCGCCTCGGCATCGCCGAGTCCTCGCGGCCGATGGTCGTGGGGCTCGTGCTGGTCGGCGCAGTGGTCGCCCTCGTGGGGCTCGTCCTGGGCGCCCGCAACGGCGGCGGCGCCGGTGGTGCGGGGACCGGGTTGGTGGCCGGGTTCGTGTTCGGCGGCGCCCTCGGCGCGTTCAGCGCGATCACGTTCACCTGGCGCGTCAGCATCGCCATCGGCATCGCGCTGTGGCTCGGCCTGGCGATGGCCCTGATCGTCGCGGACATCGCGAACCGTGGCATCGACACCGAGGCGCTCAAACGGCGGTTCACCCCGCAGGCGAGTATCGACATGGGTAAGGAGACGATCGAGTGGGCGAAGGCTCGGATACCGCGCGGGCCCAGGTCCTAGCCGCCCGCCAGGACCTGGCCGACGAGCTCGAGCGGCTCGAGGCTTCGGCGCGCACGGCGGTCGATGTGCCGGCCAAGGTCCGCCGCAACCCTGGCAAGTCGGTCGGGGTCGCCGCCGGCGCCGGATTCCTGCTGGTCGGCGGGCCGCAGAAGGTGTTCCGGCGCGCGAAGCGGTTCGTGCTCGGGCCCGCCGAGCCGCTGCCGAAGTCGATGCTCCCGGACGAGATCGACAAGGCGCTGTCCAAGCTCGGCGACGATGGCGACAAGGTCCGCGGCACGATCGAGCGGGAGTTCGCCGCGTACCTCGAGAAGACGGCGCCCCAGCGTCGCGAGCGGGACCTTGGGGCGGTCGCCGCGATCCTCCTGTCCGCGCTCATCCGGCCGCTGATCCAGCGCTACGGGAAGCAGCTGATCGACCAGGTCTTCTCGTCCGACACGAGGCAGTACGAGGAGCAGCTGGCGAAGATCCAATCCCGGGACGTGCGACCCGACGGCGAGGCCTGATCCGGCGTCGCCATCCTGGGCGCACCCCGCGTGTCCTGCGTGGGCACCCCCGCGTGCTCCCGCGTGCTCCCGTGTTCCCGCCTGCTCGCCCCGCGTGCGCACCCCGCGTGCTCACCCCATGAGCGATCCGTGGCCGCGGTGCGACCAGCCGTCCACCCGGTGAGCAGCCAGTGGCTCAGCGCGCTCACGGTGCAATCGGTTGCCCACCCCGTGGGCGGCTGGTGGCCTGCGTGACACGGATCGCCCACCCCGTGAGCGGAGACGCCGACTTCGAGTGCGGCACACCGCCGACGCTTCGACGGGCTCCCGCTTGCCCCGTCTCGTCGCTCCCGGCGTGACTGTGAGTCCGGTTTTCGGCCGTTCGCGTCCGGATTCGTGAGCCCCAGTCCCGATTCCGACCGGTTCCGGGCAGTGCCGGCGCCTCATGCGTTCCCAGCGTGACTGCGAGTCCGGTTATCGGCCGTGCGGTTCCGAATTCATGACCCGCAGTCCGGATTCGCGCGGATGCGCCGCCGGGCAGCACCCGTGACCCTGGTTCAGCCGCGGGCGATAGACTGCGGCGGACCCACGGGCGAGTGGCGGAATGGCAGACGCGCCGGCCTTAGGAGCCGGTGTCCCGTGAGGGACGTGTCGGTTCGACCCCGACCTCGCCTACCAGTCCGCGTGCGGGCGACGGGCGGCGCGGGCTGGAGGAGCGGAGGCCCCGCACCGGCCACCCACCCTATACTCGGCTGGCGATGACAGTGACCGCCACCCCCGCTCCGAAGAGCTCGATCCTCCTCGACATCGAGGTCCCCGCCGACCGGTTCGACAAGGCCGTGCGCGACGCGACCGCCCGCCTCTCGCGGCGCACCCGCGTTGCCGGCTTCCGGCCGGGCAAGGCCCCTCGCCCGATCCTGGAACGCGTCCTGGGCCCCACGGCGATCGTGGACGAGGCGGTTGAGCACCTCGTGCAGGACGCGTACCGCGAGGCGATCCTCGAGCAGGGGATCGTCCCGCTGACGAACGCGGACGTCGAGATCGTCGAGGCCGAGGAGGGCAAGCCGCTCCACTTCAAGGCGACCGTCCAGGTGCGCCCCGAGGTCGAGCTCGGCGACTACCAGAACTTCAACTTCGCGCCCGAGATCGAGGAGATCGACGACGCGAAGGTCGACAAGGTGGTCGAGGAGCTGCGCGACCAGAACGCCCAGCTGGCGGCGGTCGAGGACCGAGCCGCGAAGGAGGGCGACTGGGCGGTCATCGGCTTCACGGGCACGAAGGACGGGATGGCCTTCGAGGGCGGCCAGGCCGACCGGATGCCGCTGATCCTCGGTGAGGACCGGCTCATCCCGGGTTTCGAGGCCAACGTCGTGGGCCTGAAGCCGGGCGAGGAGACCGAGTTCGACATCACGTTCCCCGAGGACTACCCGGAGCCGACGCTGGCCGGCGGCCAGGCGCACTTCAAGGTGGACCTCAAGGAGCTGCGCGAGAAGATCCTCCCCGACGCGGACGACGCGTTCGCCCAGTCGATGGGCGACTACGCCGACCTCGCCGCGCTCAAGGCGGACATCCGCGAGCGGCTCGGCCGCAACGCGCTGGACCGGGCGCGCCACGAGTTCAGCGACAAGATCATCGACTACGCGGTCGCCAACTCGACCATCGACCTGCCGGACGTGCTGGTCGACCAGGAGGTCGAGGTGATGCACGACGAGTTCCGCACGAGCCTCGCCCGCCAGGGCATCGGCGAGGACGCCTACCTCAAGGCCACCGGCCAGACGGAGGCCGACCTCCACACGGAGTTCCGGCCGCGCGCCGAGCAGCGCACGAAGGTCCTCCTCGTCCTGTCCAAGATCGCGGAGGCCGAGGGCATCGACGTCCCGGACAGCGACGTCGAGGAGCAGGTCGAGATGGCGCGCCAGCGCTACCAGGACCGCAAGACCGTGGCCTACTTCGAGTCCGAGCGTGGCCGCAACTTCATCCGCAGCACGCTCCGCCGGACGCGCGTCGTCGAGAGCCTCGTCGACCGCTGGCTGGCGGCCCACCCGGAGCACCCGGCCCTGCCGCACCTCGAGGACGATGCGCCGTCGGCGGTCGACGCCGCGGGTGCCGAGGCCGCGGCCTCAATCGACGCCACCGATCCGGGGGCCATCCCGGACGCCATCGAGGGCCACGACCACCACCACCACGACCACGGCGATGCCGAGGACGAGGCGGCGGTCGAGGCTCCCGCAGACGGCGGCTCCGCGCGCTCGTCGCGCTGACCGTCCCGCCGCCCCGTCCCACGCACCCGGAGCGCACCGACGTGCCGGATCGAACGCAGGGGAGACCCCAGATGCTCGTCCCGATGGTCATCGAGTCCACCAGCCGCGGTGAGCGCGCGTACGACATCTACTCGCGCCTGCTTCGCGAGCGGATCATCTTCCTCGGCGACGCGATCGAGGACCACCTCGCGAACCTGATCATCGCCCAGCTGCTGTTCCTCGAGTCCGAGGACCCGGAGAAGGACATCAGCCTGTACATCAACTCGCCGGGCGGTGTCGTGAACAGCGGCCTCGCGATCTACGACACGATGCAGTACCTGCGGGCGCCCGTGAGCACGATCTGCATCGGCATGGCAGCCTCGATGGCGGCGGTGCTGCTCGCCGCGGGCGCCCCTGGCAAGCGGTACGCGCTGCCCAACAGCCGGATCATGATCCACCAGGGCTCGGGCGGGTTCCGGGGCAACGCGCCGGACGCGGTGATCCAGATGAAGGAATGGGAGTTCCTCGTCAAGCGCAACACCGAGATCCTCGCCAAGCACACCGGGCAGCCGTACGAGAAGGTCGAGACCGACACCAACCGGGACCTGTTCATGTCGCCCGACGAGGCCAAGGGCTATGGCATCATCGACGCGGTCTACACGCTTCCGGGTGACTCGCTGATCGCACAGGCGCATGATGCGGGCCTCGCCGGTGGCGAGGGATCGTCCGTGCCGGACGCGGACGGCGACGGGCTGCCGGGGACGGCGACGGACAGGTAGGACAGGGGACCACGTGCCGGTGACGACGTCTGGCTCCAAGGGGACGAAGGTTCCGTACCGCTGCTCCTTCTGCGGCAAGAGCCAGGAGCAGGTGCGGAAGCTCATCGCGGGTCAGGGTGTCTACATCTGCGACGAGTGCATCAACCTGTGCCAGGAGATCATCGAGGAGGAGATGCTGGAGGCGCCCAAGCAGCGCCCGGCCCAGCAGAAGCTCCCGAACCCCCGCCAGATCCGCGAGAACCTGGACCAGTACGTCATCTCGCAGGAGAAGGCGAAGAAGGTCCTCTCGGTCGCCGTCTACAACCACTACAAGCGGATCAACGCGGGGAACACGGTCGACGACGTCGAGCTCCAGAAGTCGAACGTGCTCCTGGTGGGCCCGACCGGCTCGGGCAAGACGCTCCTCGCCCAGACGCTCGCCCGGGTGCTCGACGTCCCGTTCTGCATCGCGGACGCGACCTCGCTCACCGAAGCCGGGTACGTCGGCGAGGACGTCGAGAACATCCTGCTGCGGCTGATCCAGGCTGCCGACTTCGACGTCGCCCGTGCCCAGCGCGGGATCATCTACATCGACGAGATCGACAAGATCGCCCGCAAGGCCGACAACCCGTCGATCACCCTTGACGTCTCGGGCGAGGGCGTGCAGCAGGCGCTGCTCAAGATCCTCGAGGGCACGGTCGCCAACGTCCCGCCCCAGGGCGGCCGGAAGCACCCGCACCAGGACTTCATTCAGATCGACACGACCAACGTGCTGTTCATCTGCGGCGGCGCGTTCGACGGGCTGGAGAAGATCGTCGAGGAGCGGGTCGGCAAGCGGGCGATCGGGTTCGGCGCCGAGGGGACGATGTCC
>DASSRG010000087.1:0-16675 GCA_035701885.1 Candidatus Limnocylindrales bacterium
GACGTTCGACGCCCTCCGCGAGTCCGACTCGGACCCGCTCCTGCCGCGCGCGACGCTCGGGCGCTACGTGCCGGGCTCGGTGTTCAAGGTCGTGACCGCCGTCGCGGGCCTCGACAGCGGCCGCATCGAGCCGTCCACCACGTTTGCGGAGCAGCCTCCGGCCGAGCAGGACGGACTGCTCGTGGAGGGCTTCCGGATCCGCGACGGGCATCACCCGGAGACCGGTGACACCGAGCTGAACCTCACCGGCGCCACCGAGGTCAGCTGCAACATCTGGTATGCGCTCGCCGGGCTCCAGACCGGCGGGGACCGGCTCGTCGACGGCGCCGCGGAGATGGGCTTCGGCGCGCAGCTGCCGTTCGACCTGCCGACCGCGGTCAGCCGCGTGACCAACGGCGACGGGAACGCACCGGGCGGGTTTGCCGACGACGTGGAGCTCGCCTCGGCGTCATTCGGGCAGGGCGAGGCGTTCGTCACGCCGCTCCAGATGGCGCTCGTCGCGTCGACCGTTGCCAACGACGGCGTGCTGATGACGCCGCACCTCGTCAGCGCGATCACCGGCGAGGGCGCGGGGACGAGGACGATCGATCCGTCGGTCTGGCGCCGGGTCCTGTCCGGCGGCGACGCGCAGTCGATCCAGCAGGCGATGCAGGAGGCGGTCGAAGGTGACCTCGGGCGCCAGTTCACCGCCGGCGCGAAGGTCCGTGGCGTGCCGACCGCGGGCAAGTCCGGCACGGCCGAGCTCGGCGGCAAGGGCGAGCCGCACTCGTGGTTCATCGGCTTCGCGCCCGTCGACAACCCGAAGGTCGCGATCGCGGTCCTCGTCGAACGCGGCGGCCGGGGAGGGGAGCGCGCCGCACCGCTCGCGGGCGACCTCATGAGCCGGTACTTCGAGCTGTATGGCACGCCATAGCGCAGTGGCGCCGCCAGCCGCGCGCTACGCTCGGCGCGTGAGCGAAGACGACCCCCAGACGCCGACGCCGATTCCGGCCGCGGACGCCCCGCAACCGCCCGCGCGCCGCCGGCCGCTGATCGAGCGCCTGGGCCTCGCCGTGATCGCCGTCGTCTTCGGGGCCCTGTTCGCGTTCGTGGGCGTCGCGGCGTTCCTGGGCGGCCAGCCGTTCCTCGGTGTCATGGGGCTGATCGGGTGCCTGATGGTCATCTGGGTGGGCGCGATCACGCTGTTCCGCGGCTGAGTCCCGCGGCTGAGTCCCGCGGCTGAGTCCCGGGGCCGATTCCTGGGGCTGAGTGCCAAGAATGAACGAATCGGCACGGACCAACGCCCATGTAGTCGAGGGGGCGCGTCGCCCCGGCGTGGAGCATTGCCGCCGGGGCGACGCCAATACCCGTCGAGAACCCGAATCAAGGCTCGGACGTACACTGCATCGAGGAGCCAGCGACGTCGCCTGCGCCCCGATCCCGTTGCGCGACGTCACCGCAGGGCCGGCAGGGCCGTCGAGGTCCCCGGCAACGGAGCACGACCGCGGGGAAGGTCGCAGACGGGAGTCCGATGAGCAACATCCAGCAGGTCGGGGACAAGGTCCTCGCCAACGTCGAGCGCGTCATCGTCGGCAAGCACCACGAAGTCCGGCTCGCGCTGGTCGCCCTCCTGTGTCGAGGCCACCTGCTGATCGAGGACGTGCCGGGCACCGGCAAGACCGTCCTCGCCAAGGCGATCGCCCGGAGCCTGGGCTGCACGTTCCGCAGGATCCAGTTCACGCCCGACCTGCTCCCGTCGGACGTCACCGGGCTCTCGATCTACAACCAGAAGACCCAGGAGTTCGAGTTCCGGCCGGGGCCGATCATGAGCCAGGTCGTCCTCGCCGACGAGATCAACCGGGCGACGCCGAAGACGCAGTCCAGCCTGCTCGAGTGCATGGAGGAGCGCCAGGCGACGATCGACGGCGTCACCCACCCGATGCCCGACCCGTTCCTCGTCATCGCCACCCAGAACCCGATCGAGTACGAGGGCACGTTCGCCCTTCCCGAGGCGCAGCTCGACCGGTTCATGCTGCGGATCCGGCTCGGCTACCCGGCCCTCCTCGACGAGATCGTGATCCTCGACGAGCAGAAGCGGACCCACCCGATCGAGGACCTGGCAGAGGTCGTCTCGGTCGACGAGCTGCGCGAGCTGCAGGCGAACGTGCGCGAGATCTACGTCGACCCCGCCGTAAGCGACTACATCGTCCGCCTCGTGTCCTCGACCCGCAGCCACCCGGACGTCTACCTGGGTGCAAGCCCGCGCGGCTCGATCGCGCTGTACCGGGCCAGCCAGGCGCTGGCCGGGCTGCTGGGCCGTGACTACGTGATCCCCGACGACGTCAAGGCGCTCGCCGAGCCCGCGCTCGCGCACCGGGTGATCATCAAGACGTCCTCGTCGATCCACGACATCAGCGCCGCCCACGTCGTGCGCGAGCTCGTGGACTCGACCCCGATCGAGGCCGCCACCCGCCAGAGCGGCGGCCCGCGCGAGGTCCGGCCCAGCACGGCGGCCGGCTGAGCACCGCACCACCAACCGCACCACCACTCGTCCCCGCGTATCACCGGCCCCGGAGGACCCGACCTTCGTGTTCCGCCGACTCCAGCTCCTGATCCTCGCGGTGATCCTCGTCGTCGCCGCGTTCACGACCGGGTGGGAGTTCCTGTTCTTCATCATCTACTGCGGCCTGCTGGTCGGCGGCGGCAGCTACATCCTGACCCGCCTCGGGCTCGCGGACCTCGAGGCGGGGTATGCCGTGAGCCAGCTGTCGGGGCACGTCGGCGACAAGCTGCGGGTGACCTACACGCTGCGCAACACCGGCCGGCTGATCAAGCCGTGGCTCGAGATCCACAACCCGACGACGCTCCCCGGCGGCCTGCCCGGTCGGGCGCTGAGCCTTCGCGGACGCCAGGAGCGCAGCTGGCTGGTGCGGACGCCGCTCGCTCGTCGCGGCCACTTCCGGATCGAGCCGCTCCAGATCCGGACCGGCGACCCGTTCGGCTTCTTCGAGGCGTCGGCGAGCGTCGGGCAGGGGATCACGCTGGTGGTCTATCCGCGGATCGACGCGCTGCCGATGTGGCGGCTGCCACCGGCCAACATCGAGGGCGCGCACGCGCAGCCGGAACGCACCCTCCAGACAACGCCCCTGGCCACGACCGTGCGGCCGTACGCGCCGGGTGACTCGATGAACCGGATCCACTGGCGGACGACCGCCCGGACGGGCGAGATCCAGGTCAAGGAGTTCGACCTCGAGCAGACGGCGGACGCCTGGATCTTCATGGACCTCGATGCGGCGAACGAGGGCGGGAGCGGCGACGAGTCGACGACCGAGGTCGCGGTCCGCGCCGCCGCGTCGATCGCGGACAAGGCGCTCGAGGAGAACCGAGCGGTCGGGCTCACCGTCAACGCGCACCGCATGACCGTGGTCCCGGCGGACCGTGGTGCGCGCCAGCGGCTCAAGATCCTGCAGCTGCTCGCGGCGGTCGAGGCGGACGGTCGCACGCCGCTCAGCGAAGCGCTCGTCACCGGCGTCAACCGGCTGCGCCGCGGCATGACCGCGATCGTCGTGACCTCGTCGCAGGACGCGTCGTTCGTGCGCCCGCTCGCCACGCTCCGGACGCGCGGGATCAGCGCCGTCGTGGTGCTGCTCGACCTCGCCCAGTTCGAACCCGCCCGGGACGAGGCCGCGGCCGAGTCCCAGCGGCAGCGGACCCGCGCGGTGCGCCACGCGCTCTCCGAGTTCGAGATCCCGACCTACGTCGTCCGGCCGGGCCAGGCGCTCGCGGAGGCGCTGTCGCGATGACCCTCGACACGTCCCGGATCCGACGCCCCGAAGAGGGCTGGCTGACGGTCTTGCTCGTCGCCGCCCTCGCGCTGATCCTGGGCTGGTCGATCGACGACCCGAGATGGGTCAACGGACACGGCGAGCTCACCGACGGGCTGGGCCTGTTCGCGCTCCTCGGCGCACTCATCGGATTCGTCGGCCCGAAGGTTGGCTGGGGCCGCTGGACGACCCACCTCATGGGCGCGCTGTTCGCGGGCCTCGTGCTGCCGATCTTCGCGGGGTTCGCCATGCTGCCGGGCAGCTCGCCCGCCGCCGCCTTCCATCTCGCCGCCAGCGGGACGATCGACGCCTACCTGGACATCGCCTGGAAGGGGCTCCAGTTCACGAACCAGGAGATCCACTACATCCTGGTGCTCGGGATCATCGCGTGGGGCACCGCCCAGTTCACCTCCTACGCGGTGTTCGGGCACCGCCGGCCGCTGAACGGCGTGGTGGTGATGGGGCTCGTCCTCGTCGTGAACATGGGCCTCACGAACAACAACCAGCTCAACTACATCCTGGCGTTCGCCATCGCGGCGCTGTTCCTGCTCATCCAGATGCACGCCTTCGACGAGCGGGCGACGTGGGTCCGCCGGCGCATCGGCGACCCGTCCACGATCTCGTCGCTCTACCTGCGCGGCGGGACCGTGTTCATCGTCGTCGCGATGACGGGTGCGATGCTGCTCACGACCCGCGCTGCCTCGAATCCCCTCGCAGGCGCCTGGGACGGCGTCGACGATCAGCTCATCAGCGTGGGCGAGCGAATCAGCCGGCTGCTGCCGATGGGCGGCGCCCTCCGCCCGATCGGCGGCGTCTCGTTCGGCGAGGTCGCCCGCATCACGCCGACCTGGTTCACGGACCCGGGGATCGCGTTCACGGCCACGGTCCCGAGCAGCGAGGCCAAGCTCAAGTGGCGGGCGGCGACCTATGACACGTACGCGAACACGGCGTGGACCCAGAGCGAGCAGACGACGTTCGACGTCGGGGCGGGCGAGCCGATCATGGAAGGGCTGCCGGAGGCTCCGAAGGAGGAGACGACCCGCCCGATCACCGTCACCGTCCGGCCCCAGAAGTACGAGCAGGGCCTCATGCTCGCGCCGGGAACTCCGGTGTCGGCGGACCAGGCGTCCTCGCTCGTCGTGTCGGGGGCGTCCGGCTGGTTCGCGAAGGTCCAGATGTCCGACGCGCGGGTCCCGTACACGGTCGACGCCTCCGTCCTCGAGCTGGGCGACGACCAGGAGCAGATCACCGGCAACCGCCTGGAGGCGGCGGGGACCTCCTACCCGACCGAGATCAAGGCGCTGTACACCGGCGTCCCGGACGACGCGCTCGGTCCGGACGCGCGCGAGCTCCTGGCGACGATCCTCGACCAGGCCGACACCACGAACCCGTACCGGCTCGCCGTGTTCATGCAGAGCTACCTCCAGTCGAACCCGGAGTTCAAGTACAACACCGATCTCACCGGGCTCAACTGCAACGCCGGCGCGGTGGAGTGCTTCGCTCGCACGAAGCAGGGCTACTGCCTCCACTACGCATCGACGATGGCGATCCTGCTGCGCGCCGCCGACCCCGACCACCCGATCCCCACCCGGCTCGTCCAGGGCTTCCTGCCGGGCAAGCGGGCCGGGAACACCGAGACCGTCGAGAACCTCAACGCCCATGCGTGGGTGGAGGTCTACTTCCCGAACTACGGCTGGATCCCGTTCGACCCCACGGGCGGCGTCGGCGAGCCGACGGTCATCGCGGACGGCCCGTCGCTGCCCCCGGCGACGCTGTTCCCGACCGTGCCGGGGACGGATCTCCCGGATCCGACGCGAGACCGCACGGGCACCCTGCCGGACACGCCGCCGCCCTCGGCCTCCGGGCCCGCGAACCGTGGCCTGCTCATCGTGCTGTCGCTGCTGCTCGCGGTGGTGGTCGTGATGGTCGCAGTGGCCGCCTGGCTCCGCGGCCCGCGCGGCGAGGTGTCGCCGGACGCCGCATGGCAGTCGATGTCGAAGGTCGCGGCGCGGTTCGGGTTCGGACCCAAGCCCACCCAGACGGTGTACGAGTACGCGACCGCGCTCGGGGAGCTGGTGCCGGTCGCGAAGCCGGACCTCCAGACGGTCGCCGAGGCGAAGGTCCAGACGACGTACGCCGGGGTGCAGCTGGGCGGACAGCGGCTGGACGCGGTGCGGGCAGCCACCAGGCGCCTGCGGATCTCGCTGATCCGGCTGCTGGTCCGCAAGCCGCGCAAGGGACGCGGGAAGCGGGTCAAGCTTCGCTGATCGCGGGCCGGCCTCCCGTGGATCGGCCCGCCGGGCGGCCGATGCGCTACAGCGCGCCCGACCTCGAGCGACGCTCGGCCGCCGCCACGGCGGCCTCGTCCAGGAGCGGTGCGAGGTGCTCGGTGAGGTTCGCCGCCCGGAGCACCGGCCGGCCACCACGGATCTCGACCACCGTGATCCCCGTGAGCGCCATCGTGAACATCCAGAAGTGCTCGAGCGGGATGCCGAACAGCGTCAGCATCGTGACCTTGAACACGCCGTCGTGGCCCACCAGGATCGACCACGGCTGGTCCGCATGCGCGCCGACGCCCGCGTATCCGTGGACCTGCGGCCGGTCGAGGCTGCCCCGCGGGTAGTCACGACCCAGCCGCTCGAGGATCGTCCGCAACGCCGGTGCGACCCGGGCCTGGACGGCCGCCGGCGACTCGCCGCCGGGCGCCCAGGTCTCCCACGGCCGGCGCCGCCAACCGGACAGGACCTCGGGCCAGCGGCGGGCGATCTCGTCCTGGTGGACGCCCTCCCACTCGCCCTGCCCGATCTCGATGATCCCGGGCTCCGCGCGGAGCGGAACCGGCAGCTGATCCGCCCCGGTTCCCGACGCCTCCCGCGCGATCGCCTCGGCGACGGCGCGCGCCGTCTCGGCTGTCCGGGCCAGCGGGGAATGCACGATCTCCAGCGGCAGGCCCCGCGGGACCGGCAGGGCGGGGGATGCCTGCGGCGTCGCGAGCCGCTGGCCGGCGAGCGCCGCCTGCCGTCGTCCGGTCTCGGACAGCGGCGTCTCCGCCTGGCCCTGGAAGCGGTTCTCCACGATGTACTCGGATTCGCCGTGGCGGAGCAGGACGAGCGTCGCGTCGAGGCCCTCTGGGATGAGCGGGGTGCCTGGGTCTCCCGCCGGCGGCAGCGACGCCGGGGCGTCGCTCACCGGTCGGTGCCCAGCCGCACGACCCAGGTCTCGATCATGCCCTCGTCGGCCACGAGCGCCTCGACCACGGACGGCGGGACGTCGTCGTCGAGCGCGAGGACCATGTAGGCGTCCGCTCGAGGGGCGGACCGGGCGAGCGTCATGGAGCTGATGTTGACGTCCGCGGCACCCAGCAGCGCCCCGACTCGACCCACCGTCCCCGGCCGGTCGCGGTGGTGGCTGATGAGCATCACGCCCGCCGGCGACAGGTCCATCGCGTGCTCCTGGAGCCGGACGAGGCGCGGCTCGCCGTTCGCCACGGTCCCAGCGAGCGTGACCGGCCGGCTGTCGGCCTCGGCCGTCAACGTCAGGAGCGACGCGAACGCCCCGGCGTTGGGCGTCTTGCGCTCGACGACCTCGATCCCCCGGGCCTTGGCCAGTGTGCCGGCGTTGACGAGGTTCACCCGCTCCTCGGTGGTGGTCTCGAGCAGGCCACGCAGCACGGCGGCGACGAGCGGCGACGCGTCGAAGGCCGCCGGCTCGCCGGCGATCTCGAGCGTCAGCGTGCGCGGCGCCGTCAGGGCGAGCTGGGCGGCGAACCGCCCGAGCGTCTCCGCGAGCGGCAGGTACGGCGCGATCGCCTGCGCGGTCTCGGCCGTCAGCAGCGGCGCGTTGACGGCGTACGCGGCGGGGCGTCCGTCCAGCACCTCGAGGATCTGCTCCGCGACCTCCTCGGCGACGGCGACCTGCGCCTCCTCGGTGGACGCGCCGAGGTGCGGCGTCAGCAGGGTATGCGGCGCGTCGAGCAACGGGTTGTCGACCGGCGGTTCGGCCGTGAACACGTCGATCCCCGCCGCGGCGACAGTGCCGTCGCGCAGCGCGTCCGCGAGATCCTGCTCGTCGATGATCCCGCCGCGGGCGACGTTGAGGAGCATCACGCCGGGCTTCATCCGCGCCATCACCGCGCGGTTGATCATCCCCGTCGTCGCCTTCGTCTTCGGGACGTGGACGGTGATGATGTCCGAGCGCTCGACGAGGTCGTCGAACGAGACGAGCTCCACGCCGAATGTCGCGGCCTGCTCGTGGGTCACGAACGGGTCGGAGCCGAGGACCGTCATCTGGAGCGCCCGCGCGCGGACGGCGATGGCCTGCCCGATCTTGCCCAGGCCCACGATGCCCAGCGTCCGGCCGCGCAGCTCGTGGCCGGTGAACTGCGACCGCTTCCACTCCCCCTTGCGCATCGACGCGTCGGCGGCCGCGGTGTGCCGGGCCAGCCCGAACATCAGGGCGAGGGTGTGCTCGGCGGCGGCCATCGTGTTGCCGGTCGGCGCGTTGACGACCGTGATCCCGGCGCGCGTCGCCGCGTCGAGGTCGACGTTGTCGACGCCGACCCCGGCTCGCCCGATGACGACCAGCCGCGTCCCGGCGGCGATCATCTCCGCATCGGCCTTGACCTGGCTGCGCACGACCAGCGCGTCGTAGTCGGGCAGGATCGACAGGATCTCCTCGCGGGGCAGGCCGATCCGTTCATCGACCTCGTGGTGCGCGCGGAGGAGCTCGACGCCCTCCTGGGCGAGCGGTTCGACGACGAGGATCCTCATGCGGGAACCGGGACGCGGACCTGCGCCTCCACGAGGGCCTGCTGGGCCGCCGCGACGGCGGCGCCCGGCCGGACGTCCATGCCCTGCTCGATGGCCGCCTGCTCGAGGACGCCGATCGCGGCGAGGATGTCGTCGGTGGTCACCGACCCGAGGTGGCCGAGCCGGAAGATCTTTCCCTTGAGCTTGCCCTGGCCCCCGGCGAGCACGAGCCCGGCCTTCTTGAGCGAGCCGTTGAACGCCTTCCAGTCGAGCGACTCCGGGATCCACGCGGCCGTGACCGTCTTCGAAGCCACGCCGTCGTCGGCGAGGAGCTCGAAGCCGAGCGCACGAAGGCCTGCGCGGGTCATCGCCTGTGCCGTCTCGTGGCGCCGGAACACGCCGTCGCCCTCCGCCTGCATCAGCCGCAGCCCCTCGTCGACCTGGTACATGACCGCGACGGCCGGCGTCCACGGCGTCTCGCCGGCGGCGGCCGTCTCACGGTGCCGCTTGAGGTCGAGATAGAAGCGCGGCATCGTCGCGGTCTCGGCGGCCGCCCACGCGCGCGGGCCGACGGCGGCCATCGCCATCCCGGGCGCCGCCATCCACGCCTTCTGGGATCCCGTGACGACGAGGTCCAGGCCCCACGCGTCCATCGCGAACGGCACCGCGCCGAGCGCCGAGATCGCGTCGACCAGGATCAGCGCCTCGGGCGCGGCGTCCCTGACGGCCGCTGCGAGTGCCGCGATGTCGCTGGTGACGCCGGTCGATGTCTCGTTGTGGGTCAGCAGGACGGCCTTGAGGTCCGGCGTCTCCGCGGCGGCGGCTCGGACGGCGCTCGGCTGGGGCGCCGTGCCCCACTCGGCCTCGAGCCGCGTGACCTCGGCGCCGTACACCTCGGCAATCTTGGCGAACCGGTCGCCGAACGCGCCCATCGTCACCGCGAGGACGCGGTCGCCGGGGGAGAGCGTGTTCACGACGGCGGCCTCGAGGGCGCCCGTGCCCGCGCAGGTCAGCATGATGACGTCGCTCGTCGTGCCGAAGTACGGCTTCATGCCCTCGCTGACGCGCTGGAGGAGCGCCTTGAACTCCTCACCACGGTGGTTGACCATCTGCCGCCCGCCGGCCTCGCGGACGGACGGGGGGAGCGCGGTGGGGCCGGGAATGCGGAGATTCGGCTCGAAGCGGGTCACGGTTCTCTCCTGGGTCGCGGATCCGGGCGTCGTCGGAGCGGGGAGCGCGGCGGTGCTGAGCCCCGAATCTGCCCGACGTGACACGATCCGTCCACCGTGGTAGATATGACGTCATATGACCACGGTCCGCACGACGATCCTCCTCGACGCCGACCTCCTCGACCGGCTCGACCGCCACGTCCGCCGACAGCGCACGACCAAGACCTCGGTGATCACGGCGGCGCTCGAGACATGGCTGGACTCGCACGAGGCGCCGCCCGCGTTCCCGTTCCTGGGGATCGGACGGAGCCAGCACGGCCGGCTGTCGCTGGACGGGCGCCAGATCTCGCGACGCGAGGCCGGCCGCCGCCCCGGCGACCGGTAGCGCCTCGAGCACCGCGGGCGATACGGACGGCACGCGATGGCGATCCTGCTCGACCCGTCCGCGGTCGTCGCCGCAGCTGATGCGGCGGACCTGAACCACCGGGCGGCCGTCGCGTGGTTCGAACGTGTCGACGAGCCGCTGCTCCTCGGTGCGCTGGGCCTCGCGGAGCTGGACCTGCTCCTCCAGCGGGAGCTCGGCGCGGACGCCACGCGCGCGGTGCTGGACTCGGTGATCGCGGGGTCGATCCGGCTGATCGCGCCGACGCCCGACGACCTTGCGCGGGCCGCCGAGCTCATGGCCGAGGCGGCCGAGCATCGTCCGCGTCTCGCCGATGCGCTGCTGGTCGCCACCGCCGAGCGGCTGTCGATCAGGCGAGTCGCCTCGTTCGACCGGCGCCCGCTCGCGGTCTTCCGGCCGCGCCACACCCGGACGCTCGACTTCGAACCCTAGCCGGGCGTCGTGAGGCAAACGAAAACGGGGCCGGCGATGCCGGCCCCGTTCGATGCGGCGAAGGTCAGGCGCGCTTGACGACGACGGTCCCGGCCTGGACGTCGTGGTAGCCCTGCTTCTTCGGGCTCTGGTACGTGGTCCAGAGCAGGAAGATCTCGTACGCGAACGTGAGGAGGCCGATCAGAAAGCCGAGCGTGCTCAGCGACGTCGACTGGAGGGCCGACTGCATGGCCGACGCGAAGGCCACGATCCCGAACAGGAACAGCCAGCGGCGGATTGCCTGAGGGCGCGTCAGCGTCGCCCCGTCGGCGGCGTTGAGCGTGTTCAGGCCGAGCACCTTCTGGCCGAGCGACGCGCGGAGGTCCGGCTTCGTCCAGGCCCAGATGAAGTACACGGCGCTGATCACGAGGTTCGCGATCGCCAGCAGGACGCCCGCGATGAGCGCGCCCGCGACCCCGCCGTTGATGAGCGTGCCGAGGAAGATCGCACCGAGGGCGATCGCCACGAACAGGAACACGATCCAGAGGAGGATTGCGTCGATGATGAGCGCACCGATGCGGACGCCGAGGCCCGCATAGGCGAGGCCCGGCGCGGGTCCGGCGGGCGCGGTGACCGGCGGAGGAGCCTGCCAGGCCGAGGGCGCGGCTGCGGCGGGCGCCGGCGCGGCCGCGGGCGGCGGAGCGCTGGTGGCATCCGGTACGGGCGGCGGGGCACCGGTGGGTTCGGTCATCGAGCTACCTCCCTCGTCGGCGCGACGCGCGCCGCACGCCGTTCAGGATAGACAGGCCCGGAGGGCTTTGGAACCCCCGTTTGCACGAGCAGGCGGTGCGTGCATGCCCCGATCACCCAGAACGTGAATCCGGACCGTGCATCGGAACACCGCAATTCGTGCAGGTGGTGGGTGTAGCGGCGTCCACGGATTCGTGTCATGATCCGGGCCGCCCAACCGCCGGACGACGCGCCAGAAAGGTCAACCCGCCGATGCGAATTCGCGCCGCGAAGATTGAAGAGCTCACCCCCAAGCCGAAAGAGCGCGCGTTGTCGCCGCGTCAGCTCGCCGCGCTGCAGCGGGAGGAGGAGATCCGGAAGGCGCTCGTCCGCCTCCGCAGCGACGAGGACATCCTCGCCCTGGAGCTCGACCCGGCCGACAAGATCCCCACGATGCGCGCGGCCGTGAAGAAGGCGATCGCCGCCCACAAGCCGGGGACGAACATGGCGATCCGTGGCCGCACGATCTACCTGTCGACGGGCAGGCTTCCCGGGGGCCGTGGCCGCAAGCCGAAGGCCGCCTGACACCCGCGTCCGGCCCGGCGTCGCAAGCCGCCGGCCCGGCGCGTCCTTCCGGGAGCGTCGCCGCCCGGAGCCCTCCGCATGACCGTCCGCACCCGCCACGTCCGCCGTCGCACGATCGTCGCCACCGCGCTCGCCGTCCTCGTCCTCGTCGCGGCGGGGGCCGTGGCGGCGGACGCGTTCGGGGCTCGGGAGAAGCTGGTCAACCTCGAGCGGAAGATCGAGCTGCTCGTCGACCCGCCGCCCGATCGAGCGATCGTGGCGGCCGTCCGCGTCACCCCGGAGCCGGACGAGCTCGACGAGGACGATCCCGACGCGCTGATCACGCCCGAGCCGACCGACGCCCCGTCGCTGGATGCGGGCGAGACGCCGCCGCCGACGCCGACCCCAACGCCGCGGCCGGAGCGCGTCAAGGTCGACGTCAGCCTGCTCAAGAAGCCCGACAAGTGGTTCATCTCGCAGCTCGACAAGGAGTCGTGCGCGGTTGCCGCCACCCAGATGGTCCTCTCGCTGTGGGGCAAGGGCAACCTGGGCGAATCGTTCCAGAAGGAGCTCGAGCGGCGCATCGACGAGTGGGAGAGCCGGCGCGACAGCCACAACGGCGGCTGGGGGCCATCGGCGATGGTCAACGCGCTCGAGGCGTACGGCGTCCACGGCTACGAGGTCCGGGCATACGACACCCGGGGCCTCGCGCTGCGCGACGCGGCCAAGGCGATCTCGAAGTACCACGCGCCGGTCATCCTCCTCGCGTGGCGCGGCGCGCACGCCTGGGTCATGACCGGGTACCGCGCCGATGCCGACCCGCTCGTGTTCAAGAACGCGAAGGTGAGCGGCGCCTACATCCTCGACCCGTGGTACCCGCGCGTGTCGTCGATCTGGGGTGCGTCGGACCCGCCCGGCGGGTACCAGAACGCGGCCGAGATGCGGCGCAACTACCTCCCGTGGAAGCGTCCCGAGGGCAGGTACGCGGATCGCGACGGGCTGTTCATCGCGGTCGTCCCCACCCGGACCCTGGACCGCTAGGCCGCGTCGCGCTCCTCGGTCGCGTCGGGCTCCGGCTCGTAGACCGCGATCGGTGCGCGGCGGATCCGGTAGCGCAGCGCGATCCCCTGGAGGATCGTCCGGGTCGCGGTTCCGGCGGCGAACCCGAGCGGGATCGCGACCACGCCGAGCCCATCGACGAGGGCGAGCGTGACGACGACCGTCACCCCGAACCCGGCGAGCGACGCGAGGACCGCGAGGACCGTGTTGTGGGTCGCGTACAGGCCGCGGGCGGTCAGGTGGCCCAGCCCGTCGAACGGGACCGCGATCGCGAACGCGGTGAGGACCGACGCGGTGAGCGCAACGTCCTCGGCATCGAAGGCGCCGCCGCCGAGGAGCACCTCGATCGCGACCGGCCCCACGATCGCGAGCCCGATGGCGGCGACGACCGTGAGCACCCCGATCGTCAGGACGTTCGTCCGGATGAGCCGTCCGAAGGCGACGCGGTCACCCGACGCCCACACGCTGGACAGCGAGGGGAACGCGGCGAGCGAGATCGCGACCCCGACGAGCGCGACCGGGACGCTCTGGAAGTTCCTTGCGAAGCTGAGCGCCGTGACGGATCCCGCCGCGAGCGTCGAGGCGACGTTGGTGAAGAACAGGAACGTGATCGGCTCGATGGGGTGGGCGATCATCTTGGGCACCATGAGCCGCAGGAACTCGTGGAGGGCGGGCATGCGCAGCCGGAGCCGCGGGCGCATCGCCACGCTCGAGCGGAGCATGCCGATGACCCGGATCCCGAGGTGCAGCGCGGCGCCGAGGATCGCCCCGATCGCCGCCGCGTAGATCCCGATCCGGTCGTGGAGGAGGACCGTCCCCACCACGATCCCGACGTTGTACAGGATCGGCGCGAGGGCATAGAACACGAACCGCCGCTCGGCGACGAGGATCTCGCCCAGCGTGATCGACGCCGCGAACAGGATCGGCGTCACGAGCATCAGCCGGAACAGGTCGAGGTACAGCGCCTGCGTGGCGGCGTCGAAGCCGGGCGCGATGACCGCGATCGTTGCGGGTGCCAGGAAGAACAGCAGGATGCTCGCGACGGCCATCACCGAGACCGCGAGCGTGAGGACAGTCTGGGCGAACGGCGCCTCGTCGCCGGGGACGTCGCGGCGCAGCGTCGTGAACACCGGCACGAACGGTGCGGTGAGGCCGGCGGCAACGAGGACGTCGAGCAGGAGCTCCGGGAGCACGAACGCCGCGTTGTAGGCGTCGAGCTCGGGGCCGGCGCCGTAGGTGCGCGCGAAGATCCGGTCGCGGACCAGCCCGGCGAGGTACGAGGCGAAGGTCAGGACCGCGAGGAGGATCGCGCCCTGGGGCAGGAATCGCGCGAGCCAGGCGCGTGCCCGGTGGATCACCTCGTCCTCCCGCCTCCACGATCGCGCGGTCGCGCGCACGGCCTCTGACGACCGACGCCGCGTCGATGGGACGCCGGCGGAGGGAGCGTATCCGGACTGGCGGGCGGGCTACCGGCCGACGTGGATGATCCCGTTCCAGAGCACGTAGTTCGAGCGCCACGTGTTGCGGTGGAGGACACGCCCGTGCTTGTCCTTCACGACCCGCGACACCGACACCGTCATGCCGTCGGACGGGTACTCGATCTGTTCCTTGGTGCCCTTCGGCAGGTCGTCGACGTACACCGTCTTCGTCGTCGCCTTCCGGACGTTCGACACGCTGGGGCGCGAGATGCTCACGGTCCGGCCGTCGGGGATGCCCCAGATCTCGTAGCGCACCCAGCCGACGTTTCCCGACCGGATGCGGCTGCCCCGGATGAAGATGATGCCCTTCGTGTCGTTCCGGAAGCGCATCGTCTGGCGCCCGCCCCCGGTGATCGACACCGTCGCGTCGAGGCCCAGCGGGTAGCGGTTGATGTAGTACTTGTGATTCGAGCGAGCGTCGATGTCCAGCCCGGCGCGCATCGCGGCGTTGAACAGCGTCGTGGAGCTGGAGCACATGCCGCCGCCGAGCGCACCGGTCGGCTCCGTGTGGTCGGAGCTGATGAACCCGCCGGGCCCGAAGCCGCGGGCCGGCGTGACGGGCCAGATCGCGTCCCACCAGTCGAACGACTGGCCGGGCTTCAGGACCGTGCCGTTGATGAGCTTCGCGGGGACCCAGATGTTGGCGCCGAAGTAGTTCCGTTCGCTGATCGGGAACCACGTCTGCCACGAGCCGAGCAGGCTCATGACGGGTGCCTTCCTGGCGGCCTCGCTCGTGCCGAGCTTGGGTGCCAGGGCCGTGGTCTGGACGCGCACCGGGTTGGGGGCACCGCCGGCGGCACGCGCCTCAAGCTCGGCGACGATCGCGGCCACGGTCGCGGGCCGGTCGATCTTGCGGCCGACGGAGCTCGCGACGACGCCGACGACCTTGCCGGACTTCGCGACGAGGTACTGGGCTGACTTCGCCGGCTTCTTGACCGCCTTCGCGGCCTTCTTGAGGTTGGCCGGGATCTTCGACTGATCCAGCTCTACGGTGAAGGTGCCACCGGCGGCCGGGACGAACCGGAGCCACGACCGCACCTCGGCAGCCTTGATCTTCCACTTCTTCGACTTGGTCGTGACGGTGACCGGCTTCGCCATCCGGACCGCCTGGGTCCGGGCGTCGAATACGGCGGCGTCCTCGACCCGAGGCCGGGTGGTCGTGGTCGTGATCGCGACTCGCACGGTGCCCGTCGTCGCCGGGTCGCGCAGCGCGGCGACCGCCTGGTCGATGGCGGCCACGGCATCCGCGTCCTGGCCGGTCCTCGCGCGGGTGATCTCGATGCCTTCCGGCCCCATCGCGATCGTCGCGCTCGTCGGGTACCGGCGCAGCCCGGCGGCGGCGGCCTCGATCCGCGACCTCAGCGCAGCCTCGTCCAGCACGACGGCCGCATCGCCGACCGATCCGTGGTCCAGCGCCAGCCTGACCTGCCCGATCGCACGCTCCAGCGGCGAGCCGCTTCGGCCCGCGCGGAGGGCCGCGTCCACGACGGCGTCCGCGTCGGCGCGCCGGCCGAGGTCCGCGAAGGGGATCGTCACGTCGCCATCGGGCGTCGCGACGACGAGCGTCCCGTTCCCGTAGGGGTATCGCGCGCTGACGGCGGCGACCGCGGCCGCTCGATCGAGCCCGGACAGGTCGACGCCGCCCGCGCTGACGCCCGGCAGGATCCGGCCTTCGTAGCTCGCGTCCCATGCGTACAGGCCTGCCGACGCGCCGCCGCCGCCGACCAGGAGCAGGGCGACCAGGCTGACGAGGACGAGCAGCAGCCGACGGCCGCGTCGAGACCGTCTGACGGATGCGGCGTCGACCGCGGTCGCGGGGCCGATATCGGTGACGGAGCTCACGGGACCCCCAGGCGCTCGCGCGACGCGGGCACGGCTCGCGCGTGGCGGGATCATGCCGGATCGCCACCGCGCGTGCGTCGGCCGAGTGACGTACCGCTGGACAGGACCGCGCAAGCATCCATCGGATGCTCACGTACCGTGGCCAAATACCTATACATACGGAGCCGATCGGGGCGATACTCCCGGGCATGACGAAGCCAGCCGATCAGACCACGACCCGGATCCGCGTCGGGCAGGCCGCCGAGATGCTCGGCGTGTCGGTGGAGACGCTCCGGCGCTGGGAGGCGGACGGCCGCGTGCGGATGGAGCGGTCCGACGGCGGCCAGCGCGTGATCGACGTCGACGAGGTGTCGCGGCTGCTCGCCGAGCGACGGCGCGCGGCGACGGACCGCCCGATCGTGGCGCAGTCCGCCCGCAACCGGTTCGCCGGGATCGTCACCCGGATCGAGAAGGACCGGGTCGCCGCGGT
>DASSRG010000088.1:0-47939 GCA_035701885.1 Candidatus Limnocylindrales bacterium
AGCTAGGCCGCGTCGGAGGCAGCCGCCGCGTCGGACCCCAGGATCGGCCGGCCGCGCCGGAGGGCCCGCTCGCGGTTCACCCACAGCCGGAGCCGCAGCGCCCAGAAGTCCTTCACCGCGCGCCAGATGACCGATGGCTTCGCGCCGGTCGGGGAGCCGGCTGTCCGGGGATAGTGCGGCACGCCCACCTCGACGATCGACCGGCCGAGCTCTCCGATCCTGATCAGCAGCTCTGCCGAGAAGAACGCCCCACCCGACTCGACCCGGACACCCTGGAGCGATTCGCGCGTGAACAGCTTGCACGCGCAGTCGACGTCGCGGACACGGAGGCCGAAGAAGATCCGGTTGGCGAGCTTGTACGTGCGTGCGTACGCGATCCGGATGAACGGGTCGGCGCGCTTGATGCGGTACCCGGCCACGACGTCGGGATGGTCCGGCTCGTTCATGCGGGCGGTCAGCCGGGCGAGGTCCGCGACGCGGAACTGGCGGTCACCGTCGGTGAAGCACAGGAGCTCGTAGCGGGACGCCTCGAACCCCGACCGGAGCGCGCCACCGTAGCCGCGGTTGCGCTCGTGGTGGATCGCCCGGACGATTCCCGGGTGCTCCGCCGCGAGCCGGTCCGCGATCTCGCGGGTCCGGTCCTTCGACCCGTCGTTGACGGCAATGATCTCGAACGTGTCGGCGATCCGCGGCAGCGTCTCGAGCGCCTCCAGCACGAGCGCCTCGAGGTTCGCCTCCTCGTTGTGGGCCGGGAAGAACCAGGACAGACGCGGCACGCGCGCCTGGGCCGGGATCTCGTCCGCTGCCGGGGCCGGTGCGATCACTGGGTGGGGGTCTCCGTTCTGCCTGTCACGCGGAACAGGTTACCGGTCGGGCCCACGAGCTCGATCGTGTAGCGATCGCGAAGCGCGTCGACCTCTGCGTCGGAGAGGCGCACGAGGTAGACCGGACGCGTGTCGAGGTACTTCTCGATCACGTCGGGCACCTCGCCCAGGTTCTCGTCGATGCGGGTACGGTCGTCGATGATCGTGACGTCCGGCCGCCAGTCGTCGAGCAGCTGTGCGTACCACATCAGCGTGGAATACGACCACCACGAGATCACCACCCCGTCGGGCTCGATGTACTCGTACGCGTCACCGAGCCAGTCCTGCGCCATCGTCGACTGCGACAGGTCCTGCTCCGACCAGCGGTCGCGGATCCCGATCGCCGTCGGGACGAGGAGGATGACCGCGAGGATGATGGACACCCCGGTTCGCAGCGAGGCGGCAACGGGCGGGTCGTCGCGCCCGTCCCCGCTCCCGTCCGCGTCGGCGCCGGTTGCCCCGATCGCCTGGTCGGCGATGGCCCCCGCGGCCGCCGCGAGCCACGACCAGGCGAAGAACAGCGGGCCGAGGTAGTAGCGGTCGATGCGCGCGTTCTCGTAGGTGGCCGCGAAGACGCAGGTGAGCAGGAACGCGGTGCCGGAGTACACGGCGTAGCGCGGGTGACGCAGCGCGGTGATGGCGAACGCGGGCAGCAGCAGGATGGCGAGCGGGCCGAGCTGCTGGTCGGCGAACGACCACAGGGCCGCGGCCCGGTCCACCGGGCTGCCGCCGGTGAGATCGCCCTGGAACTGCCGGCCGAGCACGATGTCGAGCAGGCCCTGCAGCGTCTCGGGGTGCCCGTAGACGAGCGGCGCCCGGAACGGTCCTGCCCGCAGCGGCAGCTCGAGGTAGAGCAGCGCCGCGACGCCGATGGCGGTGCCGAGCGCGGCCATCACGAGCTTGGGCCGACGGAGTACCGCCGAATCGACCATGAGGACGAACAGCCCGACGGCAGGGACGAGCAGCAGCGTCAGCCCGTGGTTGGCGACCGAGACGCCGAACAGCGCGGCGGTCCCGACGAGCCGGCGATCCGCCCGGCGACGCAGCACCTCGTCGCCGGGGTCGTCGCGCGCGTCCTCGACCGCGGCCTCCCAGCGGAGCAGCCCGAGCGTGATCGCCACGACGAGCGCCACGTGGAGCGCGTGCACGTCCGCCGACACGCCGATGTGCCACGTGATGGGTGTGAGCGCGAATCCGACGGCCGCTGCGCCGGCCACGAGCACCGGAGCGCCGAGTCGCCGGAACACGAACACGGCCATGGCCGACGCGAACGCGGCGAGGATGCCGGACAGGAGCGTCATCCGGAACGCGGGCTCGCCGAACGGCGCGAGCAGCTGGTTCGCGATCCAGCCGAGGACGACGAAGGCCGGGAACCCGGTCGGGTGCATCGTGCCGAGGAGCGGTGGGACCGTCTGGACCTCGGCGGTGTCCCACGCGCCGACGCCGGGGAGCATCGTCGCGCGGTACACGACGAGCGCGAGGAGGAACGTCGCTCCGGCGACGAGCGCCGTGGGGTCGGGGAGGCGCAGCCGTGCGCGCCGGGAAGCGGCGCTACCAGCCAAGGAGCTGTCCCCAGACCACGCCCCAGAGGTTGATCGCCGCGCCCGCGATGAGCAGCACGATCGCCGTCGCCCGCGGCCGGCCGTCGCCCGCCCGCGCCGCGCCCAGCGCGACCAGCGGGAGCAGGAACGGGATGAAGTCCATCGAGAACCGATAGCCCCACTGGACCCACCCCTGGCTGAAGTGGGCGAGGTTGAACAGGGCGATGACGAGCACCGTCACGACGGCCCCGAGTGTCAGGCGGGCCGTCGGGCGGCGCGCGATGGCGAACAGCGACAGGAGCAGCGCAGGCGCCGACAGCAGGATGCTCGTGCCGATGTCGATGGGGATCGCGATCGGACAGTCGAGGTCGAACAGGCCCCGGGTCGTGTCGGGCGCGACGCACAGCGGCCGGACCGGATACACGCCGAGCGTGTCCGGCTTGATGTTCGGCAGCAGCTCCGGGAGCGCCGCGAGCATGATCCCCAGGTTCTGGGGGACGTAGCGGATGTCCTCGACGGACCAGTCCGGGTGGTAGCCGAGCGTGGGGTAGCCGTTCGCCTCGAGCTGGTACTGGTAGTCGTACCCGGGGTGGAGCACCGAGCCGGTGGTCAGCCACGTGTAGCCGAGGAGGGCGGCGACCGGCAGCACGGCCCCGATCGCGGCCGACAGCGTGCGACGGACCGTCGACCCGCCACCACCCACGAGCATCAGGAACGGCGCGGCGAACACGAGCGGCAGGCGCGCGGTCGCGGCGATGCCCAGCAGCAGCCCCGCCAGCAGCTGGCTGCGGTCCGGCGACCACCACGGCCGCTCCGGCGTCGGCTCCTCCGCCGCCCGCTCCTCGGCGGCGCCGGGATCGCGGCGCAGCGCGACGCCCACCGCGAGCAGCGCGAACACCGAGGCGACGAGGTGGGCGAGGTACCACGTGCTGCCGACCGCGGCCGCCCACCACCAGACGGTCCCGGTGGCGAACACGAGCGTCGTCAGCACCCGGACGCTGAGCGCGATGCGCAGCCCGCCGAGCATCCACCACGCGGCCAGCACGCCGATCCCCGCAATCCCGATCGCGATCGACTCCTGGTCGACCGTCAGCCCCCAGGTGGCGACGAACGGGACCAGGACCAGCGCGGGGAGCGGCGGGAACGGCAGCAGCACGCGCCCGGTGAACTCGCCGTTCTCGAACAGCGGGTAGATGTCCTGGAAGTAGTCGTTGGCCGGCGTCGTGTCGGTCGCCGCCTGGGGGAACGGGATCCAGGCCCGGCCGTGGAGGAAGGCGTCGGCCTGCCACACGAAGTGCGTGTACTGGTTGAAGTGGACGGGGTTCGAGAACGCGTACACGACCACGGCCGCGAACGCGATGAGGAGCCCCACGATCACGATCGTGGGGCCCGAGGCGGCACGGTCCTGTGAGGGGGCCCGATCGGGACCCTCGGCTATACTCCGCTGCACCTTCAACGCTGCGTCAGGAGGCTCCCCATCACCGCTTCGGGTACGGGTGCGCCCGGCCGGGAGACGTCGATCCAGGAGCCTTCCCGGCTGGCCGTCGGCTGGCCGATCCTGGCCATCCTGCTCGTCGGCCTCGTCGTCCGCCTGATCATGGCATACGGGGTCGAAGGACTCCGCGGATCGGGCTTCGACAGCGACCTGAACCTGTTCCGGTTCTGGGCCTCGAACCTCGCCGAGCACGGGCCGTTCGGCTTCTACGACCGCGGCTTCTTCGCCGACTACACGCCCGGGTACCTGTATGCCCTGTGGCTGGTCGGCATCGTCGGCAACACGCTCGGCGGGGTCGGCGACCTGATCAAGCTCCCCGCGATCATCACCGACGTCGTCCTCGCGTATGTCGTGTACCGCATGGTGCTCGACCTGGGCGTGACCGTGGGCCGGGCGCGGCTCGCCGCGATCGTCGTCCTCGTCAACCCGATCACCTGGTTCGACTCGGTCGTGTGGGGGCAGGTCGACAGCTTCGGCACCGTGTTCCTGCTGCTCGCCGTGCGCGAGCTGTGGAAGGACCGGCCGGAGCGGGCCGCGATCCTCGCGGTGGTCGCGGCGCTCGTGAAGCCGCAGCTCGCGATCCTGGTGCCGATCGTCGCGTTCGTCGTGATCCGCCGGGCGCTGTGGCCGGACGGCGCCTATGGCGACGAGCCCGCGCCGGAGCGCTCGGGCTTCGGGTGGGAGCGGCGCACGCGGGGGCCGATCCGGATCCTCAGCACCGCCGTTGCGGGCTTCGTGACCGCGGTCGTGCTGGCCGCGCCCTTCGGGCTGTCGGTCGTGTCCGTCACGGGAGCCGCGCCGTTCCTCGAATCGACGCTCCTGCGGCTCGTGTTCAGCACCGCCGCCACCTACTCGTACGTGACCGTCAACGCGTACAACCTGTGGGCGCTGTTCCCGGTCAACGGGGAGAGCACGGCGACCAACGGCCTGTGGATCCCCGACGCGCCGATCCCCGACGCGACCGCCTGGGCGCAGATCGGGCCGTTTCCGGCCGCCGTCGTCGGTGGCCTGCTGCTGGGCCTGATCCTGTTCGTCGTCGTGCCGCTGCTCGTGGCTCGCAAGCCGGACCGGCTGACGATCCTCGTCGGCGTGTGCGCGCTCGCGCTGGCCTTCTTCGCCGTCCCGACCCGGGTCCACGAGCGCTACCTCTACCCGCTGTTCGGCCTCGCGGCGATCCTGTTCGCGTTCTCGTGGCGCTGGCGGGCGGCCTACCTGCTCGCCTCGTTCGCCACGTTCCTCAACATGTACGCGGTCCTCACGACGCTCTACGGGTACATGAACCCGAACATCTCGGACTGGCTGGGGATCGGGCCGGCGATCGTGTCGTTCGGCGGCGTGGCATTCGTCGCGATCCTCCACACGGTCGTGTTCGTGTTCGGGATGCTCCAGCTGCGCGACGGGGCACGGCGCACGCTCGCCACGGAGCTCGCGGAGGCGCGGCACGTGACCGGGCCGCCTGTGCAGGCGGAGGACGTCGCACCCGAAGCGCCGCCGGCCGTGCCGGGATCGATGGAACCCGTGCCCGCCGGAGGCGTCTCTGCGGCCGTGATCGATCGCGCGGAGCGCGAAGACGGCGACGTGCCCTCGAGCGGCGGCGTCGCCCAGGCCGGCGCCGGGACATCCGGCGCCGGGACATCCGGCGTCGCCGCCCTCGCAACCGGTCCGCGCCGGCTCCCCGCGTGGTACGAGCGACCAGGCTGGACCGAGCTGGGGCCGATCGGGTGGCTCCGGCACCGGATGGCGGAGACGCCGATCCGCCCCGATCGCTCGCGACTCCTCACCCGCGAGGGCGGCGGCCGCCTCGACCGCCTCGACCTGTGGATCCTCGTCGTGCTCGTGATCGCCGGGATGAGCCTGCGGATGTTCCGCGTCGGCGAGCCCGCCCGGATGCACTTCGACGAGGTCTACCACGCGCGGACCGCGACCGAGTTCCTCCAGTCGTGGCGCTACGGCATGGACCACGCGATCTACGAGTGGACCCACCCGCACCTCGCCAAGTACGCCATGGCCGGCGGGATCGTCCTGTTCGCGGGCCACGACGTCGCGGCGAGCAGCCAGGTCACGAACGCCGTGCGCGACGCCGCGATCGAGCCGCGCCGCGCCGGCGACGACATCGCCGCCCGGGACGGCGACCGCGTCTGGCTCGCCACCGGGGACGCCGTCATCGCCCTCGACCTCCACACGCGCAAGGCCGTGGGCTCGGTGGAGCTGCCCGGCGCGAGCGCAGTGGCGTTCGACCCCGGTACGAACCAGCTGTACGCCGGCACCGATGCGGGCGAGATCTGGTCGATCGACACGACGGTGGCGGATGCGCTGCGGAACGCTCCGGCGACCGGCGCCGAGGCTCCCTCGCTGGAGGCGACCCTCGTCGGGACGCTCGACGGCGCCATCGGCCGCGTCGCCGTGTTCGACGACGGCTCGTCGCTCGCCGCACAGCTGGGTGCGGACACGGTGGCGATCGTGGACCCGGCCAGCGGCGAGGAGCGCGGGCGCCTCCAGGTGGACGGGCTCGGCGAGATGATCGCGTCGGGGACGGCGGACGCGGTCGTCGCGACGCCCGGCTCCATCGAGGACCCGCAGACCGCGGCCGCCATCCTCGCCGAGATCCTGGGCGGCGACGCCGCGACCTACGAAGAGCAGCTCGCGAGCAACCCGGACCGGGTCGTGCTCGAGGCGACGCTCGATGACGCGACGCGGACCGCGCTCGAGGACGCGATCACCGGCGGCCGCCTCGAGGGCGTCACGATCGAGCCCGTCGGACAGCTCGCAATCGCGGGCGCGGACGGCGTCACGTTCGTGGGCCCGTCCGGCGGCGTCGTGGCCCGGGCGTCGCTCCCGGGCGGCGCAACCTCGGTCGCCCTGGTGAGCGGCGTCGACGACGGGACGCAGATCTACGCCACGACCCCCGGTGACTCGGGCGACCCGGGGATCGCGATCATCGCCGTCTCGGGCGACGACGCGAAGGAGGGCCCGACGGTCAAGGACACGTTCCCCCTCCCGGCGGCGGGGTCGCGGATCGTATACGACGAGGCGTCAGAGCTGGTCGAGGTGCTCGGGCCACGCCAGGACGGCGACGGCACCACGATCTACGTCGTCGAGCCGCACGGACGGGCGGTGTTCGCGGACCACCAGCTCCCGTACGAGCCGTCGGCCTGGGTCCTCGACCACAACGGCGACTTCCCGGCGGACAACCGCGGGGCGATCCTCGCGTTCAGCGCCGGCGGCGAGGCCGCGTCGGTCGATGTCGGGCACTACCACTTCTCGTGGCGCCTGCCGGGGGTGATCCTCGGAGCGCTCACGGTCGGACTGTTGTTCCTCCTCGCCCGCGTCCTGTTCGCGCGGCGCGAGGTGGGCGTCCTGGTCGGCGCCTTCGCCCTGCTCGACGGCATGTTCTTCGTCCAGAGCCGGATCGCGATGAACGACGTCTACGTGGGTTTCTTCATCCTCGCGGCGTACCTGCTGTTCGCATGGCTCTGGGTGGAGCGGCGACGCGCCCGGTGGTTCTGGGTGCTGATGCCCGCGATCGGGATCCTGCTGGGCCTCGCGCTCGCGTCCAAGTGGGTCGCGGCCTATGCCATCGGGGCGCTCGGCATCCTCGTCCTCGCCCGGTCGGCCCTCGGCCGGATCATCCTCATCGTCGGGCTGATCGGCGTCACGGGCGTCCTCGGCTGGATGGCGATGGCCGTGCCTTCGGACGTGTCGGTCTCGGGGAACCTGCTGTTCCCGCTGATCATGATCGCGATCACGCTCGCGACGGTCGTCGTCAGCGTCTACCACCCCATCGCCTGGTCGGACGAGGAGGTCATCCTCGCGGTCGGCGGGCCGGCCGTGCTCGGCGGGCTCATCGTCCTGGGCGCCATCGCCGCGGGTCGAACCGATGCGCAGCTCGTCGCCGGGCCGCTGATCCTCCAGCCGCTGACGCTCGGGTTCGCGCTCGTCGTGCTCGGGGGGCTTGCCTACGCCACGTTCCAGGTCGCGGGCCGGTACGGGATGGGCCCGATGGCTCGCGAGCGGCCGCTCGACGCCGACGCCGTCCGGCTGCCGCCGCCCGCGCCAGCGGCCGAGGGGTGGCTGCGGCTCGGCTCCGGGCTCGGGCTGCCGATGGTCTGGATGGTCGTCTGCCTGCTCGCGATCCCGCTCGCGGTGTACGTGGCGCTGTACGTGCCCTGGGCCCTGATCGACGGCAACCAGATCGTCAACGGCTGGCCGGGCGGGCACACCGGGCAGACGCTCCTCGCGCTGACCGAGGCCATGTACCGCTACCACAACAATCTCACCGCGGCGCACGCGGCGAGCTCCCCGTGGTGGGCGTGGCCGCTCAACCTCAAGCCCGTGTGGTTCTACCAGGGCTCGTTCGCGTTCCAGACGGCGGGGTCGATCTACGACGCGGGCAACATGGTGATCTGGTGGATGGGGATCCCGGCGATGGCGTTCGTCGCCTACCAGGCGTTCAAGCGCCGCAGCCTCGCGCTCGCCCTGGTGCTGATCGCGTTCCTCTGTCAGTGGATCAGCTGGGCGCGCATCGACCGGGCCTCGTTCCAGTACCACTACTACACGAGCCTGCCGTTCGTGGTGATCTCGCTCGGCTATTTCATGGGCGAGCTGTGGCACGGCGCGTCGAGACGGACCTGGCTGCTGGCCAGGGTCGCCGCGGCCGTGGCGATCATGGGGCCCGTGATCCTGTGGCTCGTGCGGCTGCCGCTGTGCGGGATCGCGGGTGTCGACACCGTGAACGCCGGGTCGCAGGCCTGTCACGGCAACCCGGGCAACCTCGTCGTCACGCCGGCCGCGTTCGCGATGGTCGTCGTGGGCCTCGTGACGCTCCTGGTCCTCGTCCGCTTCCTCGTCCGCCTCGCCCGTCCCACCCAGGACGGCCGGCCGCTCGGCCCGCGCGACTTCGCCCCGGTCGCGATCGCCGCGGTCGTCGGCGGCGTCCTGCTCGCGCTGACCCGGTTCCTGCCGTCGAGCGACCCGCTGTTCTCGTTCCCGGGCATCGTGCCGGAGCTGATCGCGCTGCTGGTCGCCATCCCGCTGGGGCTGGTCGCGATCCAGGTGCTCACCGCGCGCGACGCCCGGCGGTTCGTGCTGGGCTACGTGGGCGTGGCCGCCGCGTGGTTCGTGTTCCTGTACCCCAACATCTCGGCGCTGCCGCTCCCTGCCACGCTCGTCAACGCGTACCAGGGGATCCTGCCGACGTACCTGTACGCCTTCCAGTTCGGGGTGAACACCGTCGAGCGCGGGGCGACGGTGTTCCAGGACCTGCGGTTCGGGATCCTGATGGTGTTCCTCGTCGTCGCGTGCGGCGTCGTCGCCTGGTCGGCCCGGATGTGGCGGCTCGCGGCCGCAGAGGACGCGGCGCGCGATCGCGGCGGGGCTGCCGGCGGGCCGGCGGGCGAACCCGGGGGCGCCTGACGGACGAGGGGCGCGTGACCGACGAGGCGCGAGGCGGACGAACCTAGCGCGCGACGACAGGTTCGGCGGGTGCGGCCCCGGAACCGTCGGGCAGCGCCTGCGCCGCTCTCGGTGACGGCGGAACCTGCGCGGTGAAGTGCGGTGGGAGCGCGTCTGCCGCGGCGAGCCGGCGGATGACGAACCCGTAGTAGTCGTCGACCTTGGCCGTCACTCGGGGCCAGCTGAACTCCTCTGCGCGGCGGAGCCCGTTCGCCGACATCTCCGCGGCGAGAGCCCTGTCGCTCAGCAGGCGCTCGATCGCCTCGGCCAGCTCCTTCGGCTCGCGCGGCGGCACGAGCAGCGCCTCGCGGCCCCGGCGGACGACCCCCTTGTAGCCGTGGATGTCCGAGGCGACGATCGGGGCGCCCGCGGCCATCGCCTCGAGCAGCA
Source organism: Candidatus Limnocylindrales bacterium (assembly GCA_035701885.1). Classification (GTDB taxonomy): domain Bacteria; phylum Chloroflexota; class Limnocylindria; order Limnocylindrales; family CSP1-4; genus CAIXZV01. The sequence goes on from DASSRG010000088.1 coordinate 9,741, forward strand.
CGATGCCGAACGACTCCCGGCCGGTCGCGGGTGACACGTACACGTCCGCCGTCTTGAACAGCTGGTCGCGCTCGGCGTCCGAGACGCGGCCCAGGAACTCCACGCCCCCGAGCCGCCGGGTGGCGACGTACCGCCGTGCCTCGCGCTCCTGTGGCCCGCCGCCGACCAGCAGCAGCCGCGACTCGACCCCGTCGCGGCGCATGATCCGGTGCGCCTTGAGCATGTCGAGGACGCCCTTGCGCGGCTCGAACCGGCCGACGAACAGCACGTTCGGCGTCCCGTCCTGCCAGCGCGACAGCGGGACCGCGCGACGGAACCGGTCGATGTCCACACCGTTCGGAATGACCTTGTAGTCGCCGGGGAAGTAGCGGTCGATGAAATGGCGTGCGGCGGCCGACACGGCGATCCGGCCGTGGAGCCGGTCGGCGTAGCCCTTCAGCGCGCGGCTGCCGAACTCGTACGCGGGCGACCACCCGCCGTACGCGTGGAACGTGCCGATGTTCACGCTCTGCGACTCGCGCAGGATCACCAGCGACAGGAACGGCACGAACGGCTCGTGGAAGTGGAGGACGTCGAACCGCTCGCGCTCCAGCAGGTCCCGGACCTGCGACACGTAGCGCGGCGAGAGCGTGACCGTCCCCACCGACCCGTTCGCCGGCATCGAGAACCCCTTGCCGAGCCGGATGACGTCGCCCTCCGACGAGCGCTGGAGGCCGTGGGACGAGGTAAGGATGCGGACCGTGTGGCCGCGCTGCCGCAGGTTCTCGTACAGGTAGTGGACGTGCTGGGTCACCCCGCCGGGCAGTGGGTAGACGTACGGCGAGACGAGGCCGATCTTCATCGGCGCGTGCCGTCGCGGGGGTCGAACACCGGCGGGCGGCGCGTGCTCCCGGGGTAGCCGTGGTCGCGGCCGCTGCCGTCCCGCCGGATCCGGCCGGCGACCTCGGCCTTCGCGTCCCGGCCGCGCTTGCGGAGCTGGCGACCGAACACCGCGAGCTGGCCCATGGACCCGTGGAATCCGCCGTCGTGTGCCGTGGTCCCCTCGGCGATCGCCCGCCGGAGGTCGTCGCCGGTCCGGCCGTCGAAGGTCGTCCAGGCCGACCCGATCGCCTCGATCGCGTGCGCGTCGCTGCTGCCGATCCGCGCCAGCCCGCGCTCGTCCGCGAACGCCACGGCGCGGCCGTGTCCGTAGCGGCCGATCGCGGTGGGGTTGAATGTCTCGAGGGCGTCGGGGTGCACGAGGGGATTGTCGTCGTCCAGGAGGCCGCGCAATGCCCAGCCCTGCGCGGAGAGGTGGAGCGGGACCAGCGGGTGGGCCGGAATGGCGATGCCACCCTGGTCGTGGACCGCCTCGATCGACCAGCGCAGGCTCTTGAGCGGCGGGACCCGGTGCTCGAGGAACAGGCCCAGCAGGTGGCCGCCGCGAGTCGTGATCTCCTCGCCCACGACGACCTGGAACGGGAGCCCGCGGTCCTGCGCGAGGTGGCGGGCGGCGATGGCGGCATCGATCCGCTCGTGGTCCGTGATGGCGATCACGTCCAGCCGGCCGGCCGCGGCGACCGCGTCGAGGATGTCCGACACGGATGCCGTCCCGTCCGACGCGAGCGTGTGGATGTGAAGGTCCGCCCGGCCGCGGCGCGCGGACGACTCGCCCGCGGCGTTCATGACGCCCCTCCACCCGCGACCAGGTCCGGCCAGATGGGATGGAAGGCACCCCACCACTGCTCGGGCGCGTCCGCGACGAGTGATTCGAATGCCTGCGCGATCGACGCGGTGTAGGCCGTCAGCCGCTCCCGGCGCGGGCCGGGCCCGGGCTCCGGGACGTGGATCAGCCGCGCGGCGTACGTCCGCGACCCCGTCCGGCGAGCTGCCGCCGCGTAGATGGGCACGGCCGTCTCGAGGGAGAGGAACGCCGGGCCGGCCGCGATCGGCGCGGGGTGGCCGAAGAACGGCACCGGGAGCCCGCTCCCCGACAGGTCACGATCCGACACGAGGCCGACGGATTCACCCCGGCGCAGGGCGTCGAGCAGCGGGCGTCGGGCGTCCTTGATGGGGATGATGTTCACGCCGACGTGGCTGCGTGACTCCGTGAACCACGCGGCGAGCGCGGGGTCGTTCACCGTCTCCATGGGCGCGGTCACCGAGTGACCGACGAACCCCGACAGGATCGTGACCGGCAGCTCGATCGCCCCGAAGTGGAGGCCCACGATGATGACCGGCCTGCCGCTCCGGAGGGCCGCCTCGACCTCGTCCGGCGTCTCGATGCGGACGCGCTCGAGCGCCGTCTCGATGTCGTACGCGCCCGCCCTCAGCACCTCGAGGTAGTAGCGGGCGGCGTGCCGGAACGCGGCCCGGACGAGGCGCTCGAGTGCATCCGGGTCCGTTGCCGCGCGCCGGGCGCGTGGGGTGCCGCCGCCGGTCGCCTCGAGGTGCTCCGCGACCCGGCGCAGGTTCAGTCGCGCCTGGTCGCGCTTCGCGGGGGCGGCCCGGTACCACAGCTCGCCGACCGAGTCGGCACCCGCGACGAGCGGCCGTTCGGGAAGGTGCGAGGCCACGCCCGCGGCAGCGATGATGAGCCGCCCGCGAAGGCCCGGCCGGGTGGCCACCCCGTCGTCGGACGACGCGCTCGCCGGCGCCCCCGACGCGACGGTCACGACGCTCCGGCCTCCCGCGCGGGGGTCGCGGGCGCCTCGACCGCTGTCTCATGCGTCCCGGTGACGGTCTCGCCATCGGCAACACGCGGCGCCCGGCCGGCGAGCATCGCCGCGGCCCGTGCCTCGAGCTCGCGCGATTCCTCGTCGGTATCCGGCCACATGGGCTTGAAGCTGTACCACTGCTCGGGTGCGGCACCGACGGTCGCCTCGAGGAAGTCGGCGATCCGCTGCGTCGCCCGCTGGATGTCCGCCGGATCGGACGACGGGACGGTGAACGCCTCGTGCCCCTCCAGGCGCAGCGTCCCATGCGGGGTCCGGCGGATCGCGAGCGGCGCGATGATCGCGCCCGTCTTCGCGGCGAGGGTCGCCGGGCCGGCGGGGAGCGTGGTCCACGCGCCGAACAGCCGAACGGGCACGCCGTCGGCCCGGTAGCCCCAGTCGACGAGCAGCGCGAGGATCTCCTTGCGCCGCAGCACGGCGAACAGCTCTCGGAGGTTGCGCCACGGGATGACGTGCACGCCCCAGGCCTCGCGCTGCTCGCGCAGCAGCTCGAACAGCTCGGGGAACGAGGAGTCGTCGGCGACGACGTTGGCGGGATAGCCCGCGCCGGCGATCGCGGCGGCCACCGCCTCGTTGTTGCCGACATGGCCCGCCACGACGATCATCGCCTGCCCCGAGTCGCGCCACGCCTGGGCGACGCGCTCGACGCCGTCACCCTCGACCCCCGCGGCCAGCTCCTCGCGTGGTCGCGAGGGGAGGCGCATGAGCTCGACGATGTAGCGCGCGTATTCCTTGTAGGCCCGCAGCGCGAGGCGCCGGACGCGCGGATGGTCGGGCGGCAGCCCGAGCACCTTTGCGAAGTTCGCGTTGCTGAAGTTCCGCTTGGCCGGCCACGCGAGGTAGCTCGCCTGGGAGGCGGTCGCGATCACCGCACGCGACAGCGCCGGCGGGGTGTGCGCGAGGAGGGCGGCCGTCGACTTGTAGCCGACGATCGCCGCCTTCTCGACGATCCGCGGCGGGGTGGCCTCGAGGCGCCGGTGGGGCGCCTCGAGCTTGCGCCCCTGGGTCACTTGGCGGCGGCCTTCGCCTTCGCCTCGTTCGCGAGCGCCTTGGAGTGCGTCTTCGACTCCTCGTTGCCCACGAGCGTCTCGTTGTCCTCGCCCCGGATGAACGCCTCGACGCGCTCACGCGCGATGTCGTCGTGGATCTGGAGCGGCGGGGACTTCATGAAGTAGCTGGACGGCGCGACGAGCGTGCCCGTCAGGCCACGGTCGAGGCCGATCCGCAGGCAGCGGATGGCGTCGATGATCACGCCGGCGCTGTTCGGGCTGTCCCAGACCTCGAGCTTGAGCTCGGCGTTGAGCGGGACGTCACCGAACGTCGTGCCCTCGATCCGGATGTGGCACCACTTGCGGTCCTTGAGCCACGGCACGTAGTCCGAGGGGCCGACGTGGATGTCCTCGTCCGCGAGGTCGTAGTCGAGCATCGAGGTGACCGCGTTGGTCTTCGAGATCTTCTTCGACTCGAGGCGCTCGCGCTCCAGCATGTTCATGAAGTCGGTGTTGCCACCGAAGTTCAGCTGGTACGTGCGGTCGATGCGGACGCCGCGGTCCATGAACAGGCGGGTCAGCACGCGGTGCGTGATCGTCGCGCCGACCTGGCTCTTGATGTCGTCGCCGATCACCGGGAGGCCCGCGTCGGCGAACCGGCGCTGCCAGTACGGCTCGCGGCCGATGAACACCGGGATCGCGTTGATGAACCCGACGCCGGCCTGGAGGGCCTGCTCGACGTACCACTTCGTGGCGTCCTCGCTGCCCACGGGCAGGTAGGAGACGACGACGTCGACCTCGCGCTCCTTGAGGATGCCGACGACGTCCGCCGTCGGGCCGGGGGCCTTCTCGATGACCTGCGACAGGTACTTGCCGATGCCGTCCAGGGTCATGCCGCGCTCGACCTTCACGCCGAGGTGCGGGACGTCCATGAACTTGTAGGTGTTGTTCTGGCCCGAGAAGATCGCCTCGGAGAGGTCCTTGCCGACCTTCTCCTTGTCGACGTCGAACGCCGCCACGAACTCCACGTCACTGATGTGGTAGTCGCCCAGCTGGACGTGCATCAGGCCGGGGACGAAGTCGGTCGGCTTCGCGTTCTCGTAGTAGTAGCGGCCCTGGACGAGGCTGCTCGCGCAGTTGCCGACGCCGACGATCGCGACGCGGATCTTCTTGCCGCGCGCCTTCGGCGTCGCGGACGTGCCGTTGGTGTTGCTCACGTGCTCCTGCTCCATGCTGTGGGCGTCAGCCCTGCTCGTGTCGCGCCTGGTTCGTCGTCACGACGATGCGCTGGATGGTGGTGATGGTTCCGAGGACGGCGATCAGGCCGAGCGCGAGCTCCAGCGCGATCACGTTGGGAGGGAGTGCGGCCGCGCCCGCCCCCGACGCGTCGGTCGGGAACCCGGGCAGGAGCCCGGCGGCGACGAGGCCGATGGTGAGGATGACGATCCGGACCTCGCGGGGCGCGAGGCCGACGTTGGCCATGCCGGTTCCGGGCGCAAAGCCCAGGCTCTCCGACTTGGCGCGGGTGTAGCTGACCATGAACGCGGCCGTCATCGCGGCCGCGGTGAGGACGACGACGGCCTCGACGCCGAGCGACACCGCGCCCCACGCGATACCGATGTAGACGATGCCCTCGCCCCAGCGGTCGAAGGTCGAGTCCATGAACGCGCCGAGCGGGCTGGCCTTGCCCGTGGCCCGGGCCAGCGCGCCGTCGAACAGGTCGAACACTCCACCGAACAGGACGAGGAGGCCGGCCGGGAGCCACAGCTGGGCGGCCGCGAGCGCCGCCGCGATGATCGCGATGCCGAAGCCGATGAGCGTCAGCCCGTTGGGCGTGAGGCCGAGCCGGCCGAGCGCGACGGCGATCGGCGTCATGAGGCCGCGGACCTTGGAGCGGGTCTCCGGCGTGACGAACGAGCCGCTCACGAGGCGGCCCTGCGCGGGGTCGGGTTGCCGACGATGTTGAGCACCCGGGCCTCGCGGTCGGCGAACTGGGCGAACGCCTCGGGGACGATCGTGTGCACGGTCTCCCGGCCGTGGCGCTGCGCCCGCACGAGCCCGACCTCGCGCAGCTTGCCGAGGTGCCACGAGACGAGGGGCTGCGAGAGGCCGACCGCCTCGATGAGCTCCGTGACCGTCGCCGGCCGATCCGCGAGCACGCGGCAGATCCGCAGACGGTTCACGTCCGCCAGGGTCTTGTGGAACCGCCGCAGCTCCCGCAGGTCGTCGGGCTGGTCGACGACGTTCGCGATCGTGCTGCGGATGCGGGCAGGGGAGGGCGACACGGTGGGCGGTCTTGCCTCGAGGAGGGCGGTGCCGTCGGATCAACGGCGGTTTATATCAATGGGCGTTGATGCTACGAGGCGCGCGTCGGCGGTGTCAAGCCCGGCGCTCACGGCCTCGGTATCAGGACCGGGGCTTGACGATCAGCACGGACACGCCGGACGTGGACAGCACGGTCCGGCCGACGCTCCCGAGCAGGGCACGCGTGAGCCCGGTCCGCTGCCGGGTTCCGAGGACGATCAGGTCCGCGGCGCGTTCCCCCGTGAAGCCGACGATCTGGGACGCGGCGTCGCCGTCGCGCACGTGCGCCGTCGCCCGGCGGCCCGCGGTGGCGAGGCGGGTCGCGACGGCGTCGGCGAGCCGCTGCTGCCTGACGCGGGCGGTCGTCGCCTGCATGCCGCCGTCGGCCGTCGGGCTGCCGAGGCCCGGACCGTCGGTCACGACGCTGAGGACATCGATCACGACGTCCCGGAAGATCGGCCACTGCGCCACGGCATCGACCGCCGCCTCGCCGGCCTCGGTGCCGTCGGCGCCGAGGACGAGACGCCCGACCGCCGGCGTCCGCGCGACGAGGACCGAGCACGGCGCCGCGTCGATCGTCGCCGCCGCCACCGACCCGGCGAACATCGACCGCACCGGCCCGAGTCCGCGGCTGCCGATCACGACGAGGTCCGCACCGAACGCCCTGGCCTCGTCCGCGATCGCCGCCGCCGGGTCGCCCTGGCGCACGACGGAATCGATCACGACTCCGTCGCGCTCCAGCGTCCGGGCCACGGACGCGACGGTCGTCGCAAGGGACCGCGGCACCTCGGCGTCCCCGTCCGGTGGCGTGCCGGGATCTGCAAACGGCCGGACGTCGCCGTCGGTCGCGCCGATCACCCGGATCACCGAGCCTGCGGGCCAGTGGAGGGACGCGGCGAGCGCGGTCGCGACCTCGGCGCCCGGCGAGCCGTCGTGTGCGAGGAGGACCCGCATGGGTGTGCCGGGGCTCCCGTCGGCGGCGGTGATCGCCGCGTCGCGGCCACGCGCGGGAACCGTGTAGCGCAACCGCCACGCGGTGAGCGCGATGGCGTGCGTCGACAGCGACGCCGTCACGAGGACGAACGCGATCACGAGCACCGCGCTCGTCGCGATCTCGGCCCGCCCGCTGGCCAGCGACGCGAGCAGCACGAGGATCGCACCGGGCCCGGTCACGAGACCCGCTGCGTGCAGCTGCTCGAAGATCGACGGCTTGCGGAGCATGCCGTACAGGCCGATCGTCGCGAGCACGAGCCCGAGCACGAGGACCCCGCTGCCCACGAGCCCCACGACCGCCTCAATCACGACGGTCCGGCCCCCGCCGCATGATGTAGCGCGCCGTCACGACGGTCGCCGTGAACGACAGCAGCGCGACCGCCAGCCCGGCGTCGATGTAGTAGGAGACGCCGTTCAGGTACGACAGCGTCGCCAGCATGACGATCACGATCGTGCTCAGGACGTCGAGCGCCAACAGCCGCTGCTGGCTGTCCCGGGCGCGGAGCAGGAGCAGGCCGCCCGCGACGAGCAGCAGCGCAGCCCAGCCGAACGCGACGACGAGGACGACGTCGGGGATCACGTCACGACACCACGTCGCGCTGGAACGTCTCGCGGGCGGCCGCGTGGCGCGCGAGGATCGCGTCCGGATCGCGCGCGTCGATGGTGTGGACCACCAGGACGTCCCGGGCGTCGTCGACCGCGACCGGGTACTCGTCGGGTGCCTCGCCGGTCAGGATCCCCCACAGCGCGACGGCCCGGCGCGACCGGTCGCCGCGGGGGATCTCGATGAAGCCCGGGCTGCCGGTGCCGCGGAGGCAGAACCGGACGACCCGCACCGTGCCGACGCCGATCTCCCAGGCGGTCACCACGATCATCCGCGCGAGCGACGCGAACCAGCGTCCCCAGGCGGCCGCACCGTGGTGGGCGTCCGAAGGCCTCGCGGCGATGACGAGGACCAGCGCGAGGGCCGCGCCGATCGCCACGTCGCCCGGGTCGACGCTGGTGAGCACGAGCAGGTAGATGGCGGTGAGCCCCGCCACCCGCAGGAGGATGCCGGTCACCGCAGGACTCCAGGCAGCACGCCCGCGGCGGCGTCGCTCAGCGCGATCAGCGGCCCCGGCCAGATCCCGATCCCCAGGACCAGCGCCCCGAGCATCACCGGGACGATCCATTGCTGCCAGCGGCTCGGGGCGAGGTTCGCGTCGCCCTCCGGGCGCCACCGCTCGAACTGATAGATCTGGAACGCGTACACGAACGACAGGAGGCTGCCGAGGAGCACGACCACGACGAGGGCCGGCGAGTCGATGACGGCGCGGAAGACCTCGAGCTTGCCCACGAAGCCGGCCGCCGGGGGGACGCCCGAGATGCTGAGCGCGCCGAGCGCGAACAGGCCGCCGACGATGACGCCGCGTCGCTCGGTGGTGAGGAACAGCATCGTCTTGTTGGCGGCGTTCACGACCGTGTACAGGATCGCGGCGGCGATGCCCGCCGGTCCGCCGACCGCGATCGCGATCAGCACGTAGCCCACCTGCCCGATCGCCGAGTAGGCGAGCATCTCGGCGCCGGTCCGGCGCGAGACGGCGAGGATGCCGCCGTACACGATCGAGGTGGCCCCGATGATCACAAGGATTCCCGCGCCCAGCTCCAGCTCCCGGGGCAGGAGTCCGGCACCGAACCGGAGCAGCCCGTACGCGCCGATGTTCGCGAGGCTGCCGCTCAGGATCGCCGCGACGGCCGGACGGGCGGACGTGTAGACGGTGGGCAACCAGAAGTGGAACGGGAACAGCCCCAGCTTGACGCTGAACGCGACGAAGAACCCGACCGCGATGAGGATCGCCGCGTTCGGATCGGCGAGGACCATCCGCTCCGCGACGCGCGACATGTCGAGCGTGCCGGTCACGCGGTAGAGCCCGGCGACCGACAGCAGGAACACGAACGTACCCAGGAGGTTCACCGCGGTGAACACGAGGCCGGCGCCGAGCACGCGAGCAGTGCGCCCGTGGATCGCCAGCACGTACGAGGCGGCGAGGGCGAGCTCGAAGAAGACGTAGAAGTTGAACACGTCCCCGGTGAGGAACGTGCCGTTCAGCCCCAGCGCGAGCAGCACCACGAGGCCGGGGAACTCGCGCTCGGTCGCAGGCTCCGACAGCTGGTGCGTCACGGCGGCGGTCAGCATCGCGACCGACAGCAGGGCGAACGTGACGCCCATCGCGTCGGCGCGGAGGGTGATCCCGATGCCCACCGGCCAGCTGCCCGTCGTCACGACGACCGGCCCGTTGGACAGGACCTCCGCGGTCAGGGCCAGCAGCGCAGCGAGCGTCGCGGCGAGGGCGCAGACGGCGATGGCCCGGACGCGGCGTCGCCGGCCGTCGACGAACAGGATCGAGACACCGGCGACCCATGGGATGAGCAGGGCGAGCAGGAGGGCCGTCATCGGGCAGACGCCTCCTCGTCCTCGTGGGCCGGTCCCTCGGCGCGCTCCAGCTGCTCGTCGAGCGCGGCCTCCTCCTGGCCGATGTCGCGAAGGGCCCGCGTCTGGAACGCGATCGCCACCCGCAGCACGAGCACCAGCAGCAGCGCGGTCACCGCCATGCCGATCACGATCGCGGTCAGCGCCATCGCCTGGCTCAGCGGGTCGCTGATGGGGCCGTCGGGGAGCGGGTAGATCGCTGCCGCGCCGCGGTCGAGCGACGCCGCGATGAGCGTCAGGACCGCGGCCTGCGAGATGACGACGACGCCGAGCACCATCCGCACGAGGTCGCGGTGGAGGACGAGGTAGGCGCCGACCCCGAACAGCATCGCGGCCGCGAGCGCGAACACGAGGTTCATCGCCCGGCCCCATCGGCGGTCGCGGCGTCATCGGCCGTCGCCTCTTCGGCCACCGGCTCATCCGTCACGTCGTCGCCCTCGATGAGGCCGGTGAGGTGCCGGACGAGCATCACCAGGCTGCCCGACACGAGCATGAACAGCCCGACGTCGAACCCGACCGCCGTGGTGAGCTCGAGGGTCCCCACGTGGACCACGGGCTCGCCCGCGAGCGGCAGGTGGGTGAACGGCGGCTCCCCGATGAGGGTGCTCCCGAACCCGCAGGCGATTGCGATCAGCAAGCCCACGGCGGCGATGACGTGCGCGTGGCGCGCCGGCCGGATCGATCGGTCGCCGCGCCGCTGGCCAAGCACCACGTACCGGAGCGCGACGGCGAGCGCGACGATCACCCCGGCGCTGAAGCCTTCCCCGGCGTCGGTGTAGCCCTTCACGATGAGCGCGGCCGCGAGCATGATCGCGGGCGCGAGCAGGCGGGGCGCGACGACGTCGATGACCGGGCTCACGCGGTCTCCCTCCGTCGGAGCAGGCTCACGACGCCGAGGATCGCGACGGCGAGCACGGTGATCTCGACCATGGTGTCCAGGCCGCGGAAGTCGGCCAGGATGACCGTGACGACGTCGCCGCCGTGGGCCTCGGGTGTCCGGCGGATCTGGTCCGCGGCGTCGCTGGCGCCGAGCGGCGGCCGGGACAGGGCCGTCCAGATGACCGCGAACGCGCTGGCGCCGGCGATCACGCCGGCCGCCACGTTCCGCAGCCGGTGCGGCGCGGCTCCGGCGCCGGCCGGTCGGTGGACGGTCGTGCCGGGCAGGCGCTCGAACACGGCGACGAAGATGAGCGTCACCACGCTCTCGACGACGAGGGCGACGAGCGCCACGTCCGGCGCCCCCATCACGGCGTACACGCCGGCGAGCGAGAAGCCGACGACGGACAGGGCGAGCACCGGCCGCAGCCGGCCACGGTCCGTGGCCGCGGTGACGGCTGCGACTACGGCGAGCGCGAGCAGCGCGATCGTGGGCACGTCGGCCGGGACGACCGGCCCGATCACGTACGCGCCTTCGGTCGGCGTCGCGAGGAACCCGAGCGCGACGAGGGCGCCGGTGGGGACGAGGATCGCGGTGAGGCTGGTGCGGAGGTCGCGGACCTCGGCGCGGTGGGCCCGGTCGGAGGCGCGGTTCAGGGCGAGGAGGAAACCGCTGTACAGCCGGCGCGGGCCGAGGCGTTCGCCCAGGCCGTCGACCGCGGCGAAGATCCGCGGCCGGAGGCGCGCGACGACGAGCAGCAGCGCGCCGAGTGCGTACGCGGCGACGGCCATCAGGTTCGCGGGCCGGGCGTCCAGGTGGTACGCGGGATCGGCATGCACGGGCGCCCCGTGCGTCACCGCGGCGGCGGCCTCGGCGAGCCGTGCGAACGGATCGACCGCCACCCCGCCGATGACGGACAGCGCCCCGAGCACCACCACCGGCGCGACGAGGAGCACCGGCAGGGGCGCCGCGGGGCTGCGCCGCGGCCCGACGAAGATCGCGAGCCAGAACCGGCCGAGGTAGGCAACGGTCAGGCCCGCACCCAGGACCGCGAGCGCGGTCACAACGGGTCCCCGGCTTGTCGCGGCGATGAAGTACAGCTCGTCCTTGAAGAACCCGAGGGTCAGGGGCAGGGCAGCGAGCGATGCGGCGCACACCAGGCTTGCGATCGCGAGCGTGGGCAGGTCGCGCGCCAGGCCCCCGAGGCGCGACAGCCGCGACTCGCCGGTGGATTCGGTCACCGCCCCGGCCGTCATGAACAACGCGCTCTTGGCGATGGCGTGCGCGACGACGTACAGCGCGGCCGCGACCGCCCCGTCGGGCCCGCCGATCCCGTACAGCACGACGACGTACCCGTACTGCGAGATCGTCGAGTAGGCGAGGACCTGCTTGAGCTCGTCCTGCGCGAGGGCCAGCAACCCGCCGACGGCGATCGACGCGAAGCCGACGACGAGGAGGACGTCGAGGACGGCAGGGTTCAGCGCGAGCAGCGGGTGGACCCGGCCGATCACGAGGACGCCTGCGGCGACCATCGCGGCAGAGTGCAGATACGCGGACACGGGCGTCGGGGCGGCCATCGCCCGTGGGAGCCAGAAGTGGAGCGGCACCTGGGCGCTCTTGGCGAGCGCGGCGACGGCGATGAGCAGCGCGGCCGTGGTCGTGGCCGGTCCGGGCGCCGCGGACCGGAACAGGGCTTCGAGCGACGTGGTGCCGTAGACGGCCTGGAGCAGCACCGCGCCGATGAGCAGCGCGACGGCGCTGACGCCGGTGACGAGGAGCGCCATCAGCGCCGATCCGCGGGCCTCGACGCGGTGCCTGTCGAAGCCGATCAGGAAGTAGGACGCGACCGCCGTGATGTCGAAGAACACGAACAGCACGATCAGGTCCTGGGCGGTCGCGAGGCCGATCATCGCGAGCATGAACAGCGTCATCCACGGCCAGAACCGCCTGGCCTCGGATGGCGGCCGATCCTCGTGGGCGAGGTGCCGCGGGAGGTACGCCGCACCGTACGCGAAGACCAGGAGGCCGATGCCGCTCGCGAGCAGGGCGTAGAGGGCGGACAGCCCGTCGAAGCCAAGCTCGAGCCGGATCCCGAGGGACGGTGCCCAGGGAAGGCTGAACCGCCAGCCGCCGCTCGGCGCGCCGTTCGCCACGCCCACGAGGGTCAGCGCGAACGCGACCGCGGCGATCCCGACCGACGTCCAGGCGAGCACCGACGCCCTGCCGCCGGACGCCGACCCGCCGCTCGCGTGCGCTCCGCCGGCTCGCGGCGTCATCGGCGCGGAAGGGTCGTGGTGAGGGGCGACCTGGGCAGGGATCGGTCCTCCGGGTGCGGCGAGAGCCGGGCGGGCATCCGCCCGTGGCAGCGACCCGTCACAGACCGTAGACCGCCCGGCCCCGCGCGGCAAGGACCGTGCTCGTGGCGGATTGGGCGGTCGGGCCGCCGGTCACGATCGTATCCGGGAACCGCCGGGGACCGGGAGAAACGAAGGAGCCGGCCCCGTTGCCAGGACCGGCTCGTCGTTCGGGCAGTGCCGCCGTCAGGCGCTCGGGGGCGCCTCCTCGGTGGCCGGCGCGGCCGGCGCGGCCGGCGCGGGCGCCGGGGCCGCGGGAGCCGGAGCGGCCTTCGCGGCGGCGTTCGCCGCCATCGCCGCGGCGTTGGCCGCCGCGAGCTGCTCGTAGGCGGCGCGCTGCTCGGGCGTCATCCGGTCCATCTCGTTCTTGATGAAGTGGTCCCGCACGCCCGGGTACTGCAGGTACAGCAGGATGAGCAGGGCGAGGAGCCACGGGATCGTCTCGGCCTCGATCGAGGATCCGAACAGCAGGGCCGTGAAGCCCCAGATCACCGTGAACAGGGCGATGAACACGCCGAACGACCACGCGTAGGCGCGCAGCTGCCAGAAGCCCTTGGCCTCGTAGAACCAGATCGCGGCAAGGAGCAACGCCCAGAAGGCCTGGCCCCACTGCGGGTTCGGGAACGACACGCTCTGCCCGAGACCGAAGTTGAAGCTCGCGATGCCCATGAAGATGAGCATCCGGTAGAGCTCATAGATGCCGATGAGGGCGGATCCCACCGCCAGCAGGGTGACCCCGATGGGTCGATTCATTCCTTCTCCCTCGTGCTTGGCCGTCGCCCTCACGACGGCGTGCTCGGATACGGTCCCACACGCCCCCGATCCAGATTGCGGCGAGCGTGCGGCCGGCACATCGTCCGAATGGGGTTAGGCGTGACGCGGCCTACACTCGGACAGATGCACGCCCTGCCGCGCCGCGACGCGCTGATCCTGCTTGCCGTCCTGGGCGCCGGGGTGTTCCTCGCGGGCCTCGAGCTGATGATCACGGCCGTCGCGCTGCCGGCGATCGTCGTCGACCTGGCGGACTGGACGCGGCTGCGCGAGGCGTCCTGGATCATCAACGGCTACCTGCTGGTGTACGTCGTTACGATGCCGCTGGCCGGCCGGCTCGCCGACCTGTGGGGCAACCGCCGGATGTTCCTCGCCGCGCTCGTGCTGTTCACCGTGGGCTCCCTGCTCGCCGGCCTCGCCCCGACGCTCGCGCTGCTGGTCGGCGCCCGGCTCGTCCAGGCGGCGGGCGGCGGCATCCTCGTGCCGGTGGCGACCTCCGCCGCGACGCACCTGTTCGGCGGCTCGGCGCGGCCGCGCGCGCTCGGCGTGATCGGCGCGCTGACGTTCCTCGGCATGGCCGCCGGGCCGTTCCTGGGCGCCGCGATCCTCGGCTCGTTCCACCCGGAGGCCGCCCTGTCACGGCTCGGCATCCCGCCCACGAGCGCCGTCGCCGAGGCGCTCGCGCCGGCCTGGCGGTGGGTGTTCTACGTCAACGTGCCGATCGGGATCCTCGCCCTCGCGATCGCGTGGGCCGCCAGCACCGGGTGGGAGACCCCGCGACGCGCGGGGCGAGTCGACGTCGTGGGCGCCGTCGTGTTCTCGCTGTTCCTGCTCGGACTGCTGGGGTCACTGACGCTGCTCGGCTCGCGCCCGTCCGCGGACGGCTCGGGGCTCGACCCCGCGCTCGTGTCGGCGATCCTCGCCACGGTCGCCGTCGCCGGGCTGCTGATCACGATCGTGCGCGGGTTCCGTGTCGACGATCCGTTCCTCGACCCCCGGCTGTTCCGAAGCGCGTCCTTCTCCTCCGCGACGCTCGTCTCCGGGCTCACCGGCTACGGCTTCGCGACGGCGATCGTGGGTGGCGCGGTGTTCGTGGATCGTGTCCTCTACGGCGGGCCCGACGAGCAGCGGCTCGCGCTCGGGGCGCTTGCCGGGGCGACCGCGGCCGGCGCCCTGCTGTCCGGGTTCGCCGTCCGGATCCTCCGGCTCCGCCTCGTGACGTTGATCGGGCTCGGGGCGTCGATCGTCGCGCTGGTCGCGATGGCCGGCTGGACCCGCGACACCTCGGTCGAGCAGGCGGCGCTCGCGCTGGCCGTGTTCGGCGCCGGCTTCGGGCTCACGGTGACGCCCCGCAGCACGGCGGCCGTCGAGTCGGTGTCGCGCGAGGCCTACGGCGTCGCCTCGTCGACCGTGACCGTCGCCCGGATGGTCGGCATGGCGGTCGGGCTCGCGATCCTGACCGCATACGGGTCGACGACGATCGACACGCTGTACGACCAGGTCTACGCGACCCCCGACGCGTACAAGGCGTACATCCCCGAGACGCTCCGGGATCGGCCGCTCCGCGACGGCCTCGTCGTGGAGGCGCTGGAGGCATGGGCAGCGAGCGAGGCGGCCCGGATCATGGTCGGCATCTTCCTCGTCGCGGCGGCGGTCACGGCGGCCGCGATCCCGCCGTCACTCCTGCTCGATCGGCGTCGGCGTATGCTCGCGCGGGCCGGGGACGAGCCGGCGGCCCGCGAACCCGGAGCAGCCGATGCCGACGTCGACGGACCCCACGACCCCGCCTTCATCGCCTGACGACGCGGCGCATGTCCGGGTCGTCAGCTGGTCGAACGGGGAGGCGCGGCGCTCGCACGGGATCGATGCGCTGCGCGAGGCGCTCGCCGACCCTGAGGCCCTCGTCTGGGTGGACGTCACGTCGTCGGCGCCCGAGCATGTCGAGCCCGTCGCGCGCGTGCTGAACCTCCACCCGCTGATCGCCGAGGACATCGCCGAGCGCAACCAGCGCGCGAAGGTCGAGGAGATCGAGGGGACGCTCCACGTGGTCCTGTTCTGGATCGCGTACCAGGGCGAGGTGACCGAGGTCGAGGTCGACATGGTGCTCGACCACCGGAGCCTGCTCACCGTCCACGAGCCCGGCTGGGACCCGTTCGGACTGCCGACCCTGCGGGGCAACCCCGGATCGCTCCTCAGGCGCGGCCCCGACTTCCTCATGTACGGGATCGCCGACGGCATCGTCGACGGCTACTTCCCCGTCATCGACGCCCTCGACGACGAGATCGACGCCCTCCAGGACGCGGTCATCCAGACGCCGACGTCCGGGACGCTGGAGCGGCTGTTCGCGCTCAAGCGCGAGCTCGTCGGGTTGCGCCGGGCGATGTCGCCGTCGCGCGAGATCTTCAACCAGCTCACGAACCGCGACCTCGGCCTCGTCAAGCCCGAGCACATCGTCTACTTCCGCGACGTGTACGACCACCTCATCCGGGTCACCGACGAGCTCGACAACGACCGGGAACTGGTGGCCGGCACGCTGGACGTCTACCTCTCGACCGTCAACAACAACCTGTCGACGATCATGAAGCGGCTGACGGGCGTGACGGTGATCCTGGCCGGCATCGGCGCCGTGGCAGGGATCTTCGGCATGAGCGAGGCGGCGAACGCGATCGCGGACCGCGAGGCAGGCGGGTTCTGGATGATCACGCTGGCGATCGGCGTGGGGGCGGCGCTGACCGCGGTGGTGCTTCGCCGGATCGACTGGATCTAGCGCCGGTGCCCGTGCTCCGTCAGCAGCGGACGGTCAGCAGCGGACGGGCTTCGGCTTCGGCCGGGACTCCTTCTTCGTGGAGTCCTCCACCGACAGGAACCGGCCGATGACCTGGGTCTTGCCCTTCGTGCCGGCGGGACCCTCCGAGGTCTGGAGCCAGATCTCCTCCTTCGCCCGCGACATCGCGTTGTCGAGGCTCGTGATGTGGAGGCGGACTGCCCGGACCTCGTACAGGTAGAGGCGGTTCCAGTTCGTGTAGACCTGGACGATCATCCCCAGCATCTTGTTCGGCGTGCGATCGCGGATGGCGAGGTTGTAGATCGGCCCGAACATCCCGTCCCGGGCATGGGAGTAGATGTATGTCGCGCGGCCCTCGCCCGGCTGCCCGAACACGTCCTTGTCCGCCTTCTTGCTCGACGACAGGTACATCGCGACGTTGCAGTACGGGTAGCCGTCGTTGCCGCGAATGACCGGGAGGTCGATGTCCAACGCCGGGACGACGACGCGTGTCGCGATCTCGCGACCGGTGTGCTTCGGCGTCGCCTCGGGCGTCGGCGCGGGCGACACGCTGGGGTCCAGGGACTCGGCAGGGGACGGCGAGGGAGGGTCGCTCTCGACGACCTCGCTGGGTGCCTCGATGATCTCGGGCGTCTCGAGCACCGCCGTGCCGGCCGTGGTGGGGTCGGGGTACGTGAGCAGGCCCGCGGTGATCAGCACGACGCCGAGCGCGGTGAGCAGTGCCGGGACGACCCGGGATACGGCGTTGAGCAGGGAGGCCATGGCGCGCGAATCCTAGTCGAGGCTCCGGAAACCTGCCCGGGTCCAGTGGTACTGGTACGCTCGCCCGGATGGGCGGGAAGACGGCGATCGCAGGCGGGCTGGTGGCCGGCCTGCTCACCGGGGCGGTCGTCGTGGGTGCCGTCGTGCTGCTGACACCGCCACCCACCCCGGCCCAGGCACCGCTCCCGTCGGCCGTCGCGGAGGAGTCGCCGCCGGCGACCGCGTCGGCGGCTCCCTCGCCGTCCTCCTCGAGCTCGCCGGCCCCGTCGGGTTCGGCGGCCCCGTCGGGTTCCGCGGCCCCGTCGGGTTCCGCGGCTGCGCCCACCGACGCCGGCGAGGCGTTCGGCATCGGCGAGCCCGCGCCGCCGCTCACGGTGCCCCAGCTGGGCGGCGGCGACATCGCGCTCGCAACCCTCAAGGGCTCCCCGGTGTGGGTCAACTTCATGGCCAGCTGGTGCCCGCCGTGCCGCGACGAGCTTCCGATCATGAACGGCCTGGCCGCTCGCTACGCCGAGACGGGCCTGATCGTGCTCGCGATCGACGTTCGCGAGGACGAGACGGTCGCCGACGCGTTCGCACGGGAGATGAAGGTGACCTTCCCGGTCGGGCTGGACACGGACGGGACGGCGCAGAACGCATGGCGCGCGCTCGCACTCCCGGTGCACTTCTGGATCGATGCCGACGGCATCGTGCGGGACGGCGCGCTCGGGGGGATCGGGCCGGACGTCATGGCGAACGGCCTGGAGTCGATCCTGCCCGGCGTCGACGTCACGCCCTAGCGCCCTGGCGCCCCGCGACCGCGCCCCGCGACCGCGCCACCGCGCCCCCCGATCGCGCCACCGCGCCCCGCGGTCCGTGCCGCGCGCGCCGGGCGGTCCGCACGTCGTGGCGGTTCGACAATTGCCCGCCCCGTGGACCGTAACGGTTCGCAGGAGGGCGGTCCCTCCGCGATCTCCTGACACACGTCCAGCACGCGGTCCGTAGTCACGAATCCCTTGACGACGGTCCACCCCGCGGACCGCTGTCAGGTCGGCCAGCGAACGTCGTGCGTGCACGTCGCCGCGGCGACGGCGGGGGCGCGAATACCGTCCGCCGCCGAGACGGATGGCGGCGGGCCGGCCCGCCCGTCGAGCAGGACACCGGGAGTGCGCCGGGCCGGCGAGACGGATGGCGGCGGTCCGGCCGGCCCGTCGAGCAGGACAGGGATCGTGCGCCCGGCCGGCGAGACGCGAGGACGGCGGGCGGTCAGCCCACGCGTCGAGCGGGACACCGGGAGTGCGCCCGGCCGGCGAGACGCGAGGACGGCGTGCGCTCAGCCGACCCCGAGGCTCGGCTAGCTCGCCGGAAGCTGCGTCACGGCCTCCGCGGCGGACTGGACGATCGTCAGCAGCCCGCCGGGGATGAGCCCCAGTGCGATCGTGAACACCGTCGCCACGGCGAGGCCGGTCCACACGAGGCGGCCGTGCGGCAGGGCCGGCTCCTCGGTCTGCGGGTCGCGCATCCACATGTACACGACGACGCGCAGGTAGTAGAACGCCGCGATCGCCGCGTTGATCATCGTGACCACCGCGAGCACGGTGAGCCAGCCGTTCGTGGAGCCGGCGTTGACCGCGGCGAGGATCACGTAGAACTTGCCGAAGAACCCGGCCGTCGGCGGGATGCCCGTCAGGCTGAGCAGGAACAGCGTCATCATCAGCGCGAGGGCAGGCTCGCGGCGGATGAGGCCGGAGAACGTCGACAGGTTGGAGGTCACGCCCAGCCGGCGCTGGATGGCGGCGATGACGGCGAACGCACCGAGGTTCATGAACGCGTACGCCGCGCCGTAGAACAGCAGTCCCTCGAGCCCGAGGATCTGCCCCGCGCCGTACGCCGCGAACCCGACCAGCATGTAGCCGGTGTGCGCGATCGACGAGTACGCGAGCATCCGCTTGACGTTGTCCTGGGTCAGCGCGACGAGGTTGCCCAGCGTCATCGTCAGCGCGGCGAGGATCATGATGATCACGTTCCAGTCCGCGGCCAGCGGCCCGAGCGCGTCCCCGAACAACCGAATGATCAGCGCGAACGCGCCGACCTTCGGGCCGACCGAGAGGTAGCCGGTCACGGGCGTCGGCGAGCCTTGGTACGCGTCGGGCGTCCAGTAGTGGAACGGCACGGCGGCGATCTTGAAGGCGACGCCCGTCATGAGGAAGGCGAGGCCGAGGCCCAGTCCGGGCGACAGCGGGATGCCGCCCTCGAGGATCTGCCACACCCCGGCGATGCTCGTCGTCCCGGTGAGCCCCCACACGAACGCGAGGCCGAACAGGAAGATCGCCGACGAGAACGAGCCGAGCAGGAAGTACTTGATCGCGCCCTCGGTGCTGTAGCCGTCGGTCTTGTGGTAGCCGGCGAGCATGTAACCGGGCAGGACCATGAGCTCGAGGCCCAGGAACAGCACGAGCAGGTCCGCAGACCCGGCGATCAGCATCGCGCCCGACATCGCGAACACGAGGACGGCCGCGAACTCGGCGACCGGCAGCTTGCGCTCCGCGAGGTAATCCGGGGCGAACGCCATCGTCAGCGCGACGATCGCGACGAACAGCAGGTCCAGGTAGGTCGTCAGCGCGTCGACGACGTATGCGCCGTTGAACGCGGTGAGCGAGCCGCCGGGCTCGTTGGCCGCGGCCTGGCCCGTGATCGCGGTGATCGCGCCGACGAGCGTGAGGCCCATGAACGTGACGACGATCGCGGGCACGAACCGGCCGGGCGCGATGAAGTCGACGACGAGGATCGCCGCGGCGAGCAGGATCGCCGCGATGACGGGGCCGAACAGGGCGAGGTCGTTGACGGTCATCCTCGGGCCTCTACCGCCACAGCCCGAGGGCGACGGGCGCGGCCTGGTTGACGGCGTTCAGCGTCTGCTCGACCGGACCCTGGATCAGGTCGAGCAGGATGCCCGGGTAGAGGCCGAACACGACGACGAGCGCGCCCAGCGGGACGAGCGTCAGGGCCTCGATCGGCTTCATGTCGGTCAGGTGGTGCCCCAGCCCCTTGAGGAAGTCGGACACCTCGCCGAAGGCCAGCCGCTGGAACATCCACAGGAGGTAGCCGGCGGCGAAGATCATCACGAACGTCGCGACGGTCGCGGCGAGGTAGTCCACCTGGAACGTCCCGATCAGGGTCAGGAACTCGCCGACGAAGCCCGACAGGCCCGGCAGGCCGACGGAGGCGAAGACGAAGAACCCGAACGCGGCGGCGTACACCGGCATCGGCGACCCGAGCCCGCCCAGCTTCGCGATCGTCCGATCGTGGGTGCGCTCGTAGATCACGCCCACGAGGAGGAACAGGGCGCCCGTGATGAGCCCGTGGTTGATCATCTGCAGGACCGCGCCCTGCATGCCCTGCTCCTGGAACACGAAGATGCCCAGGGTCACGAAGCCCATGTGGCTGACGGAGGAGTAGGCGACGAGCTTCTTGAGGTCCGGCTGGACGAGCGCGACGATGGCGCCGTAGATGATCCCGATCAGGCTGAGCACGATGATGATCGGCGCCCACGAGTGGGCCGCCTCCGGGAACAGCGGCAGCGCGAACCGGATGAACCCGTAGCCGCCCAGCTTGAGCAGCACGCCGGCGAGGATCACCGAGCCCGCCGTCGGCGCCTCGACGTGCGCGTCGGGCAGCCAGGTGTGGAACGGGAACATCGGGACCTTGATCGCGAAGGCGAGGAAGAAGGCACCGAACGCGAGGAGCCCGAACGTCCCGCCGAACGCGCCGGTTCCGGCGTACTGGGTCAGCGCCTGGAGGTCGAAGGCGTTCTCCCACGACCCGCCGTGCCCGGCCTGGTAGGTGTACGCGACCGCGAGGATCGCGACCAGCATCAGCAGCGAGCCGACGAGCGTGTACAGGACGAACTTGATCGTCGCGTAGATCCGGTTCTTGCCGCCCCAGATGCCGATGATCAGGTACATCGGGACGAGGACGAGCTCCCAGAAGATGTAGAACAGGAACAGGTCCAGCGCGACGAACACGCCGATCATCCCGATCTCGAGCACCAGGAACGAGACCATGTACTCCTTGACCCGGGTCTGGATGGGGCCGAACGAGGCGAGGATCGAGATCCAGGTGAGGGTCGTGGTGAGGACGACGAGGGCGAGCGAGAGGCCGTCGACGCCGACGGTGTAGGTGATCCCGAACATCGGGATCCTGTCGATCGACTGGGTGAACTGGTAGCCGCCGGCGGCGTTGTCGTACCCCGCGAGCATCACGAGCGACACGGCCCACGTCACCAGCGCGATGCCCAGCGCAACGTAGCGGATCAGCTGCGGGCGGCTCGAGGGCAGGAATGCGAGCAGGATCGAGCCGAGGAGCGGCAGGAAGACCACGATCGTGACCAGCGGGAGCCCGGCGAGCTGCTGGCTGAGCTGGCTCATCGCGGCGCCCCCACGATCACGAGGAACGTGCCGGCCATCACGATCAGGCCGATCGCGATGCCCAGCGCGTAGTTCTGGACGCGGCCGGTCTGGATCCGCCGCAGCCCGCCGCCCGCATCGCGCGTGAGCAGCCCGACGCCGTTCACGGCGCCGTCGATGATCGTGCGGTCGAACCACCACAGGAACGCGGCCACACGCCCGCCGATCCGGATGAACAGCAGGTCGTTGAGCTCGTCGAACCACCACTTGTTCAGCGACGCGCGGTAGAGGAAGCCGGTCAGCCGGCTCGCGCGCGGCACCTGGACGGCGATCTGGCGTCGCCCGTTGCGGCGGAACAGGCCGAAGATCGCCATGCCGGCGACCAGGCCGATCGTCGCCAGGCCCACGCTCATGAGGATGAGGACGCCGTCGATGCCGAACAGCTCGTACTCGGCCTCGTGGTGGTTGAGGATCTCGGCAGACCCGGCGAACACGGGCTCCAGCCACTGGCCGATCCGGCTGTCCCCGAACGGCAGCCCGAGGAACATGCCCAGGAAGATCGACGGGATGGCGAGCAGCACGAGGGGGACCGTCATCTGCCACGCGCTCTCGTGGATCTTCGGCTCCACGTGCGGGTCGACGTGCGAGTCGCCGTAGAACGTCTTGCCCATCAGTCGCCACATGTAGAACGCGGTCATCCCCGCGACCACGAGGCCGATGAACCACACCCAGTAGTCCTGGAACTTGAACGCCTCGCCGAGGATCTCGTCCTTCGAGAAGAATCCGGCGAGCGGCGGGATGCCCGCGATCGCGATCGTGCCGATGAGCATCGTCCAGTGGGTGATCGGGATCTTCCGCCACAGGCCGCCCATGCGGTTCATGTCCTGCTCCTCGTGCACGGCGTGGATCACCGACCCCGAGCCGAGGAACAGCAGGCCCTTGAAGAAGCCGTGCGTCATCAGGTGGAAGATCGCGGCGACGTACGCGCCGATGCCCAGCGCGGCGAACATGTAGCCCAGCTGCGACAGCGTCGAGTACGCGAGGACGCGCTTGATGTCGGTCTGCGTGAACGCGATCGAGGCGGCGAATATGGCGGTGAAGATGCCGATCGCCGCGACGACGACCATCGCGTCCTGGGCGCTCGAGAACAGGAGGTTGGCGCGGGCCACGAGGTAGACGCCCGCGTTGACCATCGTCGCGGCGTGGATCAGCGCGGAGACCGGCGTGGGGCCCTCCATCGCGTCCGGCAGCCACACGTGGAGCGGGAACTGGGCGCTCTTGCCCATCGCGCCCGCGAACACCAGCAGCGCGACGATCGTGAGCGGGATGACGTTGTTCGCGCCCTCCGCGGTCATCCGCACCAGCGACTCGTGGATGTCCATCGTCTGGGTGTTGACGAAGATCGCCATGATCCCCAGCGCGAAGCCCACGTCGCCGACGCGGTTGACGATGAACGCCTTCTTCGCCGCGAGGGCCGCGGATCGCTTGTGGTACCAGAAGCCGATCAGGGAGTAGCTGGACAGGCCGACCAGCTCCCAGCCCGCGAACACGAGCAGCCACGAGCTCGCGAGGACGAGCACGAGCATCGAGAACATGAACAGGTTGAGATAGGCGAAGAACCGCCACGTCGCCGGGTCGTGCGCCATGTACCCGATCGAGTAGATGTGCACGAGCATGCCGATCGTCGTGACGACGAGGAGCAGGACCGCGGTCAGCGAGTCGACGTGGAACCCGAGGTCGACCGTGAAGTTCCCGGCGGGGATCCACGTCCAGAGCTTGAACGTGATCCCTTCCTCGTTGAACGGCGCCTGGTGCTGGAGCGCGGGGACGATGACCGCGAGGGCGATCACCCACACCGCGACGATGAGCCCGACCGGCACGATCTCCGCGGCCCACCGCCCGAAGCGAGCCTGGAGCCGCCGGCCGAACAGCGCGGTGAACGCGAAGCCGAGGATCGGCAGCAGCGGGATCAGCGAGATCAGCAGCCGGTAGGTCGCCTCGTCGAACGGGGCCGTGCCCGCGGCCTCGGCGCCTTCGGTGGCCGCGAACAGGAGGGTCGGAAGCAGGTGCATCGCCGGCTACTGCCGCATCGCGTCGTACTCGTCGACCAGCGGAGTCTTCCGGTTGCGGAAGATCGCGATGACGATCGCGAGGCCGACGGTCGCCTCGGCCGCGGCCGCGGCCATGACGATCAGCGCGATCACCGACGCGTCCACGTTGAGCGACGTCGAGAACGCTCCGAACGCGATGATCGACAGGTTGACCGCGTTGAGCATCAGCTCGATCGACATCAGCATCGAGATCGCGTTCCGGCGGGCGAGGAAGCCGAACCCGCCGATCGCGAACAGGACGCCGGACAGGACGAGATAGGCGTCCAGCGACTGCGACAGGCCGTCGAGCGCGCTCAGCACTACTCGTTCCCCCCGCGCTCGCGCTTGGCGAGGAACACGCCGCCGATGACCGCGGCGAGGAGCAGGACGCTGACCACCTCGAACGCGAGGATGTAGTTGCTGAACAGCTCGGTGGCGAGCGCCGTGGCGGACGTCGCGATGCGCGTGCCGGTCGCGGGCCAGTCGGTCGCGACGACCGTGATCCCGATCAGCAGCGCGAGCACCGCCGCGGCGATCGCGGCGGGCAGCGCCTGGGTCTGGAACACCAGGGCGTTCGGCCCCGCCTTCGTCTGGGTCAGCATGATCGCGAACAGGATCAGGACGCTGATCGCGCCGATGTAGACGAGCACCTGCGCGGCGGCCACGACGGTCGCCCCGGCGAGCACGTACAACCCGGCGAGCGCGGCGAAGCACACGATCATCGCCAGCCCGCAGCGGATGATGTCGCGCATCGTGACGACGAGCAGCGCCGCGCCGATCATGACGGCCGCGAGGCCCATGAACAGCAGGTCGTCCCATCCGAACCCGAGGAACGGGATCGTGTCAGGCAGCGTCACCGATCCCTCTCAGTGGTCGTGGGCCTGTTCCGACCCGAACTGGCCGTACGCGTTCTGCGGCGGCGCGCCGTGGCCGTGGCCATGTCCGTTGCCGTTGCCGTTGCCGTTGCCGTTGCCGTTCGCGCCGACGAGCGAGGCGGGGAGCACGGGCAGCAGGCGGCTCGAGTCGAGCAGCCGTCCCTCGGCCCGGGCCCGCTCCGCCCAGTCGCGCTCGCGGCGGATGTACGACATCTCGGTCTCGCGCTCGACCGCGGCGAGCGCGAGGAGGTCGATCATCGGCTCCTCGCGCGACGTGTGGCTGAGCTCGAACTGGTCGCTGTCGCGGACCGCGTCGTACGGGCACGCGTCGACGCAGATGCCGCACAGGATGCAGCGGCTCTCGTCGACCTCGTACTTCTGCAGGACGCGCGGCTTGGGCATCAGCGCCCCCGTGGGGCACGTCTCGGCGCACCGGCCGCAGGACACACAGGGCGTGTCGTTGAGGCTCATGTCGAGCGGCGTCGTCACGAGGGTGTCGAAGCCGATCCGCATGAAGTCGTAGCACGCGGCCCCCACGACCTCGGCGCACACGTTGGCGCACCGGCCGCAATCGATGCACCGCGCGGGCTCGCGGAGGATGAACGCGTGGCTGTCGTCGCGGACGTAGTCGTGGTTGTAGCCGGTGAACCGGTTCTCGGTCACCGAGCGGTACCCCGCGCCCTGGTGGAACTGCGGCTCCAGCGTCTTGAGCGTCGTCCCGTACTCGATGCCGAGCCTGCGCAGATCGCAGAACCCGATCGCCTCGCACGTGCACTGCAGACACCGGGTGGACTCGGCGACCGCCTCGTCGCGCGTGTACGGGATCTCGTACTCGATGTAGTTGTGGTTCCGCGCCTCGGCCTCGAGCGCCTTGAGCCGGTAGCGCGGCTCCTTGATCTCGCCGGTGAACGGGACGATCGACAGGAACTCCGGCTGCGGCTCGGCAAGCGTCTGGCGGGTCCGGATCGTCGACAGGTCGTTGCCCTTGAGGTACGCATCGACCGCGTAGGCCGCGCGCCGGCCCTCGGCGATCGCCTGGACCACGGTCGCGGCCCCGATCCGCACGTCCCCGGTGCCGAACACGCCCGGCCGGCCGGTCTCGAACGTCACCGCGTCGGCCTTGAGGCGCTTGTTCTTCGTCGCCTCGACGCCCTCGTTGCCGGCGCCGAGCCAGTCGAGCTCCGGCCCCTGGCCGATCGCAAGCAGCACCCGGTCGCACGGGATCACGAACTCCGTCCCGGGCGCTGGCTCCGGGCGGCGGCGACCCGAGGCGTCGGGCTCGCCCAGCTGCATCCGGATGAACTCGACGCCGGTGACCTTGCCCGTCTTCTCGTCGGTGATGACCCGCGTCGGACCGGCCTGGAAGATCGCGGTGACGCCTTCCTCGATCGCCTCGTGGACCTCGCCCGCCGCGGGCATGTCCTTCATGTCGCGGCGATAGACGAGCGTGACCTCCTTCGCGCCCTGGCGCACCGAGGTTCGCACGCAGTCCATCGAGGTGAACCCGCCGCCGACGACGACGACGCGGCTGCCGGCGTGGCCGGGATAGGTCAGGCCGAGGGTCGCGGTGCGCAGGTACTCGAGGCCGTCGAGCACCCCGTCCGCGTCCTCG
The DNA here is from genome assembly GCA_035701885.1 of Candidatus Limnocylindrales bacterium. Taxonomy (GTDB): domain Bacteria; phylum Chloroflexota; class Limnocylindria; order Limnocylindrales; family CSP1-4; genus CAIXZV01. Next base: position 35,722 of record DASSRG010000088.1, read on the forward strand.
CCCGGGATGCCCAGCTTGTTCGTGTCGTAGCAGCCGATCGCGACGACGACGCTGTCGAAGCCGCGGTTCTGGAGGTCGTCCAGCGTGAAGTCGCGGCCCAGGCCCTGGTTGCACACGATCTTGCCGCCCAGGCGCTCGACCGACTCGTACTCGGCCTCGAGGACCTCGACCTTCGGCAGACGGTACTGCGGGATGCCGTAGCGGAGCATGCCTCCGGGGGCGGGGTCGCGCTCGAAGACCGTGACGTCGTGACCGGCGAGCAGGAGGTAGTACGCCGCGGCCATGCCGGTCGGCCCGGAGCCGATCACCGCGGCCTTGCGGCCGGACGGCGCCTGGCGCTCGAACGGGACCGGCGGGTCGATGCCCTCGTCGAGCATCGCCTTGAGCACCTGGTCGCCCGCGTAGCGGTGGCTGTCGCGGATCGCGATCGCCTCGTCCACCTCGTCGCGTCGGCAGTGCTCCTCGCACGGGGCGGGGCACACGCGACCGAGCACGCTGGGGAACGGGATCGTGCGCTTGAAGATCCGGGTCGACTCGCGCCAGTTGGCCTCGGCGTTGGCCTTGAGGAAGCCCGGGATGTCGATGTGGCTCGGGCACTTGTTCTGGCACGGCGGGAGGCAGTACGCGTTGTGGTCCGAGAAGATCAGCTCGAGGTTCGTCTTCCGGAGCCGGCGCAGCTCGTCGGTCTGTGTCCGGACGACCATGCCCGCCTCGGCCTCGCGCGAGCACGAGATCGGTGGCTGGTCCTCGCCCTCGACCTCGCACACGCACATCCGGCACGCGCCGAAGCCCGGCAGCTTGGGCTCGTAGCAGAGCGTCGGGATCTCGATCCCGTTGTCGCGGCAGACCTCGAGGATCGTCTGGCCCTCGAAGCCCTCGACGACGCGCCCGTCCACCTCGATCCGGATGAGCGGCGTGCTCTGCGGCCGCTGCGGGCTCTGGGTCGTGATCAGCCGCTCGGCGAGGGTGTCCTCGATGGGCGTGATCGTGTCCAGGACGGACGGGTTGTCGGGACGCGGATCGCGCCGCTCGAGGGGCGCGTCCGTGTCGGGGCGAACGATGAGGTCGGCCATCAGCGGGATCCCGGTGTCGCGGCGGCACCGACGGCGATGGGGTGACAGACCCCGGCCGGACAGGTGCTGCGGAGGAGGTGGTCGTCGAGCTCGGAACGGAAGTATCGCATCCCGCTCGTGAACGGAAGGGTGGCCAGGCGCTCGTGCTCGCACAGGCCGGAGGCGGCGACGTCGTGGGCGAGGTCGGCCATCAGCGCCATGTCGGTGGGCTTCGGGCGGCCCGTCGCGACGCGGTCGCCGATCTCGTACAGCCGCTGCAGGCCGATCCGACACGGGATCGTCTTGCCGCACGCCTCGTCGGCCGAGAACTTCGTCAGCAGGCGGGCGAGGTCGACGACGCAGGCGCGGTCGTCCGCGACGACGATCGACCCCGAGCCGACGTGCGCCCCCGCCTCGCGGAGCGAGTCGAACTCGTAGGGCGTGTCGATCAGGTCGGCCGGCAGCAGGCCCCCGGTCGGCCCGCCGACGAGGATCGCCTTGAGGCTCCGTGCGCCGACGCCGCCGGTGAGGCGGAGCAGCTCCCGCAGGGGGGTCCCGAGCGGCACCTCGGCGATGCCGCCGCCTTCGGGGCCGCGGAGCTGGACGAGGATCGTGCCGGGGCTCGTCTTCGTCCCGATCGCGCCGAACGCGGCCGCGCCCTCACGGATGATCCACGGGACGGCGGCGAGGGTCTGGACGTTGTTGACGACCGTCGGCTTCTCGAACAGGCCGCGCTCGGTGGGGTACGGCGGACGCTGCTCGGGCTGGCCGCGGCGGCCGGCGAGCGCCTTGAGCAGGACCGTCTCCTCGCCCAGCATGTAGGCGCCCTGGACCGGGCGGACCGTCATCGTGATCCGGTAGCCGGAGCCCAGCACGTCGTCGCCGAGGAACCCGGCCTCCTCCGCCGCGAGGACCGCGCCCTCGAGCAACGTGACGAGCGCGGTGTCCTCCGCACGGACGGCGAGGATCGCCTCCGTCGCGCCGACGGCGAATGCCGCGATCGCGAGGCCCTCGATGACGGCCCACGGGTCTGCCGCCATCAACGTCGCGTCGGTCCGGACGGCCGGGTCCGCGCCGTAACCGTTCGCGACCACGTAGCGCTGGGTCGCCGGCATGTTGGCCGCCGCGCGCCACTTCTCGCCGGTCGGATACCCGCCGCCGCCGCGGCCGCGGAGGCCGGACGACGCGATGGTGGCGATCGTGCCGGTCGGCCCGAGGTCGCGGACGGCGTGACGCAGGGCCTCGAACGCGCCGGCGCGGATCGCGGCGTCGAGGTCCGACGGGTCGGACGCGAGCGCGGCGGCGCGTCCGGTCAGTACCGCGGGCCACTCCTTCGGGGTCTGGAGGAAGGTCGCCATCAGCTCGCCTGCCCCGCGTACCCGAGCGATGCCTCGAGCGCCGAGCGGTACGACTGCTCGATCGCGGCGTGCGCCTGCCCGGCGGGCGGCAGGGACTCGATCGCCGGCGGCTCGAACCGCAGGTGCCGGTAGTAGCTCGCGGTCCCGTAGATGTACGCGTACCAGGCGCCGGTCACGCGGCTGATGTGCTTGAGCGCGCCGACCGGCAGGTAGCCGTACTCGGCCTGCGTCTCCTCCAGCATCGGGAGGAGCTCCTTGGGGTCGTAGTCGTGGCGCTCCATGATCTCGTCCAGGGCGCTCGTATCCACGGGGTCGAACCGCCGGAACGCCGCATCCGCGACCGGACGACCCGACCGGCGGATCGCCGACTCCTCGCGCCGCTCGCCGTACGTCTCGGGCGGGCCCCAGTGGACGTGGAACCGGCCCTTGGTGTCGATGCCGCCCATGTCGATGCACTCGATCGGGCAGGCCTGGGCGCACTGGAAGCACGTCTCGCACTTGAGCGTGCCGTACTCGTCGTAGAGCAGCTGGAGGCGGCCGCGGAACTTCGGCGCGACGTCGGCGCGGACCTCCGGGTAGCGGATCGTGGCCTTGGGCTGGAAGAACCGCTTCAGGGTCAGGCCCATGCCGCGGACGATGCCCATGCCGGGAACGAGGCTCATCGGGTCACACCAGCTGCCTGACGACGACGATCGCCGCCGCGGTGATGAACAGGTTGAGGAGCGCCGCGGGCAGCATCCATTTCCAGGCGAAGCCCATCAACTGGTCGATCCGGACGCGGGGGAGCGTGCCGCGCATCCAGACGAAGACGTACACGAACAGGAACGACTTGAGGAAGAACCAGACGAGGCCGGCGACCCAGTCGAGGCCGACGTACGCGATGCCGAACACGAGCCCGATGGCCACGACGTTGAACACGAGGAAGCCGAGGATCAGGGCCTGCCACGCGGGCCGGTTGTTCGTGGTCAGCCAGAACGGCAGCGCGAACAGGAGCGTCAGCACGACCGGCGCGATCGCGATCAGCAGCAGCAGCCCGATCCCCAGCGAGCCGGGGTCCAGCCCCAGGTCGACGTGCGGGAACGGGAACGGCGCGTTCCAGGCCCCGAAGTAGAACGTGACCATGAGCGCCGAGATGATGAACACGTTCACGTACTCGGCGAAGAACAGGAAGCCGAACCGCATGCCCGAGTACTCGGTGGCGAACCCGGCGACGATCTCGGAGTCGGCCTCGGTCAGGTCGAACGGGGTGCGGTTCGCCTCGGCGGTGGCGGCGATGAAAAAGATCAGCGCGCCGAGCGGCTGGCGGAACACGAACCAGTCCCAGAACCCGCCTGCCTGCTGCTCGGCGACGTCGTAGACGCTCATCGTGCCTGCGAGCAGGATCAGCCCGACCACGCTGAGCGTCAGCGGGATCTCGTAGCTCACGACCTGGGCCGCGGACCGGAGGCCACCCAGCAGCGAGTACTTGTTGAAGCTCGACCAGCCGGCCATCAGCAGCCCGACGACCGTCATCCCGCCGACGGCGAACAGGTACAGGATCCCGATGTTGAGGTCCTGGCCGACGAGCCCGGGCCCGAACGGGATGACGAGGAACGTCATCACCGCCGTCAGGAACACGACCACCGGCGCCCAGGTGAAGACGACGGAGTCCGCGCCCGTCGGCGTGAAGTCCTCCTTCATGAGGACCTTGAGCCCGTGGACCACCGACAGGAGCGAGCCGGCGGGACCGACGCGATCCGGTCCGACCCGAAGGTTCATCAGCGCGATGACCTTCATCTCCATGTAGATGATGATGAACGCGGCCGGGACGCTGAACAGCAGGATGGCCGTGACTGCGACGACGAACCGGACGATGTCGATGTTCGCCGACAGCAGGTCGACGAGGAACGGCCCGAGGAACAGCGCGAACAGCACCGTGACGATCGGGCCGACGACGAGCACGAGCAGCGCGAGCGGCAGCAGCACGCGCCCGAGCACGGTCATGTTGCTCCAGGCGCGGCCCATCGCGGTCACTTGTCGACACCGCCCATGATCGGGTCGAGGCTCGCCATGACGGCCATGGTGTCCGCCACCAGGTTGTCCTTCATCAGCAGCGGGACGAGCTGCAGCGCGATGAACGAGGGGTCGTGGATCCGCATCCGGAACGGCTGGTCGGTGCCGTCCGAGATCGCGTAGGTCGCGTACATCCCGCGCGGCCCCTCGACCGCCGCGAACGCCCGGCCGGGGCGGGGCCGCAGCAGGCGCGGCAGCTTCGCCATGACCGGGCCGTCGGGCATGTTGTGGAGGCACTGGTCGATGATCCGGAGGCTCTGCTTCACCTCGTCGACGCGGAGCAGGTAGCGGTCCAGGCAGTCACCGCCGTTGTGGCCGCGGGTCGGCACGTCGAACTCGAGCTCGGGGTAGACCGAGTACGGATGGGCCCGGCGGACGTCGTACGGCGTGCCCGTGGCGCGCAGGTTCGGCCCGGTCACGGCCATGCGCAGCGCGGTCTCGCGGTCGAGCCGGCCGAGGTCGCGCATCCGGCGGACGAAGATCTCGTTCTCGTTGAGCAGCTGGGTGTTCGCCTCGTGCTGGGCGGAGGCGCGGGTCATCCAGTCGCCCAGGCGCGACATGAACTCGTGGTTGATGTCGCCGTTGACGCCGCCGATCCGGAAGTAGTTGAACAGCAGTCGCTGCCCGGTGATCGAGGCGAGCATCTCGGCGATCTCGTCCCGCTCGATGAAGCTCCACAGGATCGGCGTCAGGCCGCCCAGGTCCAGCGCCATCCAGCCCATGAACAGCGCGTGCGACAGGACGCGGTTCAGCTCGCCCGTGAGGACCCGGATGTACTCGGCGCGGCGCGGGACCTCGACGTCGAGCAGGTGCTCGAACGCCATGACCGGCGACCACTCGCAGAACAGCGAGCTGATGTATTCGAGCGGGTCCACCTGGCTGTTGATGTGGTGGTAGTCCGCGTTCTCGCACAGCTTCTCGACGCCGCGGTGGAGGTAGCCCAGCACCGGGTCGAGGTCCACGACCTGCTCGCCGTTGATCTTGAGGACCACCCGGAGCACCCCGTGGGTCGACGGGTGCTGCGGGCCCATGTTGATGAACATCTCGCCGTCGCCGAGCGTGTAGAACTCGGCCTCGCGCTCGGTGCGCGGCGGGTACGGCGGGATGGCCTCGAACTGCCCGATCGAGTCGTCGAGCAGGATCCGCGGATCGTCGGCCGACGGGTGCTGGTGGGTGGGCGTGTGCTGTGCCGTCATCGTCAGGCCTTCACGGTGCGGCGGACCACGCGGTCCGTCGCCTGGGTGGGCACGTGCGTCTGCTCCATGTGCCGGACGCCACCGCCCGGCGACCGCGCGGCGTCGTCGGCGAGGTAGAAGTCCTTGCGCAGCGGGAAGCTCGTGTAGTCGGGCGGCATGTAGATGCGCCGCAGGTCGCGGTTGCCCTCGAAGATGATGCCGAACATGTCGTAGGCCTCGCGCTCCATCCACTCGGCCCCGGGCCACAGGCCGGTGAGGGACGGGACCCGCGGATCATCGCGGGGCATGCCGTCGGCGATGACGCGCAGCCAGTCGGGCGTGGTGGCGGACCACAGGTGGTACACGACCTGCATGTGGGTGCCGGTGTCGACGCCGGCGAGGTCGGCGAGCAGCTGGAAGTCCAGCGTCGGGTCGTCGTGGAGCTCGCGCATGACCTCGGGGACGTCGGACGGCGCGATCCGGATCTCGGTCTGGTCGTGACGCTGGCGTACGGGGCCGGTCAGGCGCTCACCGAACCGCGCCTCGAGGCGCTTTCGCAGCTGGCGATCCATCGGCTAGATGTCCTGCGGGACGTTGGGCCCGATGGCGCGTTCCTGGAACTGCCCGCGGCGCTCCTTGACCAGCTGCTGGAGCTTCATCATCCCGTAGATCAGGCCCTCCGGCCGCGGCGGGCAGCCGGGGACGTAGACGTCGACCGGCATGACGCGGTCGATGCCCTCGATCGTGCTGTACGACCGCTTGTACCGGCCGCCCGAGCACGTGCAGTCGCCCATCGCGACGCACCACTTCGGCTCCGGCATCTGCTCCCACAGGCGGATGAGCGGCCCGGCCATCTTCGTCGTGAGCGTCCCGGCCACGATCAGCACGTCCGCCTGGCGGGGCGAGGCGCGGAACGGGAACATGCCCCAGCGGTCCATGTCGTTGCGCGACGTCGCCGCGGACATCATCTCCATCGCGCAGCACGCGAGGCCCGACAGCAGCGGCCACAGGCTGTTCATCCGGATGAGGTCGAGGACCAGGTCCGCCTTGGTCGGGACCACCTCCAGCGCGCCCCAGCGCGCGTCGTCGCGCAGGACGAGGTCGGAGCCCTCGAGGTCCTTCATGTGGAGGTGCTCGCTCTCGCGACCGCCGGCGTAGGCCGTGGAGCTGGGCGAGGTCCACAGGGTGTTGGGGACGACGATCGGCTGGGTGAGGTCGCGCGGCGGCGTCGTGACGAGCGCGGACGGCGCCTGACCGGGCTGGTCGGAGCCCATCTGGGTGGCGTTGTCCGGGCCCACGCCGAGGGCCTTCGCGCCTGCGTCGTTCACTGGCGCCATGACAGGACTCCCTTGCGCCACGCATAGCCGAGGCCGAACAGCAGGATGCCCACGAACACGAGCATCGACAGGAACAGGCGGCCGATCGAGTCGTCCGGCGTGGTGGCGAAGATCAGGGCCCACAGGAAGATGAAGATCACCTCGATGTCGAAGGCGACGAACATCAGCGCGTAGATGTAGAAGCTGATGCCGAACCGGGCATGGGTGTCGCCGTACGTGTCGATGCCCGACTCGTACGGGTAGCCCTTGTGCGCGTCGCCCTTGACGCGATGGGAGATCAGCCAGGCGAGGCCGATCGTGAGGAAGACGAAGGAGACGCCGGCGAAGGCGTATCCGACGACATACCAGATCCCGGTCACGAGGTCCTCGGTGTCGAGCGGAGGCCGGCGATCGTATGGAGGAGACGCCGGCCCACGTTCGAGGTGGATGCAGTGGGCCTGTCCGGATCGCGTGGATCCGGCGCGGCCATTCTAGCAGCGGCGCACGCTGCACGATCCCGCTCGAACCGGCGCCTTCCGAGCGTCAGCCGGCGCCCTCCCGGATGCGCTGGAGGCCGTCGAGCCGCGCCTCCGCCGGGAGCCCGCGACCGAACACGAGGACCCGGAACGCGCCCATGCCGCGGGGGTCGAGGAGTCTCGCGAGCGCGCTCCGTAGCTCGAGCGCATCCTGGAGCCCGGCACCCTCGCGGCGGAGGAACGCCTGGGCCAGCTCGCCTCCGCCCAGCCGCGCGACGAGCTCGGCCTGGGTCGTCTCGCCGACCGGCTCGAGGCCCGCCCGGGCGGCGGCCGCGCGGACCGCGGCCAGGTCCACGGTCGCGGTCAGGTCCTGCCGGCCGACGTGGGCGAACGGGTCCGCGCCGACGGCGTGCGCGGCGAACGCACGGAGCGTCCCGTTCGGGCGGCGCGCGGGGTCGTGGAGCGCGGCCGGCTCGTCGGCGTAGTCCACGAGGATCGCGACGCCCTGCGCCAGGTGCCGCGTCGCCTCCTCGAGCCAGCCGTCGATGGCGAGGCAGACCTCCGTCACCTGGCCGTCGGCGAGGGTGACGCCCTCGTCGTGGAGGCGCTGCGCGAGGGCCGGCGTGGTGGGCTCGGCTTCGACCGTCGAGAAGCGCCCGCCGTCGTCGACGCCGACGAGGAGCTCCGCGATGCCGCCGGGCGCCGCAGGGCGGCCGATGACGCGGTGGACGGGCAGCGCGTCGAGCACCTCGTTCGCGACGACCGCGCCGGCCTCGCCGTTCCTCGGCCCGTCGTCCGTCAGTGCGTGCTCCAGCCCGAGGGCCGTCAGCCGCTCGCGGATCGCGACGAGCCGGGCGGGCTCCACCTCGACCGGGCGATAGCGGAGGGCCGCGGCGAGCGGTGAGCCGAGGTCGCGCAGCCCGCCGAGCAGCCCCGCCGCGAGCGCCCCCGTCCCGGCGCCAGGCTCGGTCACCGTGAACGGGTCCGGACGTCCGAGCGCGTCCCATGCCTGCTCGACCAGCCTGCCCATGACCGCGCCGAAGATCGGGTGCGCCTCCGGCGCCGTGAGGAAGTCGCCGCGCCGGCCGGGTCCCGGGTCCGGCCGGCGGTAGTAGCCGTGGCCGGGCTCGTACAGCGCGCGGTCCATGAACCGCGCGAACGTGATCGGGCCGGACGCGCGGATCTCCGCACGGATCGAGGCCGCCAGCGCCTCGTCCTCGCCGACCTCGTCGGGGTCCGGGAGTGGCTGCCGGACGAGCCCGGGCTCAATGTCCATCGGGCCTACTCCTCGTCGGACGCGTCGTTGCGCGCGACGCCGAGCGCGAGGACGGCCCCGGGTCCGACCAGCGAGTGCGCACCGAGCAGGATCGGGACGGGTGCGGCCGCGGCGGAGGCCGTCAGCGCACGGAGCCACGGGTCCTGGACGCGGTCGGCGAGGAGCAGGTCGCTCGCGAAGCGATCCTCGGGCGGGGGCCACGCCTGTTCGTCCGCGCCCGTCCGCGCGGCCATGAGCACCCGAGTGTCGACGAGCGCTCCGTCCGCGTGCGCGGCGACGATCTCGCCGAGGGACTCGGGTCCGCCGGCGTCGAGCAGCCGGGCGAGGAGGCTGCGCGGCGGGCGCCGGTTCCGGCGTCCACGCTGGGCGGCGAGCGAGGCGGTCCGCAGGCCGCGCTCCTCGATCAGCACGCGCGTGCGCGCGCGCGAGAGCCGCTCGACCGCCCGCAGGTCGTCGCCGTTGACGCGTCCTGTGAGCAGGAGCTCGCCTGCGGGGTCGGCGGCAAGCGTGCGGAGGGCCGCGAGCCGCTGCCGCACGGGCTCGCCATCGGCGGCCGGCAGGCGCGGCAGACCCGCCACGCCGTCCCCGGCGCCGTCGAGCAGCATGACGTCGAGCGGCGAGTCCACGTCGAACGCGAGGTCTCGCCGCCCCGCGATGTCCTGCACCGGGACGCCGGCCACCTCCGAGAGCCAGCGGGGGAGCGCGTTGTCGGTGGCGAGGTCGGGCGGGAGGTCCCGGAGCGCCCTCGCCGCGTCCGCGATCGCCAGCACATCCGCGGAGTACGCGTTGTTCGCGAGCGCGGCCGGCCGTTCGGCCCGCGCCGCCTCGACGAATCGCCGCCGGTCCGCCTCCGTGGCCAGCGGCATCGCACCCGCGCCGAGGACGACGACGCCGCCCGTGACGTGATCGCGGACGAGCCGGCGCAGCCGCTCCCCGAACGGCAGGTCATCCGGTGGCTCGCGGTGGACGACCACGGCATCCGCGGCCGCGGCGGAGAACCCGGCGGCGTGCCGCACGGCGAGCGCGCCACGCACGGCATCGAGGTGGGCCTCCAGCGGATGCGCGCCGGACGGCGCGGCGGGGGCGAGAATGAGCACCGTGACTGGCCTCGACACCGGGCGAGTCTAGCGAGCGGGAGGCAGGCGACCGTGGGTCGGGTCCGGGCGTACGTCGGCCTCGGCGCGAACATGGGCGATGCGGCGGGAACGCTCGCCGCGGCCGTGCACGCGCTCGCGGCCCTGCCGGGTGCGCGGCTCGCCGGCGTGTCGCGGCTGTACGCCACCGAGCCGGTCGGCGTCATCGACCAGCCGGAGTTCCGCAACGCGGTGGTCGCGCTCGACGTACCGGCGGGTCCAACGCCGGAGGCCGGGGCGATCGCGCTCCTCCTCGCCCTCAAGGGGCTGGAACGCGCGTTCGGGCGTCAACCGCGCGAACGCTGGGGCCCCCGGGAGGTCGACCTCGACCTGCTGCTGTTCGGCCGTCACCGGATCGATGTCGCGCGTCCGCCCGAGGGCCGCAGCGACGACCCTGCCAAGGCGTCGATGCCGCTGACCGTCCCGCACATCGAGGCGAGGAACCGCCTGTTCGTCCTCGCGCCGCTCGCGGACCTGGCGCCGCGCCTCGTACCGCCGGGCTGGGGGGAGACCGTCGCCACCGCCCGGACCCGCCGGCAGCGTCTCGAAGGGGAAGACGCCGCCCGCCCGATCGCGCGCTGGAACGGGGGCGGCTGGACCTCCCGCTGAGCGCGGAGCTCGGCCGGGGCGGCTAGAGCCGGACGGCGGGCGGCCGGTCGCGGTCGAACATGTGGACCGTGTCCACGAACCGGACCTGCTTCGTCTGGTAGCCCATCACGAGCGAGTGGGTCCGGGCGCCCCCGCCGAAGAACCGGACGCCCTGGAGGAGCTCGCCCTCGGTCACGCCGGTCGCGGCGAACACGAGCTGGTCGCCGCCGGCCAGGTCTTCCGTGCGGTACACGCGGTCCTCGTCGGCGTGGCCGAGCATCGTCTTCGCCCGCTCCCGCTCCTCGTCGTTGCGGAACCGGAACCGGGCCTGGATCTCGCCGCCGAGGCAGCGCAGCGCGGCGGCGGTGATGACGCCCTCGGGCGCCCCGCCGATGCCCATGACCGCGTGGACGCCGGTGCCCTGGACGGCGCACGCGATCGCGGCCGAGACGTCGCCGTCGCTGATGAGCTTGATCCGCGCGCCGGTGGACCGGACCTCGGCGATCAGGTCGGTGTGCCGCGGCCGGTCCAGGATGATCACCGTGATGTCGCTGGGCTTGCGCCGGAGCGCCTCGGCGATCCGGTTCGTGTTCTCGGCGGCCGGCCGGGTGATGTCGACGCAGCCCGCCGCGACCGGGCCCACGGCCAGCTTCTCGAGGTACGTGTCCGGCGCGTTCGTCAGGCCGCCGGTCTCGGACGCCGCGAGGACCGTGATCGCGCCGCCCTGGCCCGTGGCCACGAGGTTCGTCCCCTCGAGCGGGTCGACCGCGATGTCCACCTGGTCCGCGGCGCTGTCGTCGTGGCGGCCCACCTGCTCGCCGATGTACAGCATCGGCGCCTCGTCGCGCTCGCCCTCGCCGATGACGATCGTCCCGGCGATGTCGGTCTCGTCCATCGTCCGGCGCATGGCCTCGGTGGCCGCCTGGTCGGCCTCGTCGCGCATGCCCTTGCCCATGAACCGCGCGGAGGCGATCGCCGCGGCCTCGGTCACACGCACCATCTCGAGCGCGAGCAGCTTCTCCATGTCAACCTTCCTGCCCGCGGGACCTCAGTGGCGGAAGTGCCGGACGCCCGTGAAGACCATGGCGAGGTGGTGCCGGTCTGCGACCTCGATCGCCATCTCGTCGCGGATCGAGCCGCCGGGCTGGATGATCGCCGTGACGCCGGCGTTGGCGGCGATCTGGATGCCGTCCGGGAACGGGAAGTAGGCGTCGGAGGCCATGACCGCGAGCTTCGCGCGCGCGCCCGCCCGCCGGAGCGCGATGTCCACCGACGTGTTGCGCGACGCCTGCGCGGCGCCGATCCCGACCGTGGCGCCGTTCCTCGCGAGCACGATCGCGTTCGATCGGACGTGACGGACCGCCCGCCACGCGAACAGGAGGTCGGTGAGCTCGCCAAGCGTCGGGTGGCGCCGCGTCACCACCTGCAGCTGGCCGCGGTCGATGTCCAGGGCGTCGATGGCCTCGACCAGCAGCCCGCCCCCGACCCGCTTGAAGTCGAGGTTCGCGATCCCGTAGTCGCGCATGCCTTCCGGCGGCGTCGGCGGGACGGTGAGCAGCTCGAGCCCGTCCTTGCCACGCAGGTTGCCGAGCGCCGCCTCGGAGAAGCCGGGGGCGATCACCGCCTCGTACGAGTTCGCGGCGATCTCGCGCGCGGTCGCGCCGTCGAGCTCGCGGTTCACGCCGACGATCCCGCCGAACGACGACACGGGATCGGTGTCGAGCGCGCGCCGGTAGGCCTCCAGGAGATCCCCGGCGGAGGCGATGCCCACGGGGTCGGTGTGCTTCGTGAT
>DASSRG010000089.1:0-8651 GCA_035701885.1 Candidatus Limnocylindrales bacterium
CCAGGCCGTCGGGGATGCCGCCCCGCTCGAGGTCGCGGACGAACTCCAGGTTCCGCTCCGGCGGGTGGCTGCGCATGAGCGTCGTGATCAGCCGGACCTCGGTGCCGTAGCGGCGGGCGGCCGCGGCGGATCCCTTCCACACGGCATCGACGACCTGCCGACCGGTGAGCCCCTTGTCGGTGTGGAGGAGCGGGGCCCACCGCACCTCGGCGTAGCGGACGTTCTCGCGCGCCTTGTCCTCGACAATGTCGTAGGCGATCCGCTCGAGCGCCTCCGCGTCCTGCATGAGCGCGATCGGGAGGTCGAAGGCGGCGAGCAGCTCGGCCTGGTCGGTGACCTTGTCCGGCGCGACGAGCACGCGGCGCATGCCCGCGAACGTATGGGGCGCGTCCACCTCGCGCGTCCGAGCGATCTCGAGAGCAGTGTCGATCCGGAGCGAGCCGTCGAGATGGAGGTGGAGCTCCGCCTTGGGCATCGCGCGCACGAGGTCGCGGAGGGTCCGCTGGTCGAGCGTCATGGCTTCGATGGTAGCCGGTTCCGGCTGTCGCGTGACTATTTGCGCGCACGGAGTAGCATGTTTTCGCACGGCCCGCACCCCATCCGCCGGAGGGGCCGCCACCGAAGGACTGGCGAACACGCCACCCACCGGAGTCGCCACATTCCATGTCCACGATCCTGGTCACAGGCCCCGACGGCTTCGTCGGCAGCCACCTCGTCCCGGCGCTGCTCGACGCGGGCCACGAGGTCCGCGCGCTCGTCCGCTCCGAGGAGGCGGGGGACACGGTCCGGCGCCGGCTGACGGCGGCGCAGCGCGAAGGCGTGACCTTCGTGAATGGCGACGTGACGAAGCCCGAGACGCTGCCGGCGGCGGTCGCGGGCGCCGACGCCGTGCTCCACCTCGCCGCGATCCCGCGCGACTGGGACGGCGGGGCGAGCCTCCGGCTGATCAACACCGAGGGAACACGGTTCGTGCTGCGAGCGGCTCGCGACGCCGGAGTCCGGCGGTTCGTGCACCTGGGCGCGATGGGCGTCGAGGACGACCCGGCGCTCCACTACGCGAGCTCGAAGGCGAAGGCGATCGAGCTCGTGAAGGCCAGCGGGCTCGACTGGACGATCCTGTCGCCGTCGGTGATGTTCGGGCCGCGCGACGGGTTCTTCAACATCCTCGCCGACCTCGTCCGGCTGTCGCCCGGCGCGACGCCGATCACCGGCAGCGGCCAGGCGCGGTTCCAGCCGTTCGCCGTGGCGGACCTCGCGCGGGCGACCGTGCAGGCGTTCGCGGACGAGGCGCTGCTCGGCCGGGAGCTGCTGCTCGGCGGGCCGCGGTACTGGACGTATCGCGAGATCGTCGAGGAGGTGCTGGCCGCGATGGGGAAGCGGCGACTCCTCGTTCCGATGCCGGTTCCGCTCATCCGCCTCGTGGCCGCGACGGCCGAGCTCCTGCAGCTCCGGTTCTTCCCCGTCGCCACCGACCAGCTGCGGCAGCTCCGGCTCGACAACATCGGCCCGCTGGACGCCGTCCGCATGGAGCTCGGCTGGGACCCGACCCCGATGGAGGGCAACCTCGGCCACCTCCGGCGGCCGCTCCGCGAGCAGGAGCCGACGTCCGCAGACTGAGCGGCGCCTCGCCGGCAGACTGACCGGCGGCCACGCGCTACGCTCGGGGCGTGAAGGTCGTCGTCTCGATCCTCAAGGCGGTCGCCTGGCTGCTCATCGCGGTCGTGATCGCGCTCGGTGGCGCGGGCGTCGTCGCGGCCATGAACCACGTGCCGTCGACCCCGGCCCGCGCCGAGCTCACGTGGGCCGCCGACCAGGAGACGATCGCCAGGCTCGACGAGGCGACCGACAAGTTGCAGGCACTGACCGAATCCGTCGAATCGCTCGGGTCGTTCGGGCGCCAGGCCCTCGCGGCGGTGGTGGCGGGCGACGTCGACCAGGTCAACCAGACGGTCGCCGCGGGGACGCTCCAGCTGGGCAGGATCTCGGCGGCCCGCCAGGAGCTCGAGGAGGTCGTCGAGCAGGTTCCGAACGTCGGCAACGGGAGCGAGCTCCGCATCTCGCCAGAGGTGCAGGACCGCTACGACGGCGTCGTCTCGACGCCCGCGTTCACCGACGGCCTCGAGGACGACTGGCGAACGTTCACCGGTCGGGCGCTCGACGCGGCGAACCTCAACGCGCTGCTCGCCGAGCACGACCAGCAGACCGCGGCCGCCGCGCAGCAGGGCCTCAAGGAGAAGTACCCGCAGGCGGTCCTCCTGCTCGACACCTCGGACGCGACGATCCGCCAGCTCAAGGGGATCAGGGACCGGCTCGCGCGGACGACCGACGTGACGACCCTCGACCGATGGCTCGACCGGAACGAGGCCTACGACGGGGCGCTGCGACAGCTGTACGAGGTGCTCATCGACGCCGACGGCAAGGTCACGAAGAAGGTTCGTGCGGCCTTCGACGCCGAGCAGAAGGCCCGGACCCGGCTCCCGGTCGACACCCGGCCGCTGGTCGTGATCATGGCCGACGTTGCGCAGGGCGGCCTGAACCAGGCCGTGATCTCGATCGAGGAGACGCGCCAATCGCTCGCCGACGCGCTCGAGATCCAGCGCCAGCTCGAGCAGGACGACACGGCGCCCGCTGTCCCGTAACGCCGACCTCGAATCGACCCACCGCGCGGGTACACTCACCCCCAACCAGGCCACCTGAGCCAGCCGCGATCGCGGCGCCCGCCCGAAACCGCGGGCCGCGATCCAGGGGAGGACCCTTCGTTGCAGATCCGCATCGTGACCGGACAGCCGTGGGACGCGCGTGCCGACGTTCTCGTCGCCCCCGTCGTCGGCGACCCCGACTTCTCGGGTCCCCTCGGCGAGCTGGACCGGCGCGCCGGCGGCGGCCTCTCGGGCCTCCACGCCTTCGGCGAGCTGCGCGGCAAGCGCTTCAGCACCTCCCTCGCGAGCGGCGGCGAGCTGCCCGCGTCGCACGTCGTCACCGTCTCCGCGGGCCCCGCGGACGAGCTCGACCGGGAGACCGTGCGCAAGGTGGGCGCGACCGGGATCCGGCGGCTCATCGGCCGCCACGCGAAGACGATGGCCGTGTGGCTCGATCCGCTGGCCGGCGTCGACGGCGGGGTCGCGGGCGCGGCCGAGCTGGTCGCGCGCGGGGTCGTCGAAGGCGGCTTCGAGCCGAAGGCGATCTACCGCGAGGACACCGACGCGGCGCCGCCCGCGCTCGACGAGCTGCTGCTGGTCTCCGCGGATGGCGACGCGGGCGCCCTCGAGAAGGCCGCCGAGCGCGGCCGGATCATGGGCGAGGGCGCGAACATCGCCCGCCGCCTCGCGAACCGATCCGCGAACGACATCAATCCCCAGGTCCTCGCGGACGAGGCCTCGGCGATCGCCTCGCAGCACGGCCTGTGGATCGACGTCATCGACGAGAAGCGCGCGAAGGACATGGGGATGGGCATGTTCCTCGCCGTGGGGCAGGGGAGCGACAGCCCGCCGCGGATGATCGTCCTTCGGTCGGGCGGGGAGGGCGACAAGGACGAGGCCGGGCGCCACCTCGCGCTCATCGGCAAGGGCGTCTGCTTCGACTCCGGCGGCATCAGCATCAAGCCTGCCGACCGGATGGAAGAGATGAAGATGGACAAGACGGGTGCGTGCACCGTGATCGCGGCCATCGCCACCGCCGCCCGTCTCGCCCCCGGGCTGCCGCTGCTCGCGGTCGCGCCCGCGGTCGAGAACATGCCCAGCGGGAAGTCGTCGCGGCCCGGCGACATCATCCAGGCGCTGAACGGCAAGTTCGTCGACCTGATCAACACCGACGCCGAGGGCCGGCTGATCCTCGGCGATGCGATGACCTACGCCGAGCGACTCGGGGCCACCCACATCGTCGACGTGGCGACGCTGACGGGCGCCGTCGGGCGGGCGATCGGGAACATCGTGACCGGCGTGTTCGCGACGCCGGACTCGTTCTGGGACGACCTCTCCGCCGCGTCCGACCGGGCCGGCGAGCGGTATCACCGGTTCCCGCTGATCCAGGACCTCATGCCCGAGATGGACAGCTGGTACGCGGACTTCCAGAACACCGGCACGGCCGACGGCTCGCTCGTGAAGAGCGGCCTGTTCCTGGAGCAGTTCCGCACGGTGCCGTGGGCCCACCTCGACATCGGCGGCACCGCCTACTTCCGCAAGGCCTACCCGTACGCCGCCCGTGGCGCGACCGGCGTCACGCACGCGACGATGGTCGAGATGGCGCTGACCGGAGCGTCGAAGGCGTAGCGGTCCCGGTTCCAGGACCTTCGGGGCCCTCGCGACACCGCGGGCCGCGGCTAGACTCCGGCCCGTGCCGTCACCGCTGGTCCTCGTCCTGCTCGTCGCCGGCGGTGTCTGGGGATTCGTCGCCGATCGCATCGGCGCGCGGTGGCCGTCCCACGAGGACGGCTCCGTCCGGGGGATCGATTGGCGGACGGTCGTCGCCGTCGTCGTGGGGGCCGTGGCGCTCGCGCTCGTCCCGGTCCGCTTCGCCGACGATCAGCCGGCGCAGATCCTGTTCGGCGCGTACGTCGTGGCGCTGGTGCTGCTCCTCGCCACGGACCTCGACCAGCGGCTCCTCCCGAACGAGATCACGTTGCCCGCGATCCCGTACGCGTTCGTGGTGAGCCTCGTGGGCCTCAACCCGCTCGTCACGCCATCGCTGCTGCCGATCGCGGCGGTCGTGGCAGTCCTGATCCCGGGGCTGCTGTGGCTGCTCGCGAAGCCGTTCGGGGCCGGGGCGATCGGGCAGGGGGACCTGAAGCTCCTGGTCTCCGTCGGGCTGCTCGCCGGGCCGCTCCGACTGTTCAGCGGCGTGGTCTACGGGGCGCTGCTGGCGGGTGTCGTGATCGTCGTGCTGCTCGTGCTGCGGCGGATCACGCTCAAGACGTTCATCCCGTTCGGGCCGTTCCTGATCATCGGGGCCCTCTGGGCGATCCTGGTCCTCCAGTAGCGTCGTTCCTGCCTTGCGCTCATCGGGTGAGCGCAAGGCAGGGTTGCTGCCCCGCGGACGTGCCTCGTACGCCGCCGCCACGCTCGGCGCCCCAGCCGACGTTGGTCATTCGCTCACCAGGTGAACGTTATCTGCCCGTCGGAGCCTCGGTCTGCCTGTAACGATCACTGGGTGGTCGTATGACCAGCGTCGGGGGCGAAACAGGCCCGTCGCGTTCACCCCACGAGCGCAAGACAAGGCCATGCTGGCAAGTGGCCACCGGGTGAGCGTCAGCCGGGAACGAGCGGCCACGAATCGATTCCGGATTGACACCGGCGTCCCCGAGTCGCATCCTTTCCAATCGACGGGCTTGCTAAACCGGTTTAGTCGCAACGGACGACAGACCGGACAGCAGACCCCGAACGCGCACCGAGCACACGCCTTGCCGGCCCGCTCCTGCCGTGGCGCCGGCCCCGCCGCTATGCCCATCGGCCTGGTCGTCGCATGCCCCGGAGGAGTGTCGTGTTCCACCCGTCGCCCGTGTCGGTGTCCCGTCCCCTCGGCCGGACCGGGATCCGCGTCCTCCTGCTCGCGACGCTCGCGCTGTACCTCGCCTCGCTCCTCCCGCTCGCGTCCGCGACGCCCATCGGCGCACGGCCAGCCCTCGCCAACCACACGCCGAACCCGAGCAGCGTCACGGTCGCGGGCGACCTCCAGTCCGAGCTCGGCTGCTCCGGTGACTGGGACCCGGGATGCGCCGCGACCCACCTGACCTACGACGCGAACGACGACGTGTGGCAGGGCACCTGGGCGGTCCCGAACGGCAACTTCGAGTACAAGGCCGCGCTCAACGGCGCCTGGGACGAGAACTACGGCGCGAACGCAGCCCCGGGCGGCGGCAACATCGGGCTCACCGGCAACGGCAGCCCGACGAAGTTCTATTACGACCACAAGTCCCACTGGATCACGAGCTCGAAGAACGCGGTGATCGCGGTCGCGCCGGGGAGCTTCCAGTCCGAACTGGGCTGCCCCGGTGACTGGGACCCCGGCTGCCTCCGGAGCTGGCTCCAGGACCCGGACGGCAACGGCACGTACTCGTTCACGACGACGGCGATCCCCCAGGGCAGCTACGAGGGCAAGGTCGCGATCAACGAGAGCTGGGATGAGAACTACGGGGCGGGCGGCGCGCCGGGCGGCGCGAACATCGGCTTCACCGTTCCATCGGCCGGCGCGACGACGACCTTCAGCTACGACTCCGCCACGCACGTCCTGACGATCGAGTCGAAGTCCCCCACAGGGCCGGCCCACGACAACAACATCGAGTGGGACGGCCTGCGCCACGACTCGCGGGACACGCTGTACCGGACGCCGGGCGGCGCGGTCGAGGCGGGCACCCGCGTCACGATTCGGTTCCGCACCTTCCACGACGACGTGACCGGCGTCGGCCTGCGCGTGTTCAGCCTCCGGACCGGTGGCGCGCAGACGATCGCGATGTCGATCGCCGCGGCCGACGTCCCGTGCGCCCAGGACGAGCTCGAGGACAGCACCTGCGACTTCTGGCAGGCGCGCATTCCTGCCGCGCTCGCTGCGCAGCCCGACAACCTCTGGTACCGCTTCGTGGTCACCGACGGCACCGACACCGACTACTACGCCGACGACACCGCGGCGCTCGACGGCGGCCTCGGCCGCACGACCGAGGACGTCGCCGACCTCAGCTGGGCGCTGACCCAGTCCGTCCCGGGCTTCACCGCCCCGGCCTGGGCGAAGAACGCGGTGATCTACCAGATCTTCCCCGACCGCTTCCGCAACGGCCGCAAGGACAACGACCCGAAGACCGGCGACGTCCGGTACGACGACCCTGTCGTCAAGCTCGGCTGGAACACGCTGCCCGAGGGCTACTGCAAGAGCTACGCCGTGCCCGACGCGCAGTGCCCGAACCGCTTCGGCGGGACGACCCCTCGCGAGCAGCCGCGCGGCCGCGACTACATGGGCGGCGACCTCAAGGGCGTCGACCAGCAGCTGGACTACCTGCAGTCGCTGGGCGTGACGGCGATCTACTTCAATCCGATCTTCGACGCCGGGTCGAACCACTCGTACGACACCCAGGACTACACGAAGGTCGATCCGTACTTCGGCACGCAGAAGGACTTCGACAACCTCGTCAAGCACGCGAAGTCGATGGGCATCCGCGTGATCCTCGACGGCGTCTACAACCACATGTCGTCGGACAGCCCGCTGTTCGACCGGTATCACCACTACTCGACCGTCGGCGCCTGCGAGTCGGCCAGCTCGCCGTACCGCAGCTGGTTCGTGTTCCACGACACCGCGCCCGGCGGCGGGCCGTGCGTCAGCAGCACCGGCGTCGCGAACTCGGCGCGCTACGACGCGTGGTTCGGCTTCGACAGCATCCCCGTGCTCCAGAAGTCGCAGGCGGCCGTCCAGGAGTACTTCGTCACCGCGCCCAACAGCATCGCCAAGCGCTGGATCACCGCGGGCGCGAACGGCTGGCGGATGGACGTGTCGGGCGATCCGTCCTTCCCGAATGGCTACTGGGAGTCGTTCCGGTCCGTGGTCAAGGCCGCGAACCCCGACGTGCTCACCGTGTCCGAGACGTGGCAGAAGGACAGCACGCTGCTCCGGATGATCCGCGGCGACCGCCTCGACACGACGATGAACTACCGGATCCGCGACGCGGTCATCGGCTTCCTCGCGCCGCAGGCGTTCGATCCGAAGGGCTTTGCGGACAGTGGCGCCACCGCGCTCGAGCCGTCGGCGTTCCTCAACCGGATGGCGTCCCAGCGCGAGGACTACGCGGACGCCGCCTACTACTCGCTCATGAACCTGCTCGACAGCCACGACACGGAGCGGCTCCTGTGGACGCTCACGCCCGGGGCCGAGACGCCCGCCGCACGCGAGCAGGACGCGACGAACCTCGCCGCCGGCAAGCAGCGGCAGCGGCTCGCGTCGCTCATCCAGTTCACCGTCCCGGGCGCGCCGACCGTGTACTACGGCGACGAGGTGGGCGTCACCGGCGACGACGATCCCGACGACCGGCGCACGTACCCGTGGGCCGACCTCGGCGGGAAGCCCGACACGGCGATGTTCAGCCACTACCAGGCGCTGGCCGCGCTCCGGCGGTCCGTGCCGGCGTTGACGGCGGGCGACTTCCGGCCGCTCCTGGCCGACGACACCGCGGACGTGGCCGCGTACGGCCGGCGCACGTCGTCGAGCGCGGCGGTCGTCGTCGTCAACCGCTCGTCCTCGTCGCAGGCGGTGCACGTGCCGCTCGCCGGGTACCTGCGTGACGGGATCGCGTTCACCAAGCGGTTCCCGGCCGGTGGCGGCTCGGCGACGTCCGCATTCGGTGAGCTCGTGGTCACCGTGCCGGCGCTCAGCGGCGTCGTGCTGGTGGCGAACGCGGGCCAGGACCTCGCGGGGCCGGCCGCGCCCGCGTCGCTCACGGCTTCGGCCGGGACCGGCCAGGTGTCGCTCGACTGGGCCTCGGTGAGTGGCGCCGCCTCGTATGTCGTCTACCGGTCGGTCGTGACCGGGGGCGGGTACGAGGCGATCGGCGCGGCGTCCGGGACGCACTTCGACGACACCGACGTCACCAACGGCCGGCGCTACTTCTACGTCGTGCGGGCCGTGGACGCGGCCGGCAATGAGGGGGCCGCCTCGCCCGAGGCCGCGGCCACCCC
>DASSRG010000090.1:0-9871 GCA_035701885.1 Candidatus Limnocylindrales bacterium
AACGCGTGCCGCGCACCCGCCGCCCGCGCCTCCTCCTCCGCGGCGAGGACGAGCGCCCGGCCGAAGCCGCGGCCGCGCAGCGGCTCGTCGACCCACAGCGCGACGATGTGCAGCCAGCCGCCCCAGATCCCACCGGTCACACCGCCCCGGATCCAGTCCATGTCGTCGCGCAGGAAGATCGCGACCGGCCGGTAGTCGTGGTCGCCGGTGAGCTCCATGTTCCAGCGCTCGATCAGCTCCAGAATCCGTGCGACCTGCTCCGGCGGCGCATCCGGCTCGGAACTGAGGCGGATCAACTCCTCGCTCATCATCTCCTCGCTCATCGCGCGTCGTCGGTCCAGGCGACGCGGACCGGCGTGTCGGCGGTGGGGAGCGGGAGCGATGCGGCCTCCGCCTCGACCGCCGCCCGCTCCGCCTCGGTGAGCCGGCGCCAGGGCCGGATCGTCGCCGTGCGGCCCGCCCGCCGCCACGTGCCGATCAGCTCCCCGCCGACGAGCAGCCCGCCCGGCCAGACGGTTCCCGGCGGCCACAGCTCCCGCCGCTGGTGCGCGTCCGGGACGAGCAGCTCGCGGTCGCCGGCCATCAGGTACGGGTCGCCGCTCGAGAGGAGGCGGACGGCGCCGGATGCGGCCCGGTCGGCAGCGCGGAACGCGTCCACGTCCGCCGCCAGGATCCAGCCGTCGCCGACTGGCCCGTGGACGGGCGCCAGCTCCGTGGCGAGCGCTTCGAACGCGAGACGCCCGCCCTTGGGCGAGATCCCGGCCCACCAGGCGAACGCCTTGGCGGTCGTCGGGCCCGCCGTGTGGAGCCACCGACGGGCGAGCTCGAGCCGGGCCTCGCCGGGGTCCGCGTCGGGCGGCGGGACGACCCGCACGGTCGGGCGCCGGGCGCCGTCCCAGCGGATCAGGACCCGGCCGGTCGCCCCCGCGTACCGCAGCACATTCGGGTTCCCGCCCATCTCGTGCCCGACCTCCGAGTACGTCCGCTCGTCGCCGTCGAGCATCGCCTCGAGCGCGTCCGCCAGCCCGTACGCGCGGGCACGACCCCGGTCGTCGTCGGGCAGCGTGCCGAGCGAGAACAGCGGGAGATCCTCGGCCGCGACGACGAACACGCTGTAGCGGGGACCCCACAGCTGGACGAGCGAGGGGTGCTCCCAGTCGTCGGACCCGATGTCGCGGATGCGCGCGTGCAGGGAGAGGACAGCCGCCCGCGGCACGCTGTCCTGGAGGCCGGACCACGCCGCCCGGCGCATCGACGCCTCGCTCCGCGGGAGCCGTTCATCGAGCGCCCCGACCCCGCGGCGACAGGCGAGGATCGTCTCCCGATCCAGCTCCAGCCGTCCGTGGTCGCTCACCCGCAGACCGTACCGCGGCGTGATGCCAGGACGTGACATGGATGGGCCGGGCGGCACTTGGCCGTGGCGCCGGTCCCGCGCGAGGATCGGCGAGGCGTCCCGGGAGCCACCGATGACGATCGCAAACCCTGTCGCATTCCCTCCCGCGTTCCTCGACCTCGTGGAGTGCCCGCCGGTCGCCGCGCTCACGACGCTCATGCCGGACGGCTCGCCGCAGACGTCGGTGGTGTGGTGCGATCGCGAGGGCGACGTCGTGCGGGTCAACACGATGCGCGGGTTCGCGAAGGAGCGGAACATGCGGCGCGACCCCCGCGTGACGCTCCTGTGCTACGAGCCGCGCGAGCCGCTCCGCTCGATCGAGATCCGCGGCCTCGTCGAGTCCATGACCCAGGACGGTGCGCTGGACCACCTCGACGCGATCGCCTCGAAATACTTGGGTCGGCGGGTCCGCTACTTCGGCGACTGCGTACCGGCTGCGCTCGCCACGACCGAGGTCCCGGTCCTGTGCCGCATCCGCCCGCTCCGGGTCGTCACGCTGGATGCGAGGGCCGCGCCGGGGGGTGACGCATGTCGATGACGGAGGCCGCCGCCCACGATGTGCCGCTCCCCGCCTCGCACCTCGACCTGCTGGAACGGCCGGTGGTCGGCGTCATGACGACCCTGGGACCCGACGGCGCGCCGGCGTCGAGCCTTGTGTGGCTGGACCACGACGGCACCTGTGTCCGGGTCAACACGACCCTCGAGCGCCGGAAGGGTCGGGACGTCAGCCGTGACCCGCGGGTGAGCGTCCTCGTCGTGGACCCGGACGACACGAGCCGGTTCATGCAGGTGCGCGGGGTGGCCGAGCTGGTCTCCGATGGCGCGGAGGCCCACCTCGACACCTTGACCCGGCGCTACACGCCGCACCCCGCCTTCTACGGCCACGTCTACCCCCAACGGCGTCGGGACGAGGAGACGCGGGTCATCTGCCGGATCCACCCGCGTCGCGTGACGCTCGATGCCATTCATCGCTGACGCGAGTCGCGGGCGCCCGGTGGAGTCCGGCGCGGTGAGGTGTGGTCGCGGACGGTGAGGGGATGTGACCTTCGGTGGTGCGCGGAGTAGCCCGCGCGCGCACCACCCGGTGCCGCCTCGCACCCGCGAATTGCCGGTAGTACCAAGGGGCCGCTGTCTCCGGCACGGTCCGGGCGATATCCCTGTCGGTGCATGCATTCCAACCCTTCCCGCTCCATGTCCGGCGTCGTGCACGCGTACGCGCGCGCGTCGCGCGGCGCCCGCGGAGGGAGGCGCGAATGCGCCTGAGGGTTGCCGGCCTCGGGCCGGATCCGGACTCGCCGCTGATCGCCGTCGAGCGGCGCGCGGCGCTGCTCCCGCTGTACACGGCGCTGACGATCGTGGCCGGGATCGGCGGGCTGCTCCTGGTCACCGTCCTCGGGACGCTGCCCGAGGCGATCCGCGTCCCCGGCGTCGACGAGCCGTGGGCCGGCGTGGCAGGCGTCGCCCTGTGGACGCTGTTCGGCCTGGCGGGGTCGCTCAAGATCGTCCGTGGCCCGTCCGGGCACGGCGTGCTCACGTTCCACCTGCCGTTCATCGTCGCGGCGATGGTCCTCGGCGGCCCGATCGCGGGCGGCTGGGTGGCGTTCATCGCCTCGTTCGAGCGACGCGAGCTCACCGAGATGCCGTGGTATGGCGCCCTCGCCAACCACGCCGGGCTGGCGCTCGCGGCGATCACGGGCGGCCTCGCGGCGCAGGCGACGGTCACCCTGGGTGGCGCGGCCGGCCTGCCGCAGGGCCTCGCGCTGACGCTGGTTGCCGCCGCAGTCGGGACGCTCGTGCTCGCGGTCGTCGACACGGCGCTCGCCGCCGGCGTCGTCGTGCTCCGCGACGGGCTCACGCTTCGCGAGACCGTCCACGTCTTCGACCGCGCCTTCCGGGGCACGCTGCTGGCCGAGACCGTCCTGGGCTGGGTGTTCGTGGTGACGTGGGTCGCGGTGGGGTGGTGGGCCCCGGCCCTGTGCGCGGCCCTCGTGCTCGCCCTGTGGCGGACGAACGCCGCCGAGGCGGAGCGCGACCGGGACGACCTGACGGGCCTCCTCACCGCCAAGGCGTTCGCGCAGCGGGTCGCCGAGGCGGCGCTCCGCGGTCGGCGCGGCATCGAGGGCGCGGCGTACGTGTTCCTGGACCTCGACGGGTTCAAGCAGGTCAACGACGGGCCACGGTCGCACGCGGTGGGCGACGAGGTGCTGGCCGAGCTCGGTGAGCGCCTTCGCCGGTCGATCCGGGTCACCGACGCGGCGGGGCGACGCGGCGGCGACGAGTTCATGGTGCTGTTCGTCGGCGTCCGCGACGAGGCGACGGCGGTGTCGCTCGCGGAGCGAGTCCACGAGCTCGTCACGGCTCCGTACCGCACGAGCGACGGCGAGAAGCGGGTTGGCGCGTCGGTCGGCGTTGCGCTCGTCGTGCCCGGTGAGCGCGACTTCGAGCCCGACCTGCGCCAGCGGGCGGACGACGCGATGTACGCGGCAAAGGGCGACGGCGGCGGGGTCCGCCCGTGGCGGCCGAAGCCGGATCCCGAAGACGACGCGGACGCGGGGCCGGAGCCGGCCGCCTAGGGCGACACGCGGCTGCTACGAGGGGAACATCCGTGCCCCGCCGGCGATCACCGCCACGTTCGAATACGCGCCGACGAGCCCCGCGACGACACCCGCGGTCGCGATCAGCGACGCCGCGACCGGGTGCCGGGCGGCGAGGATGGCGAATACCGAGACGACGATCACGACGAGCGCCGCCTTGGCGGCGACCATCGCCCCGAGGTCGCCCCCGGCCGCCAGCGCCGCGACGAACGGATTCGCCTCCGCACGGACTCCGTGGTCCCTGATCATGCGCACGAACGTCAGCGCATCCGCCCCCTGCGCGGACCCGACCGCGAGCAGCATCCCCGCCGCCGCGTTCGGGAGCCGGGGACGAGCGTGCATGTGCACAGCATGCGCGCAGGGCGTTGCGTGCGCCTTATCGGTCGTTCGTCGCGACGCGGCGGCCGTGTAGCCGCCGCGCCACGCGCTCGCAACCAAGCCTCGGTTCGGCCTCCGGTACACTCCAGACCGTCCACCCCTCTGTGTCCGATGGACGGTGATGCCCATGAAGGTCGGCGTCGCCAGGGAATCTGCGGCTGGAGAGCGCCGCGTCGCCCTGGTGCCCGAAGCGCTCGGCAAGCTGACAGCAGCCGGGCTCGAAGTTCTCGTCGAAGCCGGCGCCGGCGCCGGCGCCGCGATCCCCGACCAGGCGTTTGTCGACGCCGGAGCGACGGTCGTCAGCGCCGATGAGCTGTATGCAGCCAGCGACGTCATCCTGCGCGTCCAGAAGCCGAGCCCGGCCGAGGCCGCGCGCCTCCGCAGCGGCCAGGCCGTGATCGGCCTCCTGGCGCCCCTCCTCGATGCGAGCCTGATGGAGACGCTGGCCAAGGCCGGCGTGACCGCGATCAGCCTCGACGCGATCCCGCGGACGCTGAGCCGCGCCCAGACGATGGACGCCCTCAGCTCGCAGGCCAACGTCGGCGGCTACAAGGCGGTGCTCATCGCGGCCAACACCTACGGGCGCTACTTCCCGCTGCTGACCACCGCGGCCGGCACGGCGAAGCCCGCCAACGTGCTGATCCTCGGCATCGGCGTCGCGGGCCTCCAGGCCATCGGCACGGCGCGCCGCCTCGGCGCGGTCGTGTCCGCGTACGACGTGCGCCCCGAGACCGCCGAGCAGGCCGAGTCGCTGGGCGCGAAGTTCGTCAAGCTGAAGACCTCGATCGACGCGACGGGCGCCGGCGGCTACGCCCGCGAGCTGACCGCCGAGGAGCGCGCGGCGCAGCAGGCCGAGCTCAACGAGGTCATCGCCAACCAGGACGTCGTCATCACGACGGCCCAGGTCCCCGGCCGCAAGCCCCCGGTGCTGGTCACCGCCGATGCGGTCAGGGGCATGCGGTCCGGCTCCGTCATCGTCGACATGGCCGCGTCAGCGCTGGGCGGCAACTGCGAGCTGTCGAAGGCCGGCGAGACCGTGGTCACCGAGAACGGCGTAACGATCGTCGCCCCGGAGAACCTGCCGGCCTCGATGCCGTCCTCCGCGTCCCAGTTCTACGCCCGCAACATCTCGGCGCTGCTCCTGAACATGGTCAAGGACGGGAACCTCAACCTCGACTTCGAGGAGGAGGTCACGAAGGCGACCGTGATCACGAACGGCGGCGCTGTCGTCTCCGAGGCGGTGCAGAAGCTGCTCGCCCCGGCCGGAGGCAACGCATGAGCGAGCTCGACCCGTTCTTCGCGCAGTTCACGATCTTCGTCCTCGCGATCCTGTGCGGCTTCGCCGTGATCTCGAAGGTCCCGGCGACGCTCCACACGCCGCTGATGTCGGGCGCCAACTCGATCCACGGCATCGTCCTGGTGGGCGCGATGTTCATCGCGATCGCCGCCAACGACCCGGTCAGCTACGTCCTGTCGTTCGTCGCGGTCGCCTTCGCGACCCTCAACGTCGTCGGCGGCTACGTCGTGACGGACCGCATGCTCCAGATGTTCAGGCGCAAGCCGGCCGCAGCCCCCAAGTCCGACCAGGCGGAGGGCTGACGTGGACCTGACCTTCCTTCCGCCGCTCGTCTACCTCGCCTGGCTCCTCGGGGCGGTTGCGTTCGTCCTGGGCCTGATCCGCATGAACTCGCCTGCCACGGCCCGCAACGGCAACCTCGTCTCGGCGGCCGGCATGGCGCTCGCCATCGGCGCGACCGCCGTCCTGCTGCTCCTCAAGCCCGACGAGGCGACGCACGGGGCCGAGGCCGCGCCCGGCTTCAACGCGGTCGGCTGGCTGATCATCCTCGCCGGCATCGCGCTCGGTGGCGGCTTCGGCCTGTACACCGCCCGCACTGTGAAGATGACCGCGATGCCCCAGCTCGTGTCGCTGTTCAATGCGGTCGGCGGCGGGGCCGCCGCCCTCATCGCGATCGACGAGTACCTGAAGATCGCCGGCGAGGGCGTCGCGCCGACCCTGATCTTCAACGTCGCGACAGTCCTCGACGTCGTCATCGGATCGATCACGTTCACCGGGTCGCTCATCGCGTCCGGGAAGCTGATGGGTCTCTCGATCACCCCCTCGCGGCCCGTCATGATCCCGGGCGGCCGGCTCGTCACCGCAGCGCTCGCGGCGATCACGGTGATCGGCGCGCTGTACCTGTGGGCGGGCAACGTCAGCCTGCCGGTGATCGCCGTGATCCTGATCGCGGCGCTGATCTTCGGCGTCACGATGACGCTCCCGATCGGCGGCGCCGACATGCCCGTCGTCATCTCGCTGCTCAACTCGTTCACGGGCATGGCCGTGGCCATGGCGGGCTTCGTCCTGAACAACCCGGTGCTGATCATCGGCGGCGCCCTCGTCGGGGCCTCCGGTGCCATCCTCACCAAGCTCATGGCCGACGCCATGAACCGGTCGGTCATGAACATCATGGTCGGCGGGTTCGGCGGCGGCGATTCGGCGGCCGGCGCGGCCGGATCGGGCGGCGGCACCGAGCGCGAGCTCGGCGTCGACGACGCGGCAATCCAGCTGGCGTATGCGAGCTCGGTCATCGTCGTGCCCGGTTACGGCCTGGCCGTCGCGCAGGCCCAGCACGCGGTCCGCGAGCTGGCCGAGATCCTCGAGGACAAGGGCGTGGACGTGAAGTACGCGATCCACCCCGTGGCCGGCCGCATGCCCGGCCACATGAACGTCCTCCTGGCCGAGGCGAACGTGCCCTACCCGCAGCTCAAGGAGATGGAGGACATCAACCCGGAGTTCGACCGGTGCGATGTCGCCCTCGTCATCGGCGCCAACGACGTCACGAACCCGGCCGCCCGTCGGCCCGGCTCACCGGTGTCGGGGATGCCGATCCTCGACGTCGACCACGCGAAGAACATCATCGTGATGAAGCGTGGCCGCGGGAAGGGGTACGCGGGCATCGACAACGAGCTGTACACGAACCCGAAGACCGGGATGCTGTTCGCGGACGCGAAGCAGGGCCTTGCGGACCTGATCGCCGCGGTGAAGGCACTCTAGGGTTCGCTCTCCCTTCGCACCGAGCACGGCCCCGGCGGTGACGCCGGGGCCGTTCGATTCCGGTCCGTTCGCGCGGCCCGTGGAGGCCCCTGCGTCGCTCGCGTTCCGGCGGCTGCCGGCGAACTCGTCGCGCCGTGATCCATCACCCGGACGTCTCTCCCGCGCTCTGCTGGTCAGCGGTCCGCGTGGCGGACACAGACTCCGGCAGCGGCTGACGGTGACAGGGATCGACCTTGGCGATGCCGGGCCTCGGGTGACAGGCGTCCGCGGCGTGGACCGTAGTCACGAAACCGGTGACAACGGTCCGTGCGACGGACGGCTGACAGCCATGTGAGCGTGATCGGCGACTGCAGGGGTGGATACCGTCCGGACGACGGACGGATGGCGCGAGCGCGGAGCCGCGGCGCCGCAGTCCGGCCGCTCGGGTGCTGCCCTACCCTTCATCCATGGCCCGCAAGCGATCGACCACCGCGTCCGACCCTGCCCGCCCCGCGGCATGGCCGCGGCCCGCGAAGATCGCGTTCATCGGCTCGCACGGGATCCGCAAGACCACCGCATTGCTCGCGTTCGCCGCGGAGGTGCAGCGAGCCGGCCGTTCCGTCGAGCTGGGCCGCGAGGTCGTCCGCGACAACCCGCTCGGCATCAACGAGGGCGCCACGGGCGAGGCCCAGCTCTGGGTCCTCGTCTCGCAGGTCCGCCAGGAGCTGGAGCTGGCGCGCAAGGCCGACGTCCTCGCCACCGATCGCGGCGTGATGGACAACTACGCGTACTACCTGCGTGCCTGCGGCGGCGCGGACGAGTTCGACGTCTACCCGCTCGTGCGCCGGTGGTCACGAACGTACGACCTCGTGGTCCGGCTGCTCCCCGACGTCGCGCTCCAGGCCGACGGTGTGCGCTCGACGAACGATGCGTTCCGCGACGAGGTGGAGGCGATCCTCGACCGGGTGCTGCCCGAGCTCGTGCAGCCGGACCGGCTGGTCGTGCTCCGGGCCTCCGAGGTGACGAGCCGGTTCGACTGGTTCGCGATCGTCGAGCGCCTGGCAACGGCCATCGGCGCGTCGGTCACGCCGCCCGACCTCTGGCGCTAGCCTGAACAGTCTCCAAGTTCTCCCGACACTCGGGAGCACGCCCGCCGGGTAACGAGCGGCGCCATGTCCCCATGCTTGTCGTGTTCGAAGCGATGAGCAGGAGGCACGGCGCCGTGGTCGATGATGACCTGATCTTCAAGTTCCGGCTGCGGCTGTTCAGCCTGGCAGGCGAGCTGGGCAACGTCCGCGAGGCGTGCCGCCTGATGGACGTCCACCCGTCGACCTTCTACCGCTGGCGCGAGCAGGTGCTGCGATCGGGGCTCGAGATGCTCCGGCCGAGAGAGCGCCGGTCTCCACGGATGCCCAACCAGGCGAGCCTGCTCACCGAGCAGCGGGTGGTCGCGTTCGCCCTCGGGCACCCGGGGCTCGGGCCGCGGCGGATCAGCGCCACGCTCGCCCAGGAGCGCTGGGGCGGGATCATGGTCAGCCCCAACGGGGTGTGGCGGATCCTGCGCCGTCACGGCCTCTCAAGGCGCTCGGCACGGCTGTCGCTGGTCGCGGGCTACGCCGCTCCGCCCGGGCGCGAGGCGCCCACCCCGCTCGCCCCCCGCCACGTCGAGGTGTCACGACCGGGCGAGCTCGTCGGGTTCGACTGCTTCCACGTGGGCCGGCTGTCGGGCACCGCTGGGCGGGTCTGGCAGTACACCGCGATCGACCTCGCAAGCTCGTACGTCTGGGCCGAGCTCGCGACCACCCCGCTCAACCCGTCCGCGGCGAAGACCAGCCAGCTCGCCCGGCGGGTCGCCGCCGACCTCTCGGCCGCGGGCTGGCGCTTGGAGCGGGTGCTGACCGACAACGGGAGCGAGTTCCGCAGCTCGGTGTTCGGCGACACGGTCCGCCAGGTGGGCGCCACCCAGACCTTCATCCGGGCCGGTCGCCCGGCGACGAACGGTGCCGTCGAGCGCGTCCAGCGGACGATCCTCGAGGAGTGCTGGCGACCCTCGTTCGCCCGGAGCCTGGTGCCCAAGCTGACCGGTCTCGTCCGCGACCTCGAGGCGTACCTTGGGTTCTACAACCACGAGCGCGCCCACACCGGGCGGCTGACGAACGGACGAACCCCCGCGGAGGTCATCCACGGGGGTCGGAAGATGCGGCCGAGGTGACCGACATGCGTCGCTACATCTCGGAGGCTGTTCAATTTAGCGGTCGACAGCGCGCGAAGGCCGGCTCGCGCGCAGCGTGACCCGCTCGCGTCAGCCGGCGGGTGCTTCGGCCCGGTTCGCGGTCCGGGCCACGTCCGCGATGATCTCGGCCAGCTCGGCCGGCTTCGACCACATCGGCCAGTGGCTCGTGGGCATGTCGATCCAGGTGGCGTTCCGCAGCTGCGGGATCCCGGCCAGCCACGACCACTCCGGGTGTTCGG
>DASSRG010000091.1:0-21024 GCA_035701885.1 Candidatus Limnocylindrales bacterium
ACGACGATCTTCCGCGTGACCGTCACGCGCGAGCCGGCGACGGTGCCGCTCTCCGGCCCGGGCCAGCCGGCCCGGGGACCCGGTGGCAGCCGCCTGCAGCACACGCACGCCGATGGCTCGGTCCACGACGGCCCGCCGCACGACGAGGCGCCGGGCAACGGTGCTCCGGGTCGCGCGGCCGCCGGTGCGATCGCGGGCGCGGCCGCGACCAGCGCCGGCGCGGCGTCGCCGGCGCGGCGGCCGACGCTCGGCACCGGCGCGGGTCCGGTCACGGGCGGCCTCCCGTCCGACCCGATGCGCGGCGCCCGCGAGGCTCCGGGCAGCGGCAACGGCACCGACGGCGTCCGGCAGGGCTTCACCCCGTCGGGCGCGCGGATCGGCCGCAACGACCCGTGCTGGTGCGGGTCGGGGCAGAAGTACAAGAAGTGTCACGGGGCCTGATCGGCCGCTTCCTCGTCGGGACCGTGCGCGCCATCGTCATCGCGGGCCTGGTCGTCGGCGCGGTCGGCGGGTTCGCCGCGTACCGGATCTGGCAGCAGGGCGAGCTCGACGAGGAGCGACCCGCGGACGCGATCGTCGTCCTCGGCGCGGCGCAGTACGACGGCCGGCCCTCCCCGGTGTTCCGCGCGCGGCTCGACCACGCGGTCGCCCTGTACCACGAGGGCGTGGCCCGCTACCTGGTCGTGACCGGCGGCAGCCGTCCGGGCGACCGCACGACCGAGGCTGCCGCGGCCCGTGCCTACGCGATGGCGAAGGGCGTACCCGCGGCCTCGATCATCGGCGAGGACGAGGCGAGCAACACGCTCGAGTCGCTCCAGGCCGTCCGGCGCGAGCTGCACGCACGCGGCCTGCGGAGCGCGGTGTTCGTCTCCGACCCGACCCACATGCTGCGCGTCGTCCGGATCGCCACGGATCTCGGCATCGACGCCTATGGCTCGCCGACCAGGACCTCGCCCGTCCAGGCCGACCCGCTGCTCCGCGCCCGCGCGACGCTCCACGAGCTCGGCGCGCTGGCCGTCTACCTGGTGACGGGCGGCACCACCTTGTCCGCGCCTCGCGGAGACTGAGGTCCGCCGCCCGGCCGGCAACCCCGGAACCGATCGCGGCGATCGGCCCGCCGGACGCGACATGACGCGGGTTTTCCTGCAATTTCCGCATCAGAACCCGGCGCAACCCCTTGGATTGTGCGAAACCCGCACCTATACTCGGTCGCAGTCCTTCGCCTCTCGGGACCGGCGCCCAAGCCCCAGTCGTGCCCGATCCCACGCCGGTACCGACGAACCGAGCCGTCGCACCGACCGCCAGCGAAGGATGGAGGAGAGAGGGAGCTTGTGAGACAGGCCGAGGAAGCCCAGTTCGTGGATCTCATCGCCTGTGAAAAGGATTGCCGCAACTGCAGCTACGCCGCCGCCCTGGACTGTGATGGCAACTGCGGCGTCTGCCCCCACAACAGCTACTGCCCCTGCGTGAACCCCGTCGTCGCCCGGAGCAAGACTGCCCTTCGGCTGATCGAGCTCCGTCCGATCCTGCTCCAGGACCTGCAGGTCCGCGGCTAGTGGACGCCGCCGCCCTCAGGGACCTCGCCGAGCGGATCCGGTCGACCTCGGGGCGTCTTTGACCTCGCCACCAAGGAACAACGGGTCGGAGAGCTCGACGCCCGCGCGATCGAGCCCGGGTTCTGGGACGACCAGCGGTCCGCGCAGAAGGTCGTCCGCGAGGCACAGGGCCTGCGCGAGGAGATCGAGACGTGGCGAGCCCTCGAGAAGCGCGTCGATGACCTCGAGGAGCTCCAGACGCTCCTCGTCGACACCCCGGACGCCGACACCGAGGCGGAGGTCGCCCGCGAGGCCGACGCGCTTGCGGACGAGTTCGACCGCGAGCGCACGCTGCTCCTGTTCTCGGGCGACTACGACGCGAAGAACGCGGTCGTGACGATCAGCGCCGGCGCGGGCGGGACGGAGGCGACGGACTGGGCGGACATGCTGCTGCGGATGTACCTCCGCTGGGCCGAGCGTCACCGGTTCAAGGCCGACGTCATCGATTCCCAGCCCGGCGAGCAGGCGGGGATCAAGAGCGCGACGATCGCGGTCACCGGCCGGTTCGCCTACGGCTGGCTCCGCGCCGAGCGCGGTGTCCACCGCCTCGTCCGGATCTCGCCGTACGACGCGCAGAACCGCCGCCAGACGACGTTCGCCCTCGTCGAGGTCATGCCCGAGGCCGACGAGGACGTCGAGATCGAGCTCAACTGGGACGAGATCCGGACCGACACGTTCCGCTCCTCGGGCGCCGGCGGCCAGCACGTCCAGAAGACCGAGTCGGCCATCCGCCTGACCCATATCCCCACCGGCATCGTCGTCACCTGCCAGAACGAACGGTCGGCGACCCAGAACCGCGAGCTCGCGATCCGCGTCCTCAAGTCACGGCTGCTCGAGCTGGAGCTGGAGAAGCGCGAGGAGGAGCTGCGCAAGCTCCGCGGCGAGCACGTGACGGCCGGCTGGGGGAACCAGATCCGGAGCTACGTCCTGCACCCCTACCAGATGGTCAAGGACCTGCGCTCCGGGCACGAGACGTCGAACACGGGCGCGGTCCTCGACGGCGACCTCGACCTGTTCATGCAGGCGGAGCTCGAGCGGCTGGCGACCGGACGACCGCCCAGCGCCGACGGCGACGCGGAAGACTGACGAGTGACGGCGGCGGGTACCGCTGACCCGCACGGCGGGGGCGTGACCGCCGGCGTCCGGTATCGCACCGGCACGTCCGACGACCTGGACGTGTGCACCCGCGTCTGGAAGGCGGGGATCGAGGACTACCAGTCGCGGCTCAACCAGCCGTCGATGCCCGATGACCTGGGCCCGCTTCGCAGGTTGCTCGCGCACCTCCTCGGGACGGACCCGGACCGGTTCTGGGTCGCCGTCGACGCCGCCGGCGACGTGGTCGGGTTCAGCGCGGCGAGCGTCCGCGACGGCCTGTGGTTCCTCGCGATGCTGTTCGTCCAACCCGGGATCCAGGCGCGAGGGATCGGCCAGGCGCTGATGGACCATGCGCAGGCCGGGGCGCCGGTCGTCGCCGGCGGGCCCGCGGTGCCGGGGCCGGACGACGCGCTCGACAGCGGGATCCACACGTGGGGCATGTGCACGGACGCCGTCCAGCCGATCTCGAACGGGCTGTACGCGCGGCGCGGCATGATCCCCCGCATCCCGATCTGGCGGCTGTTCGGCGAGGTCCGGCGTCGCCAGGCGCTGCCCGTGCTGCCGGCGTCGCTCGAGGCGGTCGCGTTCGAGAGCGTCGCGGCGACCGAGCCCGACGGCGAGCGGCGTCTCCAGTCGATACTGGACGAGCTGGACGGGACCGTACTCGGCGTCACGCACGCCGCCGACCACACGTACCTGCGGCGGGACGGGCGGGCAGGCTTCCTCGTGCGCGACCGCGGCGACGGCCGGGCGCACGGATATGCGTATGGCTCCGGCATCGGGCGGATGGGCCCGATCCTGGCGCTCGATGCCGCGCTTCACCCGACGCTCATCGGCGTCGCCGTGCGCGAGACGCCGGCGCTCGGGCCGGTCGCACTGTGGGTCCCCGGGACGGCGGACGTCGCGACGCGCGCGCTGCTGGACGCCGGCCTTCGCCTCGACGGATTCCCGGGCCTCATCTGCTGGTCCCGTCCGGAGCACCCCTTCGACCGGTACCTTCCGATCTCCCTCGCCCTGGTCTAACGGGCGCCCGGCACGGCGGCGGCACCGGTGCTAGCCTCCGGGGATCGTGGCTCTCTCCACTCCGCGCCGATGACCGTCAGCTCTGGCGCGCCCTCCACCCCGTCGACCTCTCCGTCGCTGTTCGACCGCCTCACCGGCCGCGGCAGGCCCGCCCGGCCCGACCATGCCGTGGTCGTCCTGCATGACGTCACGAAGCGCTATCCGAACGGCAAGGAGGCGCTCAAGGACGTGGATCTCGTCGTCCCGGAAGGCGACTTCGTGTTCCTCGTCGGCCCGTCGGGCGCCGGCAAGTCGACACTGATGAAGCTGCTCATCCGGGACGAGCTGGCGACCCAGGGCGACGTCGTCATCGACGGCTTCGACCTCGCCCGCATCCGCCGCCGGCAGGTCCCGAAGATCCGGCGCAAGATCGGCATCGTCTTCCAGGACTTCAAGCTGCTGCCGCGCAAGACCGTCTGGGAGAACGTCGCGTTCGCCCTCGAGGTCACCGGCACTCCTCGGCGGCAGATCCGGCCGGCCGTGGACCGGGTGCTCGCGCTGGTCGGGCTCACCGGTCAGGCGAAGCAGCTCCCCGACCAGCTCTCGGGCGGGGAGCAGCAGCGGACGGCGATCGCCCGCGCGCTCGTCCACGACCCGCGGATCATCATCGCCGACGAGCCCACGGGCAATCTCGACCCGATCATCAGCTGGGAGATCATCCAGCTCCTGCTGCGCATCAACGAGCTGGGCGTGACGATCCTGATGGCGACCCACGACGCGCAGGTCGTGACGGCGCTGCGCAAGCGGGTCGTCGCGCTCGAGGACGGCCGGATCATCCGCGACGAGACCGGTGCCGCCTACCACCGCGAGGACTGAGCCGGCGTGATCCCGTTCGTCCTGTTCTCGATGAAGCGGGCGTGGCAGGGCTTCTGGCGCAACGCGCTCATGAGCCTCGCGGCGACGCTGACGATGGTCCTCATGCTGTCGCTGCTGGCCGGGTTCTTCATCCTCCAGAACGTCCTGCTCGCGAGCCTCGCGTTCGTCGAGCAGAAGGTCGAGGTCGTGGCGTACGTCGAGCGCACGGCCACGGACGGGCAGGTCGAGACGCTCATCGCCAACACCGAGGCGATGCCGCAGGTGGCATCGGTCGAGTTCATCTCGCGCGACGCGGCGCTCGAGCGGTTCAAGGCGACCCAGGAGGCCCAGGGCCGCACCGACCTCAGCCAGTACCTGGAATCCAACCCGCTCTACGCCTCGATCAACGTGAAGCTGACGAGCCCGACGCAACTGGAGGCGGTCACGAGCGCGCTGCGCGAGGACCCCATCGTCCGCAACGTGCTCAACATCCAGGCCCTCGTGGACCGGGTCCTCACGGTGACCAGCGTCGTCCGGACCGCGGGCGTGGCGATGGTGGGCATCGTGGGCCTGATCGTCCTGTTCATCATCGTCAACACGATCCGGCTCGCGGTCGTCGCCCGCGCGGAGGAGATCGAGATCATGCGGCTGGTGGGCGCCTCGGACGCGTTCATCCGGTGGCCGTTCGTGTTCGAGGGGGCGCTTGTCGGGCTGCTGGGCGCCGTGATCACGCTCGGCCTGCTGTATGCGGGCTCCGAGCCGCTGGGCCAGGCGATGGTGAGCTTCTTCAACGTGCTGCCGCTGGAGCTGGGCTCGGTGGGCCGCGACACCGCGATCCTCGTGACCGCGACGGGCGTCGGGCTCGGCGTGCTCGGATCCTGGCTGTCCGTCCGGACGTACCTGATTCGATGACCCAGGACGCCGGCCCCGGCCGGCCCGCCGCGACCTCACCGATCGACCCGACATCCGACACGGAATCCGAGGCCACAGCCGTCGACGGCCTCGCGGGGCCTGCGTCCTCGGTGTCCTCGCCCACGTCCTCGTCCGCGTCGGCCGCGGTCGCACCGATCGCCACCGTGGCTGCGCGGCGCCGCTCGTCAACCGCCCTCCTCGTCGCCGTCGCCATCGTCTCGGTTCTCGCCGGCTCCGCCCTGTTCGTCTCGGGCTGGTCCCTGGGTCGCCAGGCGGCCCTCACCCCCGGCACGCCGGCGGACGAGGCCGCGGACTTCCAGCCCTTCTGGGACACCTACGCAGCGGTGACCGAGCGCTATGCGGGCGGAGCGGTCGATCGCAAGGCGCTGATCGAGGGCGCGATCAAGGGGATGATCGGGGCGCTCGACGACCCGTACTCCCTGTACCTCACCAGCGAGGAGTTCAAGGACAGCCTGCGCTCGATCTCCGGGGAGTTCGAGGGCATCGGAGCGACCATCGGGACGGTCGATTCGACCGGCCAGACGTCCTCGTGCACGACGTTGGCGACCGATTGCCGCCTGGTCGTCGTCGCGCCCATCCCCGGCTCTCCGGCAGAGGGCGCCGGGCTGGAGGCCGGCGACGTCATCGACGCGATCGACGGCGAGCGGCTCGAGGGTCTCACGGTGGACGCGGCCCGGAACAAGGTGCGGGGGCCCAAGGATTCGGCGGTCACCCTCTCGATCATCCGCGGTGGCGCCGCGCCGTTCGATGTCGAGATCGTGCGGGCGGTCATCGTCACGCCCGAGGTCGAGACGGAGAACCTTGCGGACGGGGCCGTCGGCTACATCCGGCTGGCGGGCTTCTCGGACCACGCCGCCGCGCAGTTCGACACCGCGGTGGAGGCCGCGGTCGAGCGCGGCCAGCGGGCACTGATGGTCGACCTTCGCGGCAACCCCGGGGGGTACGTGACGGCCGCCCGCGACATCGCCTCCCAGTTCATCCCGGACGGGCCGATCTTCTGGCAGCAGTACGCGGACGGAAGCCTCGTCGAGACCAAGGCGCTCCCCGGCGGCGCGGCCACGGACCCGGGGATCAAGCTCGTGGTGCTCGTCGACGGCGGCTCGGCGTCCGCCTCGGAGATCGTCGCGGGCGCCCTCCACGACCGTGGGCGCGCGACGCTCGTCGGCACGAAGACCTTCGGCAAGGGGACCGTCCAGCAGTGGACCCAGCTGGAGGATGACCATGGCGGCTTCCGGCTGACGACCGCGAAGTGGCTGACGCCGAACAAGACCTGGATCCACCACGAGGGCATCGTGCCGGACGTGGTCGTGGACGCGACGCCGACGAAGCCGGGCGACGACCCGGCGGTCGACGCCGGCCTGGAGGTCCTCGGCGTGCAGGCGACCGGCTCGCGCTGACGGCGCACGCGGTGGCCCGCGCAGACGGGGTGATTCCGGTTGTGAAATCCACGCTTGACCCGCGTTCGAGGCGCCGGTACGGTAGTTGCGAACGAAAGGAGGTGATGTGCAGTGATCGACAGTAGTAGTTACTGCACCACCTCGGCGGAGGTCGGCCTCTAGAGTCGATCCCGACCGGGTGGTCGGTAGCATTCGAACGCCGGTCCGGAGACGGGCCGGCGTTCGTGCGTCCGGAGCCCTTTGGCCGCGGGTCAGCCCGCCGGCGCCGCCGTTCGACGAGAGGAGACCCACAGATGGGCGAGACCATCGCCCAGAACCGCAGAGCCCGTCACGAGTTCAGCATCGAGGACACCTTCGAGGCGGGCATCGTGCTGCGCGGGACCGAGATCAAGAGCGTCCGCGCACACAAGGTCAGCCTCGCCGACGCCTATGCGCGGATCGACAAGGACGAGGCGTGGATCATCGGGCTCCACATCGCGCCGTGGGAGTCCGCCGACGCGCGGTTCAACCATGAGCCGAAGCGCGCGCGGAAGCTGCTCCTCCACCGCGCCGAGATCGACGAGCTGCTGGGCAAGACGAAGGCGAAGGGCCTGACGCTCGTCCCGCTCGAGATCTACATCACCGACCAGGGCAAGGCGAAGCTGCGGCTGGGCCTCGCCCGCGGCAAGCAGACGTGGGACCGGAGGCGCGAGATCGCGGACCGCGAGTCGAAGCGCGACATCGCGCGCGAGGTCGCGGAGGCGCGTCGCGGCGGCTGACAGCAGGAGGGATCGATGCGGCTCGCCCGGATGATCCAGGCGGTGGACGTGCACGCGGCCGGGGAGCCGGGACGCGTGATCGTCGGCGGCGTCCTCGACGTCCCCGGCGCCTCGATGTTCGAGAAGATGCGCCACCTCGCCGAGCATGGCGACGGACTGCGGCGGCTGATGCTCCGCGAACCGCGCGGCTACCCCGCCCTGTGCGCGAACGTCGTCCTGCCGCCCACCCGCCCCGAGGCGGATGCGGGGTTCGTGATCATGGAGCAGGTCGAGTACCCGGGCATGTCGGGCTCCAACACGATCTGCACCGTCACGGCGTTGCTCGAGACCGGGATGGTGCCCATGGTGGAGCCGGTCACCGAGCTCACGCTCGAGGCGCCCGCGGGCCTCATCCGGGTCACCGCGACCTGCGAGAACGGCAAGGTCACCGGCGTCACGTTCCGCAACGTGCCCGCGTTCGCGACCCACCTGGACGTGCCGATCGAGGTGCCGAACGTCGGGACGGTCACCGTGGACGTCGCGTACGGCGGGATGTTCTATGTCATCGCGGACGCCGAAGCCCTGGGCTTCCGGCTCGTGCCCGACGAGGGCCGCGACATCACCCGGGTCACGGAGCTCATCAAGGCCGCCGCGGCCGAGCAGCT
Organism: Candidatus Limnocylindrales bacterium; assembly: GCA_035701885.1. GTDB lineage: Bacteria > Chloroflexota > Limnocylindria > Limnocylindrales > CSP1-4 > CAIXZV01. Next base: position 8,280 of record DASSRG010000091.1, read on the forward strand.
CCCGGTCGTCCACCCGGAGCAGCCGGGGTTCGCCGGCATCACGATCGGGCAGCTCTCGGGTCCCGCCCACGACCCCGCGAACTCCTGGCGCAACGTGGTCACGGTGTCGACTGGCGCCGTTGACTGGTCGAAGCCGTCCACCTGGACGGGCGTCATCGACCGGTCCCCGTGCGGCACGGGCACGTGCGCCAAGATGGCCGTCCTCCACGCGAAGGGCCGGTTGGCGATCGGCGAGGACTTCCGGCACGAGGGGATCCTGGGCACGGTGTTCACCGGCCGCCTGCTCGAGGAGACGAGGGTGGGGGAGCGGGCCGCGGTCGTCCCGACGATCACCGGCACGGGATGGATCACGGGCTTCGCGTCGTACGTCGTCGACCCGACGGATCCATACCCCGAGGGCTACACCGTCGGCGACCTCTGGTAGGTCCGCGGCGTCGGCGGTTCGTCCGCCCCTGCCACCGTCACGCGCACTGGAGCGAACGCGCGACCGGTTCCGTGCGCGTGACGCGCAGGAATCGGGCGGGCGGGCGCAAGACCGATCTGCGCATCCGGCGCGCCGGGTGACGACGCCGCCCATCCACCCGCGCGCCTGGTGCGCACGGGAGTCGCGGCTGCCGGTCAGCGGAGCAGGTAGCGCCGGCTGAGGGGCACGTCCGCGACAGGGTCGACCGCGAGGCGGGTGCCGGCGAGCGAGACCTCGCCCGTGCGGACGTCGATGTCGACGGCAGGCGCGGTCCGGTTCGTGTGGAGCGAGTCCCGCGTCAGGCCCCGGACCCCACCGACCGGCAGCAACGTGCGCCGTGTCCCGAGGCGCGCTCGGAGGGCGTCGACCTGCGACGCGCTCAAGCCCGCCGAGACGAACGTCGCCGACACCTTCGGTGCGGCCGTCGATACGCCGGCCCAGTCCGCCCGGTAGCGGGTGGGCTCGGCGCGCTCGACTGTGGCATTCCCTTCGCCCAGCGGGCCCCAGGCCGGGAACCCGCCCTTGAACACCCATTCGGGCTTCACGCCGAAGAACCCCGGCTTCCACAGGATCACGTCCGCGAGGCGTCCCGGCTGGAGCGAGCCCACGTGGTCGGCGATGCCGTGCGTGAGTGCGGGCTCGATCGTCGCCTTGGCCAGGTAGCGCACCACGCGAGCCGTGTCGTCGCGGTCGTCGGGATCGGCCAGGCCGGCGTCGTCGGGGAGCCCCGCGACACCCTCGGCGGCAACGCTTCGTCGCCACGCCTTCATGACGTGGGCCAGCTGGAACGTCCGGCGGAGCGTCTCGCCGATCCGGCCCATCCCCTGCGAGTCGGAGTTGATGATCGAGATCGCGCCGAGCTCGTGGAGCGGCCCCTCGGCGGCCATTCGCGCCTCGAGCACACGCTCCCGCACGAGCGCGACGTCGTCGGGGATCGCCCAGGAGAGCCCGTGGTTGAGCACCGTCATCGGCACGTGCTCGGCGGCGGTGTGGACGCCGAACGGCAGCGTCGGCGTGGTCGAGGAGCAGATGATCGACCGCTCGCGGACGAGTCCGAGGAGGTCCGGCACGTGCCCGCCTCCCGTCCCCTCCACGTGGTAGGCGTGGACCGTTCGGCCGGCGATCGCGGAGACGGTGTCCTCCAGCTCGGCGCTCTCGTGCAGGCCGTCGGTGTGGAGGCTCACGCTGAGGTCGCGCGCGTCCGCGTAGCGGAGGACCCAGTCGATGAGGTCCGGGTATGCCCCGTTGTCCTCGTGGATCTTGAACCCGACGGCGCCCGCCTCGACCAGCGCGTCCAGGTGCCCGTCCTCGCTCGCCCGGGCGCCGGCCTGCATGCCGATGTTGATCGGCCATGCCTCCATTCCGGCCAGCACGCGCTCCATCGCGAACGGCGGCTCCTCGAAGCCGGCGGTGATGAACGTCGTGACGCCGCCGGACAGCGCCGGCGCGAGGAGCTCCGGCGTGATCGTGTGGACATGCGTGTCGACCGCGCCCGGGGTCGCGATCAGCCCGTACGCCATGTACGACTTCGTGTGCGGGCCGATGACGAGGTCGATCCCGTCGCTGATCGCCGGACTCCCTGACCGCCCGATCCCGGCGATCCGGCCGTCCTTGATGCCGATGTCTGCCTTGACGACGCCGATGACGGGGTCGATGACCAGCGCACCGGTGAGCACGATGTCGAGCTCGGACGGCCCGGTCGCGGCATCCCACTGCGCCATCCGCGAGCGCAGGTTCTTCGCGTAGCCCCAGACGGGCTCGTCGCCGCGCGCGGTCCGGTCCTCCTGGACGCGGACCCAGAGATCGGTGTCGCCGAGGCGGACACGGTCGCCGGTCGTCGCGCCGTAGCGGAGGCGGTACTCCTCGGCAGAGAGGCGGGTCACCTGGTGGTCTCGCCCGTGCCACCGGTGCGCACGAGTCGAACCGTCTTCGTTTCGCCCGGCTCCCAGCCCAGGTAGGCGCCGGCCGGCAGATCCAGCCGGAAGCCGCGAGCCGCGTCACGGTCGAACTCGAGGCGGGGGTTCACGCGCTCGAAGGGGAAGTGCGACGAGACCCGGACCCGGCGGCGGGACCGGCTCGTCACCTCGAGCTCGATCGTCTCACGGCCCTCGTTCACGACCACGTCGGACGGGTCGCCGATGACCAGCGCGCCGGGGCCGAGCGAGTCCGGCGGCGTGCCACGGTCCAGCGGATCCGTGAGCGCGATCACGCGCGCCCCGTCCCCGAGCAGCACCTCGACCCGGATGTCGTCGAGCAGCTCCCGTACGCCGTCCATGACCTCGTCCGGCTCGACCGCATTGCGGCCTGCCTCCTGCACCTCCGCGTAGCCGGCGCCCGCGCGAGCCGCCTCGAGCATCGCGTCCACGATGATCGCGACGGCTTCCGGGTGGTTCAGCCTCAGCCCCGCGGCGCGGCGGCGGCGAGCGAGCTCGGCCGCGGCAAAGACCTGGATCCGCTCCTCTTCCCAGGGGATCAGCCGCATGGCGGCGATGGTACCGGCGGCCGTGGTGCGTCGAGGCCGCCTCGCGCGTGGGTCGGCCGGCCTCCGGAGTCAGCCGGCCTCAGGCTCGCCGGGCGGTGGCCAGGGGACGCCCATGTTGGCCGCCATCTCGGCCTCCCAGCCGGGCGTGAGGCCGTACGACTCGAGCTGCTCCGGCGACATCGACTGCAGGCTCCGGATGTGGGTGTACGCGCCGCTCTCGCGCATCGAGCGCATCTGGACCTCGTGCAGCTCCTGCTGCGTCTTCGAGCCCACCCAGTCGGTCAGCCACGCCTCGACCGTGGGGTGGATCTCGCGGAACGCCCGCGCCCACTCACGGTCCGTCACCCGCTCGTCGAGCTCCTCCGGATCCCACGCGATCACGCGCCCGCTCGACGCCTCGACGCAGTCCCAGCCGGGGTCCATCGACACCAGGGGGAGGAGGCCCTCGGGCCAGCTGCGGTCCTCGGGCATCATCCCGGGCGACCGAAGCTCCTCGTACTGGCCGACCACCTGGCTCAGGGGCAGCATGCCCTCGCCAGGCCCGAACCCGCCGTCCGCGACCTCGCCGTAGATGCGGCGCAGGGCGTGCGGGAGGCGGACGCCGAGCCGGGCCTCGGCGGCGGCCACGGTCGCGTCGTCTGCAGGCCCGGGCAGGACCAACGCTGCCGGCGTCGTCATCTGCCGCTCGATCTCGAGCGCGGCGGCGTGCCCGGCAGGGTCGACGGTCCCCGCCTGATTCGCCGCCACGACGCCTCGCAGCTGGGACGCGAGCGACCGGCCCATCGTCAGCAAGCCGCCCAGGTCCATCGTGCGGATACCGGCCATGAGCTGGCTCGGGCGGCTCGACGTCCGGCGTTCCGGGTCGGCGGCGCGGTCCCGGAGCCGCGGGAGCAGCTCGTCCAGGGGGAGCGGCTCGGTCATCGGCGGCGCACGGCGAGGGCGGCGACGACCAGCATCGCCCCGGCCACCAGGAGGCGGCCGAGGAGCAGGGCAGCGGTCGTGGCGGCGGCCGGGTGCAGCATCTCCGGATCGTACGCCGGTCGTTCGTCGAAGGTTCCGGATGGAGTCAATCGCGACGCCGGTTGGCGAACAGGTCCCGGACGTACCACGCCTCCGCGGCGTGGAAGATGAGCTCCTTGCTCACCCACCACACGATCTCGATGAGTGGCAGCTCGGGGTCGAGGCCACCCGGGTACGCGCTGCGACCGACCGTGTCGAGGTCCACGTCGCTCATCTGGACAAGGCCATCACGCCACGCCTGGAGGCCATCGCGGGCGAAGGCGACGCTCTCGGCAGCTGTCCTGGGCCAGACGAGGTCGCCATCCTGAAGCGAGTGGCTCCCGATGAGCCAGTCCGCGCGAGTGAACGAGCCCGCGCCGAGGTGTCCGAGGGTCCAGGCGAGGGTACGGGGAGGTGCCGCCTCGCCGGTCGGCGGCCATGACTCCACGTCTGGCGTCGGGCGACCGTCCACGAGCCGGACGGTCCAGACCTTCGCGCCCGGCTCCCACAGGAGCTCCTCGTCGGTGAGGCCGTCGAGCCGCTCGAAGAGCACGCTGGTGATGTGGTCCCACTGGGCAAGGAACGGGGCGAGGCGGGAAGGTGTGGTGGTCATGCGGTCGATCGTCGGGCGCTATGTCAAATCGCGCCGATGATCGGCCTCAGAGGCGACGGGAGAGCACCCGGACGTCGTTCGGCTCGTAGCCGAGCGCCTCGTAGAACCCGGCCGCACCAGCGTTGTCGCCACGGACCATGAGCTGGACCTTGGGCACGCTGCGTTGGCGAAGCCAATCCTCGGCGGCGCGCATGATCGTGGTCCCGTATCCGAGCCCGCGGGCATCCTCGCGGACGGCCACGTAGTAGACCCAGCCACGGTGCCCGTCGTGCCCGACCATCGCGGTCGCAACGAGGTCTCCGTCCTCGTGGCCGACGAGCACGGTAGACGAAGGCCCGTCGAGGGCACGCGCGAGGTCCGCGCGGGGATCGTTCCACGGCCGCGTCAAGCCTGCCGCCTCCCACAGCGCGACGATCGCCTCTCCCTCCGCCGCGTTCGCCGTCCGCACGTCCACGGCCGCGATTCTGCCGCACGAGTTCGGGTGTTGACACGGTAGTTAGTAGTCACTAACATCCGCGCCATGCCTCGCCGGACCTCGACCCCCACCCGCACCCACGCCACCCGCGATGCCCGCCGCGCGGGCGACGCGTCGACCACGCGCGCGACCGGCGCCGGCCACCGGCTGACCGCCGACGAGCGTCGCACCGATGTCGTCGAGGTCGCCGTCCGCGCGTTCGCCTCGTCCGGCCTGCACGGCACCTCCACCGAGGACATCGCGCGGCTCGCCGGCGTGAGCCAGCCGTACCTGTTCCGACTGTTCGGCACGAAGCGCGACCTGTTCATCGCCGCGCTGGACCGCATGTTCGGCAGGCTGAGGGCCGAGTTCGAGGACGCGGCCGAGCACCCGCTCGTCGACCTGCCGTACGAGTACAACCCCGTCCTGGCGGCGATCGGGAAGCGGTATGGCCGGCTGCTCGAGGACCAGTCGCTGCTCCGCCTCCAGCTCCACGGCTTCGCAGCCTGCGACGACCCGGAGATCCGGGCGTTCGTCAGCAACGGCTTCTCGGAGCTCATCTCGCTCGTGTCCGAGCGCTCCGGCGTCCCGGGCACCGAGCTCCGGACCTTCTTCGCCGAAGGGATGCTCATGAACGTCGCGGCCGCGATGCAGCTCGATGACTCGGAGCTCGCCTGGGGCCAGATCTGCGAGGGGGTGCCCGAATCGACGAGCTAGCGAGCCCGCGTCCCCCCCTTTTCGCTCCCGAAGATAGTGAGCACTAACTAGCAACAACGGCGGCGCCCAATGCCGCGGAAAGGAGCGTCCCGTGCCCCAGCAGCAGGCCAACCGCCGGTTGGCGATCGCCACCTTCGCGATCAGCTCGATCGCCCTGTTCATGACCGCGCTCGACAACCTCGTCGTCACGACCGCCCTGCCGGTCATCAAGGAGAGCCTCGGCGCCTCGCTGTCCCAGCTCGAGTGGACCGTCAACGCCTACACCCTGACGTTCGCGGTCCTCCTGCTCACCGGCGCCGCGCTCGGCGACCGGTTCGGCCGGAAGCGCATGTTCACGATCGGCGTGGCGCTGTTCACCGGTGCGTCGGCCTTTGCGGCCCTCGCTCCGACCGGCGACATGCTCGTGCTCGCCCGCGCCCTCCAGGGCTTCGGCGCCGCGATCGTGACCCCGCTCACCCTGACCATCCTCTCGGACGCCGTGCCCGCTGAGCGGCGTGGCCTCGCGCTCGGCGCGTGGGGTGCCATCGCCGGCCTCGCCATCGCCCTCGGCCCGCTCGTCGGCGGCGCGATCGTCGAGGGCCTGTCGTGGCAGTTCATCTTCTGGGTCAACGTCCCGATCGGCATCGTCCTCGTCCCGCTCGCCGCCGCCTTCCTGCGGGAGACCCACGGTCCCGATGGCGCGCTCGACCTGCCGGGCTTGGGTCTCGTGTCCGGCGGACTGTTCGCCCTCGTGTGGGCGCTCATCCACGGCAACGAGGAGGGCTGGACCAGCACCGGGATCGTCGGCGCGTTCGTCGCCGCCGCCGTCCTGCTCGCCGCCTTCGTCGCCTGGGAGGCCCGCACCTCCAACCCGATGCTGCCACTGCGGTTCTTCCGCAGCCGGGCGTTCTCGGCCGCCAACGTCGTCAGCCTGCTGATGTCGTTCGGCCTGTTCGGCTCGATCTTCCTGCTGGCCCAGTTCTTCCAGATCGTCCAGGGCTACTCGCCGCTCGAGGCGGGCGTCCGGACGCTCCCGTGGACGATGATGCCGATCGTGGTCGCGCCCATCGCCGGCGTCCTGTCCGACCGCATCGGATCCCGGCCGCTGCTCGTCACCGGCATGGTCCTGATGTCGCTCGGGCTCGCGTGGATCGCGGCGATCTCCAGCCCCACTGTCGAGTACCTCGCGATGGTCCCCGCCTTCATCATCAGCGGGACCGGCATGGCGCTGTTCTTCGCCCCCACCGCCAACCTCGTCCTGTCGGCCGTCCGGCCCGAGGAGGAGGGTCGCGCGTCGGGCGTGAACAACACGATCCGGGAGATCGGCGGCGTGTTCGGGGTCGCGGTGCTGGCCTCGGTGTTCTCCGCGAACGGCGGGTACCAGAGCCCACAGGCGTTCGTCGACGGCATGGTGCCGGCCGTCTGGGTCGGCGCCGCAGTGCTCGCGGTCGCGGCCGTGGCGGCGACGTTCGTCCCGGCCCGCCGGCGGGCGTCGCTGCGCCTGCCCCAGGTTCCGGACCTGGGTGGCCGCCTCGCGCCAGCGCCGGTCCAGGTGCGCGCGGAGGACTGACGACCGCCGCTCCGCACATCGATCGCGCGTCCCGGATCGCCGGGCGTTCCATCTGTCGGCAGCCGTCGCGGATCGGAACGCCCGGCGTTCCACGTGGCGACCGGGACGCTCGGTCGGAACGGCCGGCGATCCGCCGGGCGACGGATCCCGACGGCCTGAACGGCGGCCGATCCAGGGCGCGCCAAAAGGCCGCCGATGGTCACGAACGAGCCCGAATGCTACGATTCATGGTCCCGAACGACGGTTCGGACCCTGTGGGGATGCGTGGTTTCGACAGGGCCTGGCTGTCTGGGAACGCGAGCCGAGGTGCCGTCAGGCCTCGTTAAACAGGCGGCAAATCGAAGTACCTGCCAACAAGCAGCCTGCTCTCGCCCTCGCGGCCTAAGGCCGTAAGGTGAGCGTGGAAGCGGCCTCCCCTCCGCGGGCCGTGGAAGCGTCACTCAGCGGAGGTGCAACCCGGCAGAGGTCACGTACGCCGGAGCCAAGCCCGATCTAGGGACACGTGAATGGGCCGGACGGAAGCCTGCCGATGGGCGCCCGACCGGCTGACGAAAATCATCGGACACGCTCGTAGCTGGTCTCAGGCGAAGGGTTCTGGACGGGGAGTTCGACTCTCCCCCATCTCCACCAACTCTCCCGATCATCCATGCCGCGGTTCGCGGCGCCCGACGCGAGGCGTCAGCTCGTCCGGCGCAGCGACCCGTTGTGCAGCAGGTAGATCGTGGCCGTCTTCGTCGCCTTGTCGAACGTGAAGCAGTTCACCGGCGGCTGGCCGTGGACGCAGCGGAAGTACTCCGCATCCTCGTGCCCGTCCGAGACGTGGACGAACGACACCGGCTTCGGCCCGTCGGGGTACTTGATCTGGACCCGGAACGGCGCAGGCTTGCCGTCGTTGACCCTGATGACGATGAGCGGGTAGTCCGTGCCGGTCGGGCCGGCGTCGTCGTCGATGCTCGCGTACCGACCCTCGGGAAGGTCCAGCAGGCTCGCGACCTGCGGGTTGCCGGCGCCCGGGACGCCAGTCGTCGAGAGGACCCGGTTGCCGAACCCGCCCGCGAAGTTCGGGCTCGGGTTGCGCTTCGCGGTCCGGACCCCGTCCTGCCAGGCGTCACCGTGGCTGTTGTTGCCGCCACTGACGTATCCGGTGGTGCTCCACTCGGCGTCGGCGGAGACGGCCGCGACATCGGTCTGCGGCCGGACGGCGTAGACGACGCTGAGCGTGTCGCCGGCACGGACGAGCTTGAACAGGCAGCGGATCGCGAGCGGCGAGGAGACGACGACGCAGTCGTCTGTCGGGACGCCCTTGCGCGTGACGGACAGGAGCGGCACCGACACGCCACCGGTGATCGCGACGTTGAGGTAGACCTTCGACGCCGTGCTCTTCGCCGTGTACTGGAGCGTGGCGCTGAAGCCCGCGTCCCCGTTGCCCCCGAAGTCGCCGAACGTCGTGCTGGTGGCGGTCGCCTCGGGAACCTTGGCCAGCGCGGCGGTCGCGAACTGTCCCGCGAGGATCGCGGCGACCGCGACGGCCGCGACCACACGCATGAGATTGGTGCGCATCTGAACTCCCCGGTCAGGCCGAGTGGGTCGGCCGAACACCCCCGATGGATTCGATCCTGCGCCGCCGGGGGCGGATTCGCATCGGTGGCGGTCCCTGACCGTGCGGCCGACGACGACGAGGGAGATACGTACGCAGGCGGGGATCGCCGTTCCGTAGGGGCCTGAGGGCGGCGGGTGCACCCGCTCCTGCTGGACGGTCCCGGCCGCGGCGCGTAGGTTCGACGCCATGCAGCTCATCCGCCAGCAGACTCGGGCACCGGCCCGTGGGCAAGGTCCCGCGATCGCGGGCGTCCACGGCTCGCGCGCCGACTGGCTGCTCGCGGCAATCCTGGGCCTGGCGACGGTTGTCACGGCGTTCACGAGCCTGCCGTTCGCCCTGTACGAGCCGCAGCTCGACGTCGCGCTCCTGACGACGGGAACCGTCGTCGCCCTCGCCGTGTCGGGGCTCAGCTTCGCCCGATATCGGGAGCACGGGGCGGGGGAGGGGCTGCTCGAGGCGTCCGCGTTCCTGGTGCTCGCCGTGGCCAGCCTCGCAAACCTCGTGGTGATCATGGCCGGCGCCGACAGGGCGCTCGGTCTCACGCTGGGCGACCCGGGCCAGCTGCCGCTCTATTTCTGGGCGGCCGCGCGGCTCCTGTCGGCAGGCCTCCTCACGGCGGGGGCGCTGCTGGGTCCCGCCCGCGCGCCTGCCGTCCGCTCGCCGCGGCTCGTCGTCTGGACGCCCGTGCTGCTGCTGGGCCTCGCCTGCGTCGGGCTGTGGAGCATCAGGGACGCCATCCCGGTGCTCGTGGACCCGGCGACGCTCGAGCGGCTCGCCGACGAGACGTTCTCGACGGCGCCGCTGCCGGGCGTCAACGCGGGGATCTTCCTGCTCGACGGCGCGGCCTGCGTGCTGCTCGTCGTCGCGGCGGTTGCCTACTCGCGTGCCGATCGCGGGGCCGCCGGCATCCCGCGCCGCTACCTCGTCCCTGCCCTGATCCTCGCCGTCTACTCGCAGGTCCAGTTCATCCTCTACCCCGCGGTGTACTCGGGCCTGGTGTCGACCGGCGACGTCCTCCGGGTCCTGAGCTACGTGGTGCTGGCCGTCGGCCTCCTGGCGGGCCTGCGCCAGGACCTCCAGGCCCTGCGGTCGGCGAACTCGCGGCTCACGGTGCTCGCCTCGGCCGAGGCGGACCGGACGGCGATCGCCGAACGGGCTCGGCTGGCCCGCGAGCTCCACGACGGGATCGCCCAGGACCTGTGGACCGCGAAGCTGGAGCTCGATCGCCTGGGGACCGAGCTCGACGGCGCAGGCGAGACGGTGGGCGAGCAGTTCGGACGGACGCGCGACGCCGTCGAGGCGGCGCGGGCCGAGGCGCAGGCCGCGGTGCTCGCGCTCAGGGCGGGGTTCGACGCCGGCCTCTCGGTACAGGAAGAGCTGCCGCGCCGGCTCGACGCGTTCGCGGCGCGCACGGGGTACCTCGTGGACCTGGAGCTCGACGGTGACGTGCACGTGACGGGGATCGAGGCGACCGAGACGCTGCGCGTGCTCGACGAGGCGTTGCACAACGTGGAGAAGCACGCGGATGCGACGCGGATCCGCGTCCGCCTGGCGCGTGTCGGATCCGACGTGATGCTGGTGGTGGGGGACAACGGCGCCGGGTTCGTGGTGTCCGAGCCCGTGCGCGGCCACGGGATCCTCGGGATGCGCGAGCGGGCGGCGCTCCTCCGCGGTTCGCTCGTCGTGGAGTCGGCACCCGGCGACGGGACACGGGTCACGCTGCGATTCCCGGGACCCGCCGCATGATCGATCGCCCGCTCCGGATCGTCCTCATCGAGGACCACACCCTCGTCCGGGCGGCGGTCCGGCACGCCCTCGATGCCGCGCCTGACCTCGAGGTCGTGGGCGAGGCCGCCACCGGCGAAGAGGCGATGGCGATCGTCGACGCCGAGCGTCCCGACGTCGTGCTGCTCGACATCGACCTGCCCGGGATGCGCGGGACCGAGGTCCTGCGCGACCTCGCACCCCGGTTCCCGGAGACGTGGATCGTGATGCTCACGGTCTCGCGGGCCGAGCGCGACCTGCTCGACGCGATCCGGGCGGGCGCCCGTGGCTACCTGTCGAAGGACCTCAGCCCGGACGCGCTCGTGCGCTCGGTGCGGGCCGTCCGGGACGGGATCATGCCGATGGCGCGGCGCGACGCGACGCTGCTGGTCAGCCGCCTCGCGGACGCCCTGCCGCGCCACCAGGCGGTCGGCGTCACGGCACTCCCCGAGCTCACGGTGCGCGAGAACGAGGTGCTCGGGCTGCTCGCCGACGGGATGACGGACCGGGAGATCGCGGTGGCGCTCGTCGTCAGCCGGCGGACGGTCGAGTCGCACGTGCGCAACATCCTCGACAAGCTCGGCGTCCAGAGCAGGCTCGACGCGGCGCGGATCTACCGCCGCCGTCACGAGGCTCCCTGACCGTCGCACGCCCTCGCGGGTGCGCCACTCCGTAGGGGTCTCGGAGGTCCCGGTCCGCGCCGCATCGGGGCCGAATACCGATGGCTGAGCTCGCCCTCGTGCTCCATCGTGAGGACGTTCCGAGCGGCGGGCCCTGCTCGGGGGCCGGCGCTCCGCTTGGCGCCTCCGCCGCTCGGAACCCTGACGACGAGGCGCATCCGGGAACGATGGACACCGATTACGACCAGCTCGTCAGCGCGCTCCAGCGGGCGATCGTGGCGCGGAACTCCCTGCCGCCCGGGACGCCTGCACGGCGGCGTGCGGAGTGCGAGGCGAACGCGCTGATGAAGCGCGTGGCCGCCATGAACGAGGTGCACCACCCGGCACTCGCCGGTACGCTCCGGCGTCCGGTGTCGCCCGTGGGTCGCGCGGCCGGCGAACGCTGACGGAGCGGGGCTGGCGTCAGGCGCCCTGTGGCACCGGCACGTCGGTCGCGACCGGGGCCGGCGTCTCGGGCCCGGGCGTCCCGTCCTCCTTCGCAAACTCCTCACGCAGGCGCTGCTCCTGCTCGTGGTTCGGGAACAGGAAGAACGTGACGGCGATCCCGATGCCCACGGCGACCAGGCCCGCGATGTAGGCGAGGTTGTCGCCGGCGAGGAACGAGGACTTCGCCGCAGCCAGGATCTGGTCCGTGTACTGCGGGTACTGCGTCGCGAGGTCGGCCGCGCTCGAGTACGAGAGCTGGAGCATGCTCTGGGTCGTCGCGGTGACGTCCTGGCCGGACGCGGCGATCGCGGACCCCATCGCGGCGGCGTAGCCCGCCGTCAGTGCGGCGCCGAAGATCGACGACATCAGCGCCCCGCCGAGGTCGCGCTGGAGGTCCGCGGTGCCCGACGCCATGCCGACCCGGGTCACCGGCACCGAGCCCGTGAGCGAGTTGGAGGACGGCGTGCCGGCGATGCCGACGCCGATCCCCATCATCGCGAGCGGGATCGCGATCACCCAGTACGGGGTGTCCTCGTGCCACAGCAGCAGCATCGCGAGGAACGTCACGGCGAGGACGGTCTGCCCGATCAGCAGCGTCGCGCGTGACCCGACCTGCTGGACGAGCTTCGCGGAGCGGGGCGCGACGAGGACCATGAACACGACCGCGGGCAGGATGGCGGCGCCCGCCTGGAGCGTGTTGTAGCCCAGGACGTTCTGGAGGTACTGCTGGTTGACGAAGGCGATGCCCATCAGCGACCCGAACACGATCACGCCCGCCAGACCCGCGACCCAGAACGTCGGCCGGCGCGCGATCTTCAGGTCGTACAGCGGGTTCTCGGCGCGCTGCTGGCGCAGCACGAACAGCACCACGCCCACAGCGGCCACGACGAACAACACGATCGCGACCTGCTGGAGCGACGCCACCGGGATGAAGTTCAGCCCGACGACCAGCGCGCCGATCATGACCGCGGACAGGACGCCGCCGATGTTGTCCACCG
>DASSRG010000092.1:0-44313 GCA_035701885.1 Candidatus Limnocylindrales bacterium
GCCGCGCTCGGGCCGGCGGAGACCGCCCAGGTGCGGAACCTCGTCAGGCAGCTGAAGGAAGAGGGCATCGGCATCTTCCTGATCAGCCACGACATCCACGACGTGTTCGACCTGTCCGACCGGATCAGCGTCATGTACCACGGCCGGATCGTGGACACGGTGGTGAAGGACACGGTCACGCCGGACGACGTGCTGGGGATGATCATCCTGGGCAAGAAACCCGACGAGGTCACCGAGAAGGACAAGGCCGCGATCGAGCTCCGCGGCTAGGGCCTGCTCTCGCCACTTCGTTCGAGCGTTCGGTCCGTCGCGCGCTCCGTCCGTCGCGTCGCCCGAGCGGGCGCCGCCGGCGCAAACTCACGGCGCGAGTCATTTCGTCCGCCCGCCCGCACGGCGCCGCTCTCATCGTGCCGTTCGCGGGTCGTCGCCACGCTCGAGGGCGCGCCTCGTGACGCATCGGTTGAGTTGGACCGGGCGCGAACCGTCGGCCGGCATGGTCCGCTCGGCCCGCGCGAACCCACGATGTGCGTCATTTCGCCGGCTCGCCTGCATGGTGACGTCGCGTTACTGCCACTCGGGCACCGTTCCCAAGGCTGGCGCAGTCGCATCCTGACTCACGCGGTGAGTCGGGCGGTGGGGGGCGCGACCGCGTCCCGCGCCAGCGCTATGACGCGAACGCGATACGGGTGCGCCCGCTGCGCCACCCGCCGAGCCACACCTTGCCGTCCCTGACGGTGACCGTCTCCGCCTCGCCCTCCACGAGCGCGGCGTAGTCGCCGGCAGGCGGCAGCGCGACCGGCAGCTCGAAGCCGACGACGCTCCCCTCCCCGTCCGGCGTCGCGTCGCCCACGACCGCGTGCGGCCGGCCCAGGAGGCGCGTGGCCGTGGCAAGGTCGCCGGCGGCGATCGCAGCCCGGACGTCCGTGCTCCGCACCGGGCGTCCCTGGAGCTCGAACGGCGGGATCACAACGACCTCGAACCCTCGCTCCGCCCCGAGCGCCGCGAGCGCCGCTGGCGTGCCGCCCCGCTGGTAGCCGAACGCGGCGTCTGGGGTCATGAGGAACCCGGCGAGCGGCGCCCGGTCCGTGACCTGGGCGACGAACGCGTCGTATGGCGTCTCGCGCAGGCGCGTGTCGAAATGGACGACCACCGTGGCGTCCACGCCCGCGTCGGCGAGCCGCGCCACCCGCTCGTCCGGGTCGCACAGGAGCGGCGGGGCAGACCCGGTGAGGATCTCGTCGGGGTGATGGTCGAACGTGATCACCGTGGGGCGGGCGTGGCGGGTCACGGCCTCGCGGACGAGGTGCTCCAGGAGGTACGCGTGGCCAAGGTGCAATCCATCGAACACGCCGACGACGACGAACAGCGGGGCGCTCGACGGCGCCAGCCCCTCGAGGCCGCGGGCGACCTCCATCGTCACGCGGTCGGTCACGCTTCGACGGGCGCGGGGCGGTCGGCGAGGACCTTGTGCGGGTGGAGCGTGCCGTTGACCGCGCGGCAGATCGCGACGACCGTGCCGTCCGGCCCGACGGCGAGCACCACCGGCGCGTCGCGGACGTCGAGCGGGGTCTTGGGGCCGGTCGGGAGGCCCTCGAACAGGCGCCGCAGCTCGTCGGTGGTGATCGGCGCGTGCGGCAGGTGCTCGAGCCCGGCGTCGATGGGCTTGAGCAGCGACGCGAACCCCTCCGCGCCACCGGCCGCGCCATCACGCAGGTCTTCGAAGCTCACCGCGTCCTCGAGCCGGAACAGGCCCGAGGCGGTCCGGACCAGTGCGCCCAGGTACGCTCCGCTCCCCAGTGATGTTCCGAGGTCGCGCGCGAGCGCCCGGACGTACGTGCCGGCCGAGCAGACGACCTCGGTCACGGCGACGGGTCGGGATGGATCCGTGCCGTCCCATTCGAGCAGCGTCAGCTCGTGGATCGTGACGTCGCGCGGCGCGAGCTCCACCGGCTGCCCCGCCCGCGCCAGCTGGTAGGCCCGCCGGCCTTCGATCTGCACGGCGCTGTAGACCGGCGGCACCTGGCGGATCGGGCCGGTGAGGGCCGCGAGTCCCGCCTCCACGGCCTCGCGGGTGACCGGCGGGCCATCCACCGGGGTCCGCTCGCCGTCGATGTCGTCAGTCGTCGACGTCTCGCCGAAGCAGATCGTCGCGCGGTAGCGCTTCGTCGCCCCCAGGTGGTACTCCACGAGCCGCGTGGCACGGCCGAGGAACACGGGGAGGACGCCGGCGGCGAACGGGTCGAGCGTGCCGCCATGGCCGACGCGCCGCGTCTGCGAGAGCCGCCGGACGAGCCCCACGACGTCGTGCGATGTCGGCCCGGTCGGCTTGGCGACGACGAGGACGCCGTCGAGGCCGCCGCT
This sequence comes from Candidatus Limnocylindrales bacterium, assembly GCA_035701885.1. Classification (GTDB taxonomy): domain Bacteria; phylum Chloroflexota; class Limnocylindria; order Limnocylindrales; family CSP1-4; genus CAIXZV01. The sequence goes on from DASSRG010000092.1 coordinate 2,362, forward strand.
CCGGTCGCCTCGCGTCATCGCGTGACCTCGGCCGCGAGTCGTTCGGCGACCGCACGCACGGCCGGCACCGCCTCGTCGATCGGGAGCGGAACGGATGCGCCCGCCGCCCGGGCGTGACCGCCCCCGCCGAACGCCCCCGTGAGCACGGTCGCGTCGACGCCGCCCGGCTTCGTGCGCACCGACAGTCGGGTCGCCCCGTCCTCGCCCTCCTTGAGCAGCATCGCGACCTCGGCCGTGTCCGACTGCGCGAGCAGGTCGATGATTCCCTCGGAATGCGCGCGGATGGACCCGGTCGCCGGGTAGTCCGCGTTGGTCAGCGTGGACCAGATCACGCGGCCGTCGTCGGAGGTCTGCAGCCGGTCCAGCACCCGGCCGAACAGCCGCAGCTGGGCGCCCGGCTTGGTGCGGTACAGGCGACGTGAGATGTCCGACAGCGGCGCGCCGGCAGCGACGAGCGCGGCCGAGACCGTGAGGGTCCGAGGCGTCGCATTCGGGTGCGCGAACGTCGCCGTGTCCATGACGACGCCGGCCATCAGCGCGGCGGCCAGGGCCCCGTCGCCGGTTCGCAGCGGCACGCCGAGCCGCGCCGCCAACAGCGCAACCATCTCGCACGTGGCCGCCGAGCCCGGCTCGATCCAGTCCGCCTCGCCGCCGTCGCTGTTCGATGCGTGGTGGTCGATGATGACGCGGGGCAGCGACGCGAACAGGTCGGGGTGCCGCTTCGCGACGTCGCCGACACGGTCCGCCGAGCCGCAGTCGACGAGCACGAGCAGGTCGTACTGCTCGCCAGGATCGGGGTCCGTGCGGAACCGCTCGACGCCGGGGATGAACGCGTACAGCGGCGGGACGGGATCGGTCGAGACGGCCGTCGCCCGCGCCCCGCACGCCTCGAGGATGGTGCACACCGCGAGGTTCGCCCCGAGCGTGTCCGCGTCGGGGTTCTCGTGGCTCACGACGAGCGCGTTGCGCGCCGCGGTGAGGCGAGCGACGACCGGCTCGGGCACGGCGTCGCGCGCGATCGCCACGATGTCGGCGGCGTGCGTCATCGGTGCTTCGGGGCGCGGCGGGGTGTCTTCGGGGGAGTGCCACGGCCGGCCCGCGAGCCACCCGGGCCGCGGCGCGTCGAAGGCCGTCGTCCGGCCTTGACGGGATCCGGGTTCGCATCGGCGTACGCGGCGGCCGCCGCGCCGAACGACTCGTCGTCCACGGCGGCGTCGCCCTCGTGGGGCAGCCGCTGAACCGGCGTGGGCAGCGTCTCCTGGTACGGCTCGATCGCGTCGGGCGCCTTGCCCTCCTCGATGTCGTCGAGCAGCCGCAGGACGCGGGTCCCACGCTCCGCCGTGTCGTCGAGATGGACGTGCAGGTCCGGGATCCGCTTGATCCGCAGCGTGCGGCCCAGCTCGTGGCGGATGTACCCCATCGAGTGCTGGAGCGCGCGCAGGGTCTCCTTCTGGTCGGCCTTGCCGCCGATCACGCTGACCCACACCTTGGCATGCCGAAGATCCGGCGTCGTCTCGACGTCGGTGATCGTCACGAAGCCGATCCGGGGATCGGCGATCTCCTTCGCGAGCAGCGCGCCGATCTCCTGGCGCAGGAGCTCGTCGACGCGGTCGGTCCGCTGGCTCATCGGGTGGCCTCGAGGTGGGTCACGCCGGGCGGCCGGGAATGTGACCCGGGCCGCCCGTGCCGCGTGTCAGCCGGCGATCCGGCTGCGCGCCTGCGTCGTGAAGCACTCGATGATGTCGCCCTCGACGAGGTCGTTGAAACCCTCGAGCCCGATGCCGCACTCGTAGTTCTGGGCGACCTCGCGGACATCGTCCCGGAACCGCCGGAGCGACTCGATGCGGTCGGTCTCGATGACCCGCCCGCCGCGCCAGACACGCGCACCGCCGTTGCGGACGATGCGGCCGTCGGTGACGTAGCAGCCGGCGATGACCGTGCTCTTGCCGACCCGGAAGATCTGGCGCACCTCGGCGCGGCCCTCGACGACCTCCACCATCTCCGGCTCGAGCATGCCCTTGAGGGCCGCGTCGATGTCGTCCGTGAGCTTGTAGATGATGTCGTAGAGCCGGACGTCGACCCCCTCGGCCTCGGCGGCGCGACGGGCGGTGTCCGTGATCCCGGTGTTGAACCCGACGACGATCGCGTTGGACGCCGTCGCGAGCATGATGTCGTTGTCGGTGATGTCGCCGGCCGCCTCGAGCAGGACGTTGATCTTCGTCTCGTCCGAGGAGAGCTGGCCCAGCGCGCGGGTGATCGCCCCGAGCGAGCCCGACACGTCGGTCTTGAGGATGATCCGGAGCTCCTTGGCCTGGCCCGCCTGCATCTGGCGGTACAGGTCCTCGAGGGTCGCGCGACCGGCACCGGCCCCCTCGCGGGCAGCGGCCTCGTTCCTGCGCGTCTCGACCTGCGCCCGGGCGATCTTCTCGTCGCCCACCACGCGGATGACATCGCCGGCCTCGGGCACGTCGGACAGGCCCAGGATGACCGCGGCCGTGGCCGGCCCGGCCTTCGTGATGCGCTTGCCGGTCGAGCTCTCGAGGGCCTTGACCTTGCCGTAGGTGTTGCCAGCGACGACCACGTCGCCGACACGCAGCGTGCCGGTCTGGACGATCACGGTCGCCACGGGGCCACGGCCCTTGTCCAGCTGCGCCTCGATGATCGTGCCGACGGCGTCCCGCTTCGGGTTCGCCTTGAGCTCCTGGAGGTCCGCGACCAGCAGGATGATCTCGAGCAGCTCGGTGATCCCCTGCCCCGTCTTCGCCGACACGGGCACGAGCGGCACGTCGCCGCCGTAGTCCTCGACGACGACGCCGGCCTCGGCGAGCTCGGTCTTGACCCGGTCGGGGTTCGCCTCCGCCCGGTCGATCTTGTTCATCGCGATGACCAGCGGCACCTTGGCCGCCTTCGCGTGGCTGATCGCCTCGAGCGTCTGGGGCATGACGCCGTCGTCCGCCGCGACGACGATCACCGCGATGTCGGTGACCTTCGCGCCGCGGGCACGCATCGAGGTGAACGCCTCGTGGCCCGGGGTGTCGAGGAACACGACGCGCTTGCCGTCCTTGGTGGTGATCTCGGACGCGCCGATGTGCTGGGTGATGCCGCCGCGCTCGCCGGCCGCGACCTGGGTCGAGCGGATCGCGTCGAGGAGGCTCGTCTTGCCGTGGTCGACGTGGCCCATCACGGTGACGATCGGGGCGCGGTCGACGAGGTCCGCCTCGTCGTCGTCCTCGAACAGGACCTCCTTGGCGGCCTCGGGCGCGGGCCCGGTGCCGTCCTCGTCCTCCTCGGTCGCGGCGGGCGCCTCGGCCTCGGCAACCTCGTAGCCCAGCTCCTCGGCGACGAGGCTTGCCGTGTCGCGGTCGATGAGCTGGTTGATGGTCGCGAAGATGCCGCTCTTGATGAGCTCCCGGATGATGTCGCCCGGGCTCACGGTCAGCAGATCCGCGAGCTCCTTGACGGTGATCGTGCCCGGGAGCTCGATCGCGCCGCGCTCGCTCGGGTCGATGACCTGGACGGCGCCCGGCTGAAACCCGGTACGCCGCGGGGGCTTGCGGGGTCCGCGCCGGCCGCGGGTGCCGCTCCTACTCCTGGCCATTGGGCCCTCCTTCGTGGTTCATGTTCGGTGTCGGCGCGCGCTCGCCCTGGTCGGGCTGGGCGCCGGTGGTGGTTGTCGTTGTCGTTGTGGACCCGAGGCCATCGGGTCCGGCGGCGAGGGTCGCCGCGAGGTCGTCCGGGACCGATGCCCCGAGCGCGTGCTCGATGGCCCGTCGCCTGCCCGCGGTATCCCAGCAGGCCGCGTCCCGGCACAGGTATGCGCCGCGTCCTGCGACGCGGCCGGTCTCGTCGAGCACCATCGTACCGCCCGGCGTGCGGACCACCCGCACGAGATCCCGCTTCGGACGCGCGGTCCGGCAGGCAACGCAGGTCCGCGTCGGGACGGGACGCGGGGCGGCTGCCCGGGCCTGCCGGGCGGTCGCCGGGGCTACGACGACACCTCCTCGGAGGCCTTCTTCTTCGTCGCCCGCCTGGGCGTGGCGGCCGCATCGGTCTCGTCGGTGGGTCCCGCCGACGCGCCGTCGGTGCTGCCTGCGTCGGCCGGGGCTTCCGGCTCGGCCGGCGCGGCCTTCTTCGTGGCCCGCGGCTTCTTCGCCGGCGCGGCCACGGCCTCCGCCTCCGCGGTGGTCGCCTCGGCGGGCGTCTCGTCCACCTGGGCAGCAGGCTCGGCAGCCGGCGCCGCATCGACCGGCGGCTGGGTCTCGGTCGCCGGCTCAGCCTCGGTCGGCGTCTCCGCAGGTCCCGGTGCCGCTGCCTCGGCCGCGGCGACATCGCTCCGGATGTCGATCCGCCACCCGGTCAGCCGCGCGGCCAGACGCGCGTTCTGGCCCTCTCGCCCGATCGCGAGCGAGAGCATGCGCTCCGGCACGGTCACGGCCGCGATGCGGTGTTCCTCGTCGATCGCGACGCCGATCACCTGCGCGGGCGACAGCGCGTTCGCGACGAACACCGATGCGTCCTCGTTCCACGGGATCACGTCGATCTTCTCGCCAGCGAGCTCCGCGACGACCGCCTGGACACGAGCGCCCCGCTGGCCGACCGTGGCGCCGACCGGGTCGAGGCCCTCCTGCCGCGACGAGACGGCCACCTTGGACCGGCTGCCAGCCTCGCGGGCGATCGCCTTGATCTCGACGGTGCCCGCGTGGATCTCTGGTACCTCGAGCTCGAACAGGCGTCGGAGGAAGCCCTTGTGCGTCCGGCTGACGAGGATCTGCGGGCCGCGCGCCGAGCGCCGGACCTCGAGCACGTACGCCTTCACCGGCTGGCCGATGCGGTAGTGCTCGAGCGGGCTCTGCTCGCTGGTGGCGAGGATCGCCTCGACGCCCTTCCCGACGTCGAGGATGATCGCCCGCGGCTCGACCCGCGAGACGGACCCGGTGATCAGCTCGCCCTCGCGGTTCGCGAACTGGTCGAAGACCTGGTCGCGCTCGACCTCGCGGATGCGCTGGAGGATGATCTGCTTCGCGGTCTGCGCGCCGATCCGGCCGTACTTCTCGCCGTCGAGCAGCTCGAGCTCGATGACGTCGCCGGCCTTGGCGTCGGGGTTGGTCTGGCGCGCCTCGTCGACGGTCACCTCGACCATCGGGTCCTCGATCTCGTCGACGACGTAGCGTCCGCGGTAGACATCGATCCGGCCGCTCTCCGGCTCGACGCGAACGAAGATGTCCTCCTCGCCGGCGACCCGGCGATAGGCTGCCTGGATGCCCTCCTCGAGGGCGCGGACGAGGGCCTCTCGCGAGACCTGCTTCTCTGCGTTGAGCTGGAGCAGCGCACCGACGAAGTCACGGCTCATGGGGTGCCTCCTGCTCTCAGTGCTCGATGGAGGCAGGGTCGCCGACACAAAGAAACGTGGGTTGGTCACCCACGTCCAGAGGCGGCCCTGCGTTGTTGCGGGAAAGTATACACCCGGGCCCGTGGACCCCTCAACGCTCGGCCCGGTCCGCCGGAGCACGGATTTCGCGCGCTCCGGGGCCTGGCGTCCGCGCTCCCGAGGGCCCGATTCGAGGCCGATTGTCCGCCGCGCGGACGGTACTCGGCGGCGCGATCCGCCCGTCTGCACGGGCCGCCGGCTCGCACTCGCCATCCGTCCACCCAGCGGCCCGTTGACACCGCAATCCTGCCTTGCGTCCCCCTCGCGGACGACTGTCACGACCCCACGCTCGAACGGCTCGTCCGACGCTCGATACGGTCCGTCCTATGGACGGCTGACGCGCGCGGACCGCAGCGGTGCGCTCGCGGAGCCCAAGGACGCGGCCTGACCCGGAGCGAACCGGGCGGTCCGCGATCCGGCGTCAGCGACCGGCGACGGCCTCGACGCCCGCGCCGTAGCGGCGGTCGACGTAGTCCTCGAGCAGGTCGATGAACTCGGCGACGATGTGGTCGCCGCGGAGCGTCCGGTCCAGCGTCCCGTCGACGAACACGGGGGCGACCGGCGCCTCGAACGTGCCCGGCAGGCTGATCCCGATGTCCGCGTGCTTCGACTCGCCGGGCCCGTTCACCACGCAGCCCATCACGGCCACCTTCATGTCCTCGACGCCGGGGTGGGTCTCGCGCCACTCGGGCATCCGCGCCTTGAGGTGGTCGGTGATCTGCTGTGCCATCTCCTGGAAGAACGTCGAGGTGGTGCGGCCACAGCCGGGGCACGCGGACACCTGCGGCAGGAACGAGCGCAGCCCCATGGACTGGAGGACCTGCTGGGCGACCTCCACCTCGAGCTCGCGGCCCGCCCCGGGCTCGGGCGTCAAGGACACCCGGATCGTGTCCCCGATCCCCTCGTTGAGGAGCAGGCTCAGGCCCGCCGTCGAGGCGACGATGCCCTTCATCCCCATCCCCGCCTCGGTCAGGCCGAGGTGGAGCGGGTAGTCCGAGCGAGGCGCGAGCCGGCGGTACGTGTCCACGAGGTCCCGCACGCCCGACACCTTCGCCGACAGGATGATGCGGTCGTGGCGGAGGCCCGTCTCCTCGGCGAGCTCCGCGGAGCGCATCGCCGACTCGACCATCGCGTCGATCATCACGTCGCGGGCGTCGCGCGGCTCGATCTCCCGCGCGTTCGCCTCCATCATCGTCGTGAGCAGCTGCTGGTCGAGCGAGCCCCAGTTCACGCCGATGCGGACGGGCTTGCCGTTGTCGATGGCGGCCCGGACGATCGTCTGGAAGTTGACGTCGTGGTGCCTGGTGCCGACGTTGCCAGGGTTGATCCGGTACTTGTCGAGCGCCGCCGCCATCTCGGGGTACGCGACGAGGAGCTTGTGCCCGTTGTAGTGGAAGTCGCCGATGATCGGGACGTCGACGCCGAGCCCTCGGACCTTGCGCACCATCTCCGGGACCGCGGCCGCGGCCTCGTCGGTGTTGACCGTGACGCGCACGAGCTGCGAGCCGGCGTGGGCCAGGCGCGCGACCTGGATGGCCGTGGCGTCCGCGTCCGCGGTGTCGGTGTTGGTCATCGACTGCACGACGACCGGATGCGCGCTCCCGACGAGGACCCCTCCGACGTCGACCGACACCGTCGGCCGGCGGACCGGCCGCAGCCGGTCGGGGGATGTCACTGGCCGCCTCCGACCTGCTTGGCCACGTCGAACACCGTGATCCAGATCAGGAACGTGAACAGCGCGACGAACCCGACGGCGTAGGTGAGCTGCTCGGCGCGGACCGAGATCTTCTTGCCGTAGACGGGGATCGCCTTGAGCAGGATGACGAGGATGCGGCCGCCATCGAGCGGCGGGAACGGCAGCACGTTGACCAGCGCGAGGTTCGCGGACAGCAGGGCCGCCATGTACAGGACGTAGAGCGGCCCGAGGTTCCACAGGATGTCGCCGAGGTCGAACGCGATCCCGATCGGGCCGGAGGCCGGCGGCTGGGTGGTCGGGCTGGTGACGATCGACCGGCCCAGGTCGCCGAGCCCGCCGAGGATCAGGCCGAACGCCTCCACGGTGCGGCTCCAGCCCAGCTGCACGGCCTCGGCCGGGGTGTACGTGATCGTCCCGACCTGCGTGCCGCTCTTCGTCGACACGCCGAGCGCGCCCTGCTCGGGCGAGGACGGGACGCGCAACGTGACGGTGACGTCCTCGGTCGTGCCGTCGGCGTGCACGACGCCGAGGACGACGGTCTGGCCCGCGAGCGCCCGGATGGAGACGAGCGGGTTCCCCGACTGGAGATCGAACGCGGAGTACTGGCGCCCGTCCACCGTCGCGATCGTGTCGCCCGGCTCGAGGCCGACCTGTGCTGCAGGTGACCCGGGCACGACCTGGTCGACGGTGACGCCGATCGCCGGCTCGCCCCACAGCGCGATCCCGGTGAAGATCGCGAACGCGAGGATCAGGTTCATGGTCACGCCCGCGAGCAGGATCCCGACCTTGACCCACAGCTTCGCGTTGGCGAACGAGTGCGGGTCGTTGCCCGCGTCGCCGTCCTCGCCCTCGAGCTTCACGAACCCACCGATCGGCAGGTAGTTGAGCGTGTACAGCGTCGCGCCGGCCTGCTCGTCCTGCTCCCGTGCGGCGGCAAGGAACCCTTCGGCCTCGGGCGAGCCCGGCTGGACGTTCGGCGGCAGGGCCGGGTCGGGTCGCGGCGGGCGACCGGCGTCGTACGCGGGACGCTTGCCGCGGCGGATGACCCGGGCTCGCGGCGGAAAGCCGATCCCGAACTCGAGCACGCGGACCTTGGCCCAGCGGGCCGTGATGAAGTGCCCCACCTCGTGCACGAGCACGAGCGTGCCGAGCAGCAGGATGAAGACGACGACGGTGATCAGGCTCTGGACGAGCTCCATCAGTTGACTCCCCCGATGGTGCCGGCGGCGAAGGCGGCCCTGACCTCACGATCCAGGTCGACGAGCTCGTCGACGTCGGGCGCCTGGTCCGGACCCTGGCCGAAGCGGTCGACCGCGGCCTCGAGCAGGCGCGGGATGCCCAGGAAGTCGAGCGTGCCGTCGAGGAACCGGGCGACGGCGACCTCGTCGGCGGCAATCAGCGCGGCGGCGGCACGCGAGCCGGTTCGACCTGCCTCGCGGGCGATCCGCAGGGCCGGGAACCGCGTCTCGTCGGGCGCGCGGAAGTCGAGCCGCGCCGCGGCGAGCAGATCGGGCGGGGTGGCGGGTGAGGGAAGGCGCTCGGGGTGCGTGAGCGCGTACTGGATCGGAAGTCGCATGTCCGGGGTGCCGAGCTGAGCCTTGAGCGAGCCGTCCACGAACAGGACGGCCGAGTGGACGACGCTCTGCGGATGGACGACGACGTCGATCACGTCGTAGTCGACATCGTACAGCCAGTGTGCCTCGATGACCTCCAGCCCCTTGTTCGCGAGCGTCGCCGAGTCGATCGTGATCTTGGCTCCCATCGTCCAGGTCGGGTGTTTGAGCGCCCGGTCGGGCGTCACGGCCGCGATCTCGTCGGGCGTGGCGTCGAGGAACGGGCCGCCGGAGGCGGTGAGCACGAGACGGGCGACACCGGCGCGCGGTTCCCCCACGAGGCACTGCCAGATCGCCGAATGCTCGGAGTCGATCGGGCGGAGCCAGGCCAGCGGCGTCGCGAGGGGATCCCGCGGGTCCGTCGCTGCTCGGGCGGCGGCTTGACGCCCTGCCTCGGCCATCACGAGGTGCCCGCCCGCGACCAGCGTCTCCTTGTTCGCGGTGGCGACGACCTTGCCGGCTCGAAGCGCCGCGAGGACGGGGCGCAGCGAGACCACGCCGCCGGTGCCCACGACCACGAGGTCGACATCGTCGCGCGTCGCAAGCTCGACGAGTGCGTCGGCGCCGCCGGTCCGCGTCGTGCCCGCCGGGAGGTCGATCGACGCGTCATCGTCGCCCAGCGCGACGACGGCCGGCCGTAGCCGGGTCGCCTGGGCCTCGAGCTCGCGAGCATTGCGCCCCGCCGCGAGCGCGACGACCCGGAACCGGTCCGCGTGCGCCTCGAGGACGTCGACCGCCTGGACCCCGATGCTCCCGGTGGACCCGAGGAGCGCGACGCCGAGCGGACGCCGCCCGTCAGCCGGCGAGGACGAGGACATACAGCGCCACGACCGGGGCCGCGAACAGGAACGAGTCGATGCGGTCGAGCATCCCGCCGTGCCCGGGGATCAGCGACCCGGAGTCCTTCTCGCCCGCGGCCCGCTTGAGCATCGACTCGGCGAGGTCCCCCGCCTGGGCCGCGAGCGCCAGCAGCGGCCCGAGCACGAGCGCGCCGAGCGGCTGCTGGCCGAGGAGCGAGAGCAGGATCGCGATCACGATCGTGGTCACGATGACGCCGCCGATCACGCCCTCGAGCGACTTCGCCGGGGAGATGTGCGGGATGAACCGGGTCCGCCCGATCTGCCGGCCGACCAGGAACGCCCCGGTGTCGAAGCTCCACACGCCGAGCACGAGCAGGAACGGCCAGGCGCGCTCTGCGTTCAGCCACGCGAGCGGCGCGTCCGCGGGGAGCGGGGGCGCCGACTGCGCGACGTGGAGGATGAACGAGATCAGGCCGACATAGACCGCGCCGAACACCGTCCCGACCCAGGTCATGAGCCCGTCGCGCGGGTCCTTCCTGGTGAACGCGCCGACGCCCGCCAGCACCACGCCGACCGCAACCAGCAGCAGGCCCTTGTCCCCGGCGGGGTGCCAGTACGCCTCGACGACGAACGCGACCGCGAGCGCGGTGCCGAACAGGGCGAGCGACGGGAAGCCCGCGAGCCGGAGCAGCCGGAACGCCTCCCAGCCGGCGATCGCCGCGACGATCACGAGCACCACCAGCAGGGCGACCGGCCCGATCGCGAGCGCGATCAGCAGCGGCGGGACGAAGACGAGCGCCGAGAGCGCGCGGGTGCGGAGCATTCGGCGGCTGGGTCCGCTACCGGCCGAACCGGCGGGTTCGGCGGGCGAACTCCAGGAGCGCCGCGTCGAACGAGGCGGGGCCGAAGTCGGGCCACAGGCACTCGTCGAACACGAGCTCGGCGTACGCGGACTGCCAGATGAGGAAGTTGCTGATCCGCTGCTCCCCGCCGGTCCGGATCACGAGGTCGGGGTCCGGCAGGCCGCCGGTGTACAGGGCCGTGCTGATCGTCCGCTCGTCGACGTCCTCGGGCGCGATCCCCGACGCCAGGACCCGCCGGAACGCGTCGACGATCTCCGTCCGCCCGGCATAGTTCCAGGCGATGTTGAGGTCGAGTCGCGTCCCGCCCGCGGTGCGCGCGAGCGCTCCCGTGATCGAGCGCCGCGTCTCCTCGGGGAGCTCCTCGAGCCGGCCGAGGAGACGGACCCGGACGCCCTGCGCCTGGAGCTCGTCGGTCTCGTCGCGGATGGCCTGGGCGAGGAGCTCGAACAGGCCGGCAACCTCGTCGTCGGAGCGGGCCCAGTTCTCGCGGCTGAACGCGTACAGGGTCAGCATCGGGACGCCGCGCCGGACCGCGTGGCGGAGCAGGCCGCGGATCGCCTCCACGCCCGCCGCGTGACCCTCGAAGTCGGCCTTGCCGCGGGCGCGGGCCCAGCGGCGGTTGCCGTCCATGATGATCGCGACGTGCCGTGGCAGCTCCTCGGGCGGCAGCAGCGGCGCCTCGGCCGGCGGGGTCTCGAAGGCCACCGCCGGCGGCTCGTCCACTCCCTCGTGGGCGAGCGGCGGCGCGTCCGTCGGGCGGGCGAGCGATCGATCGAGCGGCGCCTGCGCCACTAGACCTCCATGACCTCCTGTTCCTTGGCGTCGCCGAGGCGGTCGACGTCGCCGATCACGCGGTCGGTCAGCTTCTGGAGCTGGTCCACCTCGCGGCGCGCGTCGTCCGCCCCGATCTCCCCGTCCCGCTCCTCCTTCTTGAGGCTGTCGTTGGCCTCGCGACGGATGTTGCGGATCTCGACCCGGGCGTCCTCCATGCGCTTGTGGACGCTCCTGACGATCTCCTTGCGACGCTCCTCGGTCAGCGGCGGGATGTTCAGGCGAACGACGGTCCCGTCGACATTCGGCGTGAGGCCGATGTCGCTCTTGAGGATCGACTTCTCGATCGCGGACAGGACGCCGCGGTCCCACGGCTGGATCACGATCTGGTGCGCCTCGGGGACGCTGATCGAGGCCAGCTGGTTGAGCGGCGTCTGGGTGCCGTAGTAGTCGACGGTCAGGCGCTCGACGAGCGACGTCGAGGCGCGGCCCGTTCGGAAGCCCTGGAAGTCGCGCTCCATGGCCTCCACGGCGCGGAGCATCTTGCGCTCCGCCCCGGCGAGGATCTCACTGGTCATGCGGGGCCACCTCCGGTCTGGGCGGAGATCAGGGTACCTACCGGCTCGCCGGCGGCAACCCTGCGAATGTTGTCGGGAACGTTGAGATCGAACACCAGGATCGGCAGGTCGTTCTCCATGCACAGGGAGACCGCGGCCGCGTCCAGGACCTTGAGCTGGTCGCGGAGCAGGTCCTGGTAGCTGAGGTGGTCGAACCGGGTGGCGTCCGGGTTGTTGACCGGGTCGGCGTCGTAGACGCCGTCGACCTTGGTGGCCTTGAGCAGGACCTCGGCGCCGATCTCGACCGCCCGCAGGGCAGCGGCGGTGTCGGTCGTGAAGTACGGGTTGCCGGTGCCCGCCACGAACACGGTCACGCGGCCCTTCTCGAGATGGCGGACGGCGCGACGGCGGATGTACGGCTCCGCCACCTCGTTCATGGCGATCGCGCTCATGACCCGGACGGAGACGCCCACGCGCTCGAGCGCATCCTGGAGCGCGAGACCGTTCATCACGGTCGCGAGCATGCCGATGTAGTCGCCGGTGGCGCGGTCCATGCCGCGCGCCGCCGCGGCCAGGCCCCGGAAGATGTTCCCCCCGCCCACGACGATGCCGACCTGGACGCCGGTCTCGTGGACGGCCGCGACCTGCTTGGCGATGAACGCGCAGAAAGCCGGGTCGACGCCGTACTGGCGATCCCCCATGAGGGCCTCGCCGGAGAGCTTGAGCAGGATCCGGCGGTAGCGCAGGTCCCCGCCGCGGGCCGTCGGCCCGCCGTCCTGGTCGCGCGCTCCTCCAGCCTCCGTCACAGCTCCTCCCCGAGCGCGTAGCGGGTGAACCGCCGCACCCGGATGTTCTCACCGATCGTCGCGATCTTCTCGGTCACGAGGTCACGAACGGCGCGCTCCTCGTCGCGGAACGGCTGGTCCAGGAGGCACACGTCCTTGTACCACTTGTTCAGCTGGCCCTCGATGATCTTCGCGCGGACGTCCTCGGGCTTGCCGGCGGTCGCCGGGTCGGCGAGGAGCTCGGCCTTCTTGGCCTCGAGGACGTCGGCCGGGATGGACTCGGCGTCGACGTACTGGGGGGCGAGGCCAGCGACCTGCATCGCGAGGTCACGGACGAGCTTCTGGAACTCGTCCGTCCGGGCGACGAAGTCGGTCTCGCAGTTCACCTCGATCAGCACGCCGAGGCGGCCGCCGGGGTGGATGTAGCTGGCGACGAGGCCCTCGCGAGCCTCGCGGCCCGACTTCTTCTGCGCCGCGGCGAGACCCTTCTCGCGCAGGGCCGCGACGGCCTTGTCGATGTCGCCGCCGGCCTCCTCGAGCGCGCGCTTGCAATCCATGAAGCCGGCGCCGGTCAGCTCGCGCAGCTCCTTGACGGCCGCAGCCGTGATCTCCGCCATGGTGCGTGGAACTCCTGTCGTGTGCGACGCGCCCGGGCAGGCGCGCGTGAAATGCGTGGTGCGTGTGGCCGGCCGCAGGGGGTGCGGCCGGCGTGGCCCGGGCGCCGCTCGGCGCAGCCGGGCCGTGGGCTATTCGGCCGGGGTCGCCGGCTCGTCCGCCTTCGGGGCGCCGGGGAGGAGGTCGTCGTCCTCGAGCTCCGGGTCGAACGACAGCGTGCCGCCGGCCGCGAGCTGGGCGACGAGGTCGGCCGCGGCCGTCTCGTCGAACTCGGGCTCCTCGATCGCCGCGGGCTCCTGGACCTCGGGCTCGCTCGCACGCGCCGCGCGCTCGCGGGCACCCTCGATCGCCGCGTCGGCGACCAGCTGGCACAGCAGCCGGATCGACCGGATCGCGTCGTCGTTGGCGGGGATGATGTAGTCGAGCTCGTCCGGGTCGACGTTCGTGTCGCCCGTGCCGACGACCGGGATCTCGAGCTTGTTCGCCTCGGTGACGGCGATTCGCTCGCGGTGCGGATCGACGATGAAGATCGCGCCCGGGAGCCGCTTCATCTTGCGGATGCCGCCCAGCGTCGCGTTGAGCTTGTTGAGCTCGTCGGTGAGGAGCGCGGCCTCCTTCTTCGGCAGCCGGTCGAAGTCGCCGGCGAGCTGGCGCGCCTCGAGCTGGTCGAGCAGGCCGATCCGCTTCCGGATGGTGACGAAGTTGGTCATCATGCCGCCGAGCCAGCGCTTGGTGACGTACGGCTGGCCGGCGCGGATCGCCTCCTGCATGACCGGCTCCTGCGCCTGCTTCTTCGTGCCGACGAACAGGACGCTGTCACCGCGGGCGACCGTCTCGCTGACGAACTCGAGCGCCGAATCGAGGCGCTTGACCGTCTGGGCGAGGTCGATGATGTGGATGCCGTTGCGCTCCGCGAAGATGTACGGCTTCATCTTCGGGTTCCAGCGGCGAGTCTGGTGTCCGAAATGGACGCCCGCCTCAAGCAGCTGGCGCATCGAGACCGTGGGCACTGCGTGACCTCCTGGTTGTGCCGCCGCTGATCCCCGAACGGGGACCGGTCGGGGCGCCTTCGTGCGCCTCGCCGGCACCGTCCCGCGTCGGGAACGGATCAGCGTGTGTGCTCCGGCCGGCCTTCGCCGTCCGGGCGTGACAAGACCGCGACCCGTGTCGCGGCGGCCGGGAGTGTAGCACGGCCGGCTCCTTCGGCCGCCCGAGGTCAGATGGCGATCGCCCGGTGGTGCCGCATCGTGAGCGTTCCGTCACGAGCCGGGTCGATGGCCACGAGGTCGAACCGCAGCGGGAGCGACGGCAGCGATGTGCCGTCCGGCAGCGAGCCACGCTCGAGGAGCGTCCCGGCGGCCCGGCGCAGCGCACGCCGCTTTCGGTGGTCCAGCGTCTCCTCCGCGAGCCCGAAGTCGCGACGCCCTCGACGGCGGACCTCCACGACGACAAGGGCCGCAGGCGGGCCGGGATCGATCGCGACGAGGTCGAGCTCGTCCCGCCCGAGCCGAACGTTGCGGCCGAGGATCGTCCACCCGGCGGCACCGAGGCGGTCGGCAACGAGCTGCTCGCCAGCGTCACCGATCCGCTGCTGCGAGGTGCGAGTCACCGGCTGCATCCCGGCCATGGTGCCGGGATGGCCTCACTTCGCGATCACCGGTCGCTCACCGGTCGCTCGCCGGTCGCTCGCCGGGCGCTCAGGCGATGGGCGGCCGGTTGGCCTCCTCGTGCTGCCGGTACTCGTCCATCGCCCGCTCGAACGTCCGTCCGGGAACGATGTCCACCTGGTGCTGCCGGTCCGACGCGGCAAGCTCCTCGTGGGAGGCGACGAACGCGTCCCACGCGTCGACGGCCCCGAACGGCACGCCGACGACGATCCCGGTTCGGCCGTCGGCCATCAGCGTCGACAGCTCCTTGATGTCGTCGTTCTTGAACCCGGAGTCCTTGACCGCCGCGGTGACCGCGCCGATCGCGCCGCCGACCGCCACCGCGCCGACGCCGATCGGTCCGGAGAGGGCGGCGAGGACCGCTCCCGCGCCACCGCCGAACAGCGCCCCGCGGGCGCCACCCGGGTCGACGCTCTTGTCCTTCGTCACCGTGACCTTGCCGCCGGGCGCCTTGTGCACGAGCGCCCAGTCCTCGACGGTGATCTCCTTCGCCTTGATCCCTGCCTCGATGACGTGGAGCACGTTCCGCGCGACGCCCTCGTCCGCGAACCCAAGAACGACAAGTCGGGTGCGCTTCGGCTCGCTCATGCGGTCTCCTCCGATCGCTGCGCCGGTGGTGCCCGGCTCTCCGTGAAGTATCACGCCGTCCGCGCGCGGCAGCTCATCCCGGCAGGATGACTGTCGTCAACCGGTTGCCGCGAACACTTCGTCGCTCAACGCCTGCGCTTCGTCCGCCTCCGGCGTCATCACCGCGACGAGCTCGTCGGACAGATGGGATGCCGGCTCGGATCCATCGAACATCGACAGCTGGTCTCCGGCCATCAGCACCTGGATCGCCTGCCACGACGCTCGGTGGTGCGGCGTCAGACCGTGCGCCCGGATCGCGTCGCGATGCTCCTTCGTGGCGTAGCCCTGGTTGCGGTCCCAGCCGTATACCGGGTACCGGGCGGCGAGCTTGGCCATCATCCGGTCGCGCACGACCTTCGCGACGACCGACGCACAGGCGATGGAGTAGACCCGGGCGTCCCCGTCCACGATCGCCGTGTACGGGCCGACCTGCTGCTCGAAGTCCGCGATCCGGTTGCCGTCGACGAGCACGTGCTCGTGGCCGCCGAGCCGCGCGATCGCGCGGCGCATCGCGAGGTGGGTCGCGTGGTAGATGTTGAGCCGGTCGATGTCCGCCACGGACGCGGCGCCCACCCCCACCGCGACGGCCCGGCGCCGGATCACGGGGGCGAGCCGCTCGCGCTGGAGCGCGGTCATCGTCTTGGAGTCGCGGACGCCGGGGATCCGGTGGCAGTTCGGCGGCAGGATGACGGCCGCGGCCACCACCGCACCGCTCGTGGGCGCGACCCCGACCTCGTCCACGCCGACCACGCGGGTGGCGCCATCGCGCCACAGGGGGCGTTCCCAGCGGAGCGTCGGGACGATGACGGCCATCGGTCGACAGCGTACCGCGCTCGCCCGCGGGCCGGGACGCCCATGGCGCCCGGAGGCGAACGCCTGCGAGACTCGTGACCATGGAGCGGCGCTTCCGCCAGGTCGACGTGTTCACCACCGAGCCCGGGCTCGGGAACGGGCTGGCCGTCGTGCTCGATGGCGACGGGCTGTCGACCGAGGCGATGCAGCGGTTCGCGACATGGACGAACCTGTCCGAGACGACGTTCGTCGTGCCTCCGCCGGATCCCGCCGCGGACTACGCCGTCCGGATCTTCACGCCGACCGCCGAGATCCCGTTCGCCGGGCACCCGACGCTGGGGACGTGCCACGCATGGCTGGAGGCCGGCGGCCAGCCGCGCGATCCGGGGACGGTCATCCAGCACTGTGGCTCCGGGCTGGTCGAGGTACGCCGCACGGCGGACGGCCTCGCGTTCCGGGAGCCGCCGATGCTCCGCTGGGGGCCGGTCGACGAGGCGGATCTCCGGCGGGTCGCCGGCGCGCTGGGCATCGGCCGCGACGAGATCCTCGACTCGACCTGGTGCGACAACGGGCCCGGCTGGATGGCCGTGCGGCTGGCCAGCGCCGCGAGGGTGCTCGAGGTGTCGATCGGGCCGTCGCTGCACCTCGATCTCGGCATCGTGGGCCTGTACCCGCCCGGCTCCGAAGCCGCGCTCGAGGTTCGCGCCGCCTGGCCCGAGCACGGGTCGATCGTCGAGGACCCGGCCACGGGCAGCCTCAACGCCGCGGTCGCGCGGTGGCTCGTGGACCAGGGACTGCTCGCGCCGCCGTACGTCGCGACCCAGGGCAGCGCGATCGGGCGGGCCGCACGGTTCGAGATCACCCGCGACCCGGACGGGACGCTCCTGGTCGGCGGGCGGAGCGTGACGCTGGTCGCCGGCACCGTCGACCTGTAGCGGCCGGACATGACGCGACCCCGGCGCGGGCCGGGGTCGAGAGGGTCTGGCGGGGCGGGCGGCGCCCGAAGGCTAGCGGCGCTCGCGGAGCGTCGTCGCGGCCTTGCCGACCCGGTTCCGGAGGAAGTAGAGCTTCGCGCGGCGGACCTGGCCGTGGCGCACGACCTCGATCTTCTCGATCCGCGGGCTGTGGATCTTGAAGGTGCGCTCGACGCCGACGCCCGAGGCGATGCGGCGGACGGTGATCGTGGACGCGATCCCGCTGCGGCGCATCCGCATCACGAGGCCCTCGAACACCTGGATGCGCTCGCGGTTGCCCTCGACGACCTTGGCGCTGACCTTGACGGTGTCGCCCGGGACGATCTCCGGGAGGTCGGTGCGCAGCTGGTCCTGGACGATGTCGTTGAGCACGTTCACGGTGTGAGGTCCTTGTCGATGTGTCGGCGGCAGCCGTGGCTGCGGGTTGTGCAGTTCGGGACGGGCGTGCCGAAGACGCGGCGCGGCCGACGGCGGAGGATAGCACGACGCGGGACGGGTGTCAGGCGTCGTGTCCCTGCTCAGTGGATCTGTCAGGGCTAACTGCTCAGTGACTTCGTCAGGCTTACCCCATGAGGGAGAGCGTGACGTTGAACGGCAAGGAACAGCAGCGGACCGAGGTCGTGAGTCGCTGGCTGGCGGGGATCGTGACCACCGGCGAGGCAGCGCTGCTGCTTGGCTGCAGCGAGCGGACGGCGTGGCGCCTGCGGGCGGCGATGCTGGACAAGGGCGCGGCGGGACTCGCACACGGCAACCGAGGTCGTCCGTCGGCCCGGCGGCTGCCGGACGCGGTCGCCGAGCGGATCGTCCTGCTCGCCACAACCGAGTACCAGGGCTTCAACGACACGCACCTCGCCGAGATGCTCGCCGAGGAGGAGGGCATCGTGATCAGTCGCGCCTCGCTGCGCCGGCTGCTGCGATCGCGCGGGATCGCCTCGCCCCGCAGGCGCCGGGCCCGCACATACCGCCGCCGACGAGAGCGGATGGCCCAGGCGGGCCTGATGATCCAGGTCGACGGCAGCCGGCACGACTGGCTGGAGGGGCGCGGACCCTGGCTGACCCTGGTCGGCGGCATTGACGACGCGACCGGGATGATCGTGGGGGCGGTGTTCCGCGAGGCCGAGGACGGCGTCGGCTACCTGACGATCCTGCGCCAGATGGCCCGCCGGTACGGGCTGCCGGCCTCGATCTACCGCGACGGCTCATCAGTGTTCGCGCCCTCAGGAGGCAGCGCTCGGGAGCGCGGCGAGGCGACCCAGGTCGCCCGTGCGCTGGCCGAGCTCGGGATCACCTCGATCCTCGCGGGCTCGCCCCAGGCCAAGGGCCGGATCGAGCGGGCCTGGGGGACGTTCCAGGACCGGCTCGAATCTGAACTGCGGAGGCTGGGGGTCACCGACCTCGTCACTGCGAACGAGGTCCTCGCCGCGTTCGTCCCCCGGTTCAACCGCCGGTTCGCCGTGCCGGCCGCGAACCCGGTCCCGGCCTGGCGGCCCGTGCCGGACGGCATGGACCTTGCCCACGTCCTCGCCTTCCGCTGGCGCCGCGCGGTCGGCTCCGACAGCACGGTCCGCCTGGAAGGAGCGCTCCTCCAGCTGCCCGCCGGGGCCGGCGGACGATCGCTCGCCGGGCGTCGGGTCGAGGTCGAGCTGAGGCTCGACGGCCGATTGCTCGTCCTCTCCGACGGCCGGCTTCTGGCAGCCGTCCCCGCACCGCCCGAGCCGCGCCGGCTGCGCGAAGTCAGGGTGCTCGACCCGAAGGGACCGCCGGTCGCGGCGGGCGAGGAGCGACCCGGCTATCGTCCTTCATCGGACCACCCTTGGAACCGGCCCGGACCTAAGGCACCCAGCCGACTGGCCCTGACAGAATCACTGAGCAGGTGAGCTGACAGAGTCACTGAGCGTCGACAACGGGTGTCAGGCGTCGTCGACCGGCGACTCCGCCTCTGCCTGCAGCTCGGCCATCGCGCGGCGCTCGTCCTTCGACAGCTCGCGGTCGGCGAGCAGGTCCGGCCGGCGTTCCCGTGTCCGCCGGAGGGACTCCCGCAGCCGCCACCTGCGGACGTGCTCGTGGTGCCCCGACACGAGGACCTCGGGCACGGACCTGCCGTCGAACTCGGCGGGTCGGGTGTACTGCGGGTACTCGAGGAGCCCGGCCGCGAACGACTCCTCGGTCGTCGATGCCTCGTCGATCGCCCCGGGGAGGAGCCTGAGCACCGCGTCCAGGATCACGAGCGCCCCGAGCTCTCCGCCGGTGAGGACGTAGTCGCCGATCGAGATCTCGCGATCCACGAGGGCGCGCACCCGGTCGTCCACGCCCTCGTAGCGGGGGCACAGGAACACGAGATGCTGCGCGTCGGCCAGCTCGTGGGCCGTGGCCTGCCGGAACGGCACGCCGGCCGGGTCGAGGAGGATGACCACGGACTCCGGTCTGCGGAGGTCGGCCAGCGCCGCCGCGACGACGTCCACCCGGAGGACCATGCCCGCGCCACCGCCGTACGTGTAGTCGTCGACCGTCCGGTGCCGGCCGAGCCCCCACTCGCGGAGGTCGTGGACACGAACGGTGGCGAGGCCGCGCTCGAGGATGCGGCCGGGGATGCTCTCGCGGAGCGGTCCCTCGACCATCGCGGGAAACAGGGTGAGGACGTCGACCTCGAGCATCACCCGGGGTCCGGTTCCGGGTCGTCCTGGGTCGGCGTCGCTTCGTCGGACCCGGGCTTCTGCTTCCTCGTCCGTCGCGGGTTCGGCGGCCGGCGATCGCGGGGCCGCACGTATTCGTCGTCGTCGACCGGGCGTGCGTCGAGCGCGAGCGCGTCGAGATCGACGATCAGCTCACCTCGCTCCGGGGCGAGGTCGGTGACGATGCCGTGGACGCCGGGGACGTCCAGCTCGCCGCGCGGGCCACGGACGACGAACACCTCGGCGCCCCCGGCGCGGTACAGCTCCACGACGCGCCCCAGCTCCTCCCCCGTCGTCGACCGGACAGCGAGCCCTTCGAGCTCGCTCCACAGCCAGCGGCCGGGCTCGCGCGGCTCGTCGGGCCGGTCGATCTCGAGGTACATGTCGCGCAGCGCCTCGGCCGCGTCGCGGGTCGGGACCTCGCGGAAGCGCAGCCACCAGCCGGGACCGTCCGCAACGGCGGATGACTCCGCGATCGTGAGCGGACGCGACGTGCCCTCGCGGTACAGCACGGCGCCCACGACGAACCGCTCCTCCGGACGATCCGTGAGGAGCTCGACGCGAACCTGTCCGCGGAGCCCGCGGAGCCCGCGCACGAGGCCGACGGTCAGGCGTTCGGACGCGCCGGACGTCACGGACGACGAGCCCGACGAGGCGCCCGACAGGTCGCCACCCGAGGCCGGCGCCGCGCGGCGGGATCGAGGAGCCACAGCGGCTCCCGGGTCAGACGATCTCGAGGCTGACCGGCTCGCCCGAGCGGGCGCTGGTCACCTTGAGCAGCGTCCTGAGCGCCTTGGCGACGGAGCCGTTGCGCCCGATGACCTTGCCCATGTCGGCTTCGGCCACGTGCAGCTCGATGACGGTGCCGTCCTCCCCGTTGATGACCTCCACGGAGACGGCCTCCGGATCGTCGACGAGGGACTTGGCGACGTATTCGACCAGGTCGGCGGCTGCCATCGCGGCCCTACTTCTTGAAGTCCGGCGTGATGCCGGCGGTCTTGAACAGGCGCTTGACGGTGTCGCTGGGCTGCGCGCCCTTCGACAGCCAGTCCTTGGCCTTGGCCTCGTCGATCTTGAGCTCGATCGGATCGGTACGGGGGTTGTAGTGCCCGATCGTGTCGATCGCGCGGCCATCCCGGGCGGAACGGCTGTCGGCGACGACGAGCCGGTACGCCGGCTGCTTGGTCGCGCCGACGCGGGTCAGGCGGATGCGAACGGCCATTGTGGTGCGGTGCTCCTCCGGTGCTCAGGCCCTGGGCGGGGCCCGTTCTTCGTGACGTGGTGGTGATGGCGCGGGTCAGTCGCCGGTGACGCGGATGATGACGGTACCCCGGTCGAGGTCGTCGCCGGGGGCGTAGGTGGCGATGACGGAGTCGAACGCCTCGAGGTAGGGCCTGGCGTCCGCCTCGTAGCGGGTCCTGTCCTCGGCCGACAGGTGCGACTCGACGAGCCCGCGGAGGCCGACGACGTCGACCCACGCGAGCGCGCTGTGCCCGGCGCCGGCCTGGGCGAGGGCGGCCGAGAACCGCTCGGTCTGCGCGAGGGACGCACCGCTCCGTGCGTCGAGGACGCCCTTCGTGAAGTCGGTCCCGTAGCCCAGCACGACGACCTGGTCGGTGGCGGCGTACGAGATGGTGGCGTCAGCCGGGAGGTCCTGGCCGAAGCCGGTCATGCCGCCGAGGTTGCCGAGGTGGACGACGGTGATCGTCGTGTCCGCGTATGCCTCCTCGGTGACGGTGATCCCGGCCTGGCCGCCCGCGAGCCCGAGCAGGCCGCGGATCTTCGTGAGCAGCTGCGAGGCCGCCTCAGGGTCGGTCGGCGTGATGACGACGCCGCCGCCGACGGTGTCGCCGTCGCGGGTGATCGCGATGCCCCCCTCGCCCATCCAGCCGACGACCGCGTCCCAGCCCCCCACGACCGACAGGCCCTGGTCGAGCTGCTTGAGGCCCTCGGCGATCTCGGGCTCCTTCGTCGCGGTGTCGCGGGCGCGCGTGAGCGCCTCGCCCAGGTCGTGGCCCTCGGCGAGCATGATCGTGGTCGGCGGGACGACCGACGCGAG
The DNA here is from genome assembly GCA_035701885.1 of Candidatus Limnocylindrales bacterium. Taxonomy (GTDB): domain Bacteria; phylum Chloroflexota; class Limnocylindria; order Limnocylindrales; family CSP1-4; genus CAIXZV01. The sequence goes on from DASSRG010000092.1 coordinate 24,281, forward strand.
CGTCGTCGTCGACGTCTTCGCCGGGCCCATCGCCTCGACGTGCGGGCTGCGCGTCTCGATGACGAACGAGCCGTCCTGCGCGCGGACCGCCGACACGGCCCACGGGATGGCGAGGTTCTCGAGCGCGTCGCCGAGCTGCGGCATGGCGGACGCGGCGGGGCCGGCCAGGGCAACCACGCCGTCGGCGAACCCCTGGACGTCGACGTAGGAGAACGCGAGCCGGTCGCCGCTGACCGACGACTCGGCGGTCTGGAACTGGGCAACGGTGTTGAGGCCCTTCGTGCCGCCGGTGTCGATGGCGGCCTTGACCGATGCGAGGTCGCCGACCGCGAGCACCGGCCCGACGACCGCATACGCCGCCTCCTTCATGCCATGGTCGCCGCCGTCGTCGGCGGAGGCAGCCGGGGTCACGACGGTGATCGTCGTGCCGCCGTACGACTCGGTCGCGGTGCCGGCACCCGTGTCGGCCACGACGCTCGCGGCCCACGCCTGGGCCTTGGCCCCGTCGGTCACGCTCGCGAGGACGAGGCCGCGCGCCCTGGATGCGTCGCGCGTCTCGGGGAGCGGCCCGACGCTCACGGCGAGCTGGCGCCCGAACCACGGATCGATGTCCGACCACGACTGCTTCCCGTCCGAGGCGCGGCCGACGAGCTGATCCATGACCTCGTTGACCTTGGTGGGGAACGCCGCCTGGTCGTCGAAGCCGGGGAACGCGCTCATGACCTTCGCGAGCTCGGCCTGCTGGGTGCCCGGGAGGTCGAGCCGGAGCTCGCCGTAGGCCAGGCTGTCGGCCGGCGTCCAGGCGAGGACATCGGGATCGCCGGAGTCGCCGGTCAGCAGCGCGGTCGCCGCGGCGGCGATGCCGCCGACGACGAGCACGAGGACCGCGACGGCCAGCCAGCGGAGCTTCCCCGCGCCGCCGCGGGACGCTCCGGCCGTGACCGGCGTCGTCGACACGGGATCGGCGTCGGCCGGGAGGCCCGTGGGGCTTGGCGCGGCGGCGGTGGGCGGCGCGTCGGGAGCCGCGGGAGGCGCGAACGTCGGCGGCTCGTACCGCTGGGTGGGATCCTGGTCGGCCATCGTCGTGCCCGCCTACCGTCGCCCGAGCAGCTGGCCCATGGCGGCGCGCTTGCCGCCGGCGCCCGAGAGCTGCTTCATGAGCTTCTGCATCTCGCCGAACTGCTTGATCAGTCGGTTGACCTCCGGCAGCGACGTCCCGGAGCCCTTCGCGATCCGCCGCCGGCGGGACGCGTTGAGCACGCCCGGTTCGCGACGCTCGCGCGGCGTCATCGACAGGATGATCGCCTCCACGCGCTTGAGGTCACCACGATCGACGGCGGCCTGGGCCTCGTTGGCCATCGAGCCCATGCCGGGGATCATCGACATCAGCTGGCCCATCGGGCCCATCTTCTGCATCTGGCGCATCGACGACAGCATGTCCTCGAGCGTGAAGCTGCCCTTGCGGACCGACTCCTCGAGCTTCGCCGCCTGCTTCTCGTCGAACGCGTCCTGCGCCCGCTCCACGAGCGTCATCACGTCGCCCATGCCGAGGATCCGGCCGGCGAGGCGGTCCGGGTGGAACACCTCGAGGGCGTCGGTCTTCTCGCCGGTACCGAGGAACTTGATCGGGATCCCGGTCACCGCGCCGATCGACAGGGCCGCCCCGCCGCGGGCGTCGCCGTCGATCTTGGTCATGATCAGGCCAGTCACCGAGACGGCCCCGGCGAAGCCCTGGGCGACCGTCACGGCCTCCTGGCCCGTCATCGCGTCGACGACGAGCAGGGTCTCGACCGGCTTCGTGGCATCCGCGACCGCGCGGATCTCGTCCATCAGCGCGTCGTCGATCGTGAGCCGGCCGGCCGTATCGATGATCACGACGTCGCGGCCGATCCGCTTCGCGTGCTCGATGCCCTGGCGCGCGATGTCGACCGTCGGCGTGCCGACGGGAGCCCGATACACGGCGATGCTGAGGCTCTTGCCCAGCGTCTCGAGCTGGTCGGCGGCGGCGGGCCGGTACGGGTCCGCGGCGATGAGCAGCGGGTGGCGGCCCTGCTTGACGATGTGCTTCGCGAGCTTCGCCGCGGTCGTCGTCTTGCCGGAGCCCTGGAGGCCGACGAGCGCGACGACCGCCGGGCTGCCGACGAGCCGGAACGTGCGGTCGCCCGCCGACAGGAGCGCGGTCAGCTCCTCGTGGACGATCTTGACGACCTGCTGGCCCGCGTTGAGGCCCTCGAGCACCTCGGCGCCGACGGCCCGCTCGCGGACCTTGGCGATGAACTCCTTGACGACCTTGAAGTTGACGTCGGCCTCGAGCAGCGCGAGGCGGACCTCGCGCATCGCCGCGTCGACGTCCGCCTCGGTCACGCGGCCACGACCGGTGAGCCCGGCGAGGGTCTTGCGGAGGCGGTCGCTGAGGTTGTCGAACATGCGGGGACGGTGACCCTTGATCGTCTGGACGGGCCGCGGCGCGTCGCGCTGCGGATGGTGCGCGGGTTCTGGCGACACCGAGGCGGACGGAGTGTAGCCCACGCGTGCGGTGATGTCGTCCGGGGACCGGCTCGTGCCGTGGCGGGCGGTAGCATCGAGCGCGTGATCGACCCGGCGCTCGAGCCCCCGCCGACGCACGACATCGTGCCGAGCCCGGGCCTGTGGCGGAACCCCGCCTTCCTGCGCGTCTGGTCCGCGGCGACCGTGTCCGTGTTCGGGTCGTTCGTGACGCGGATGGCGCTGCCGTTCGTCGCGATCCTCACCCTCTCGGCCGGGCCCATCGAGGTCGCCGTGCTCCGCGCGCTGGAGCTCGTCGCGGCGCTGCTCGTGGGGTTCGTGGCCGGCGCCTGGGTCGACCGGCTGCGCCGGCGGCCGGTGCTCATCTGGGCGGACATCGGGCGGGCTGGCCTGCTCGCATCCATCCCCATTGCCGCGATCGGCGGGTGGCTGTCGCTCCCGCAGGTGTTCCTCGTCGCCGCGCTTGCCGCCGTGTGCACGACGTTCTTCGACGTGGCGGACAAGGCGTACCTGCCGACGATCGTCGGGCGGTCGGACCTCGTTCGCGCGAACGGAGCCATCGCCGCGACGTCGTCGGCGGTCGAGTTCCTGGGGTTCGGGATCGCGGGCTTCCTCGTCACGCTGTTCACTGCGCCGATCGCGATCGCGCTCGACGCCGTCACGTTCGTCGTCTCCGCGCTGTTCCTCGGCACCATCCGCCAGCCCGAGCCGCCACCGCCGCCGCCGGCCGACCGCGAGCCGGTCGTCCACGAGATCGTGGAAGGGCTGCGGCTCGTCGTCCGCGACCCGGTCCTCCGCGGCCTCGCGCTGGGCGGGATGGGTCTGGCCGCGCTGTGGGGCGCGTTCGGTGCCGTGTGGCTGCTGTTCGCGACCGACGACCTGGGCCTCGACCCCGCGCTGATCGGCGTGATCGTGGCGCTGGGCGGGATCGGGTCGCTGGCCGGGTCGCTCATCGCCGTGCGCGCGAGCAGGCGGTTCGGGATCGGGCCGCTGGCGGTCGTGGCGATGCTCGTGGCGGCCGGCGCGAACCTGCTGATCCCGCTGGCGCCGTCGGGCATGCCCGCGGTGGCGGTCGTGATGCTGCTGGGACAGCAGCTGGTCGGCGACATGGCGATCACGACGTTCGACGTCGCCGAGGTCTCGGTCAGGCAGGCGCGGGTCGCGGATCGTCAGCTCGGGCGGGTGAACGCGACCATCCGCGTCGCGCTCGTCGTCGCGCAGCTCGCGGCGACGCTCGTGGCAGCCCTCGTTGCCGAGGCCCTGGGCCTCCGGGCAGCGGCGTTCCTCGCGCCGATCGGCGCCTTGCTCGGCGCGGTCGCGATCTGGGCGTCGCCGGTCCGCACCCTCCGCCGGATCGACCCCGTCGAGCCCGCGGCGGTCGCGGCGTCCTAGTCGAACAGGGCGGCGACGAAGGAATCCGGGTCGAAGGGCAGCAGGTCCGACGCCTGCTCCCCCACCCCGACGAACCGGACCGGGACGCCGAGCTGCTGCTCGATCGCGAACACGATGCCGCCCTTCGCCGTCGAGTCGAGCTTCGTCAGGACGACGCCGGTGAGACCGACCGCGTCGTGGAACGCCCTGGCCTGGACGAGGCCGTTCTGGCCGGTGGTCGCATCCAGCACGAAGAACGTCTCGACCGCCGCGCCGGGCAGCCGCTTGTCGATCACCCGGCGGACCTTCGCGAGCTCGTCCATCAGGTTGGACTTCGTGTGGAGGCGGCCGGCGGTGTCGGCGATCAGGATGTCGGCGTTGCGGGCGACCGCGGCGTCGAGCGCGTCGAACACGACCGCGGCGGGATCGGCGTTCTGGGCGTGGGCGACGATCTCCGAGTCGGTCCGCTGGGCCCAGATCTTCAGCTGGTCGATGGCCGCGGCGCGGAACGTGTCGGCGGCCGCGAGCACGACCCGCCGGCCCTTCGCACGCTCGCGCGCGGCGAGCTTGCCGATCGTCGTCGTCTTGCCCGTCCCGTTGACACCCACGACGAGGACGATGGCCGGGCCGCCGGGCACGGCCGGGGCCGGCTCCCAGGCATCGGCGTCACGCGGCGCGAGCAGGGCCTGCAGCTCGGTGCGAACGGCCTGCTCGGGCGTGAGGCTGCGCTCCCTGCGTGCGCGCTCCACGAGGTTCATCGAGAGCTCGGCGCCAACATCGCCGGTGATCAGCGTCTCCTCGATCTCGTCCCAGTCCGCGTCCAGCCCGAGGGCGAACGCCGACCGCAGTCGCGCACCGAACCCCTCTCGCGAGCGCTCGAGCCCGGCCTCCAGCGCCGCGCGCTCACGCTCGCGACGGGCCTCGTCCGCCTTGTCGGCGCTGTAGTCGGCGCCCCACGCCCATTGCACGTCCGGGACGGCCTCCGGCTCGGGCTGGGCCGCCGCCCGGGCCTCGGCGATCTCCTCCGGGGTCGGGATGATCGGCGCCGGATCGACGACGCCGGTGCCGCCCAGCAGCGCGCCGGGCGCCTCGGCGAGGTCCCACTCGAGCTCGGTGGGCTCGGGGACGGGCGCATCGGGCGATCCGCCCTTCCATTCGTCGCCGATCAGGTCCGGCTCGGGGGGTTCCCCCTCGAACAGCGATTCGACCATGCCCGGCGGGACGTCGGCCGCCGGCTCCTCGGCCTCCTCGTCGGGCGGCGCGGGCTCCTCGGGCTCCTCGGGCTGCTCGGGCTCGGGCTGCGGCGCTGACTGGCCGCGTCGGAAGAAGCGCAACGGGACCTCCCGGTCAGCCGGCCTCGCCGGCCATGACCGCGCGGGCGTCGGTCCGGCGAGTGTCGGCGATCGCCTGTGCCTCGTCCAGGCGCAGGCTGATGACGCGGCTGACCGAATCGTCGCCGACCGTCACGCCGTACAGCGCGTCGGCGGCCTCGATCGTGCCGCGGTTGTGGGTGATGACGATGAACTGGGTGTCGGCGGTGAGCGCCCGCAGCGCGTCCGTGAACCGCCCGACGTTGGCCTCGTCGAGGGCGGCATCCACCTCGTCGAGCACGCAGAACGGTGCCGGACGCACCTCGAGCATTGCGAACAGGAGGGCGACCGCCGTCAGCGCCCGCTCCCCGCCCGACAGCATCGACAGCGCCTGCGGCTTCTTGCCGGGCGGGCGGGCCGTGATCTCGATGCCGGTCGCCGACAGGTCGGTCGGATCAGTCAGGACGAGCTTCGCGAACCCACCGCCGAACAGCTGCTGGAAGCGGGCGTCGAACGCGACCTCGAGCTGCGCGAAGGTGGTCCGGAACTGGGTCGCGATGAGCTCGTCCAGGTCGCCGATGAGCTGGCGGGTCCGGGCGATCGCCTCGCGCAGGTCCTTGTCCTGCGCATCGAGGGTCTCGAGCCGCTCGCGGACCGCGCGGTACTCGTCCACCGCGAACGGGTTCGCCGCGCCGAGCTCGTGGAACCGGCGGCGCAGGAGGGCGAGGCGGCCGGGCGACGGCTGCTCGCCGTCGGGCGCGGTCTCCGCCCAGCGTGGCGCGAGCACGTCGAGGGCCGTCTCGAGGAGACGTGTCTCCACGCCCGGTTCGCCGCCCGGCTCGTCGGACGGCTCGTCGCCGGGTTCTGCGTCCGCGTGCTCGACAACCTCCTCGGCCTCGGCGGCGGCTTCGTGGTCCGCCGGGTCGGCGACCGAATCGTCGTCGACGGCGTCCTCGCGTGCGCCGACGAGATCGATCCCCGCCGCATCCGCGAGGTGCCGCAGGCCGACCTCTCCGAGACCGGCGAGCTCCACGAGCAGCTGCTCCCGGAGGGCGTCCAGGCTCAGGCGGGCCTCCATCGCGGCCACGTCCGCGCCACGCGCACGATCGTCGGCGGCGCGAAGCCGCTCCCGGGCGGACATCGCCGCGCGCTCCGCGTCGGCGAGGCGTGCCCGCTCGGCGCGGTCGTCGGCAAGCAGCGCATCCAGGGCGGCCCGGGCAGCGGCCTCTCGTGCGGTCGCCGCGGCCAGCTCGCCGGCGACCTCGTCGCGCTCGTCCCCCGCCGCGCGTTCGCGCTCGCCGAGCCCAGCGAGGTCCCGCTCGGCGCCCGCGATACGGCCCTCCGCGAGCGCAACGGCGGCCTCTGCGCGGGCTCGGCGGCCCTCCGCCTCGCGGCGGATCCGCTCCTGCGTGGCCACGTCGCCGGCGATCGCGTCGCGCCGGCCGCGGAGCTCGGTCGCACGCGCCTCCCACGCGGCGATCGCCTCCTGGTCGCCCGCACTCGCGTCGGCGGGGGTCGTCGGCCGCGCCTCCCCCGGTTCCTCGAGCACGGCGAGCGCGCCCGCGGCTCGTTCCGCATCGGCGGCCAGCCGCTCGGCCTGCGACGCGTGCCAGGCAGCCTCACGTGCGGCCGCCTCGAGCGAGCGTCCAGCCGCCCGCTCCGCGTCCTCGGCGCGCCGGCGGTCGGCCGCCGCCGTGGACTCCGCCGCTCTCGCCTGCTCGAGCGCCTGCCGAGCGTCGGCGGCCGCGGTCGTCGCGGACCGGGCCTCCGCTTCGGCGGCATCCGCCTCGGCCTGCAGCGCCTCGACCTCACGGCCGAGGCGATCCGCCTCCGCACGACGTTCGAGCGGCGACTCGCCGCGGCCGACGCGGACGGTGAACGGGTCGAGGACGGCCTGTCCGTCGCGGACCACCGCGAGCCAGCCGATGGGCAGCGACGCCTGCATCGCGAGCGCGGCGTCCAGGTCCGGGATCCACACGACGCGGGCAAGCAGGGCACGGACGGCGCCCGTCGGGTCGCGGCGCACGGCGTCCACGAGCCGCCCGCCGCCCACGGAGGCGACCGCCTCGTCCAGCCGGCGCAGCTCGAGGGCGGTGCCGCCACCCGGCGCCTTGTCCGCGGCCGCGACGCGCTCGCGGACGACGAGATGTCCGCGCTCGGACGCGAGCGATCCGGTCCCGCGCTGCTCGACGAGATACGCGCGGGCCAGCTCGCCGAGCGCTGCCTCGACCGCAGGCCGCAGCGCCGGCTCCACGCCGAGGTCCTCGTCGATCCGCGTCCCGCCGATCTTCCGTGCGGCCCGCGCGATGCCGCGCTCCTCCTCCTCGGCGAGGCGCGCGGTGACCTGCTCCAGCCGTCCGCGCGCCCCCGCGAGCATCGTCCCGGCCCGGGCAGCCCGTTCCGCGACCGCGCGCCGCGTGCCTTCCGCGGCATCAGACGCCGCGCGTGCGGCCTCGCGAGCCTCGACCGCGGCCGCCTCGGCGGCGGCGGCCGCAGCGAGCGACTCCCGCGCGGCGGCGAGCGACGAGTCCAGCGAGGCTCGGCGCGTCTCCGACTCGGCGGCGCGGGCCCGTTCGTCGGCGGCGCGACGGGCCGTCTCGGCGGCCCGCCTGCGTGCGGTCTCGGCCTCCGCGGCGCGAGCGGCCTCCGCCCGACGCAGGGCCGCAAGCTCGTCGCCGCGCGCCCGGGACGCGGCCCGCAACGACCCGAGCTCGGACAGCGCCTCGGCCAGCGCACGATCCGCGTCGGCGAGCGCCGCCTCCAGCTCGAGATCGCGCTCCGGGACTGCCTCGGCGAGGATTCGACGCTGGACCTCCAGGTCCGCCTCGGCCGCGGCCCGCTCGGCGGCGATCCGCTGACGGTCGCGGGCGACTGCCTGGATCTCGCCCGCGGCGCGTGCCTCGCGCAATCCCAGCTCGGTCAACGCGGACCGCGCGGCCTCGTGGGTAGCCCGACGCTCGCGCTCGGCCTCCGCGCGCGTCGCCATCGACGTCGCGATCTCCCCGACCGCCGTCTCGGCGCCCTCCAGCGCCTCGAGCGCGTTGGCCGTCTCCGCGCGCAACGCGTCCCGTCGCGTCTCGGCGGCGGTCGCCCGGCCCGCGGCCTCGTGCCATCGTCCGTGCGCCGCCGCGATCAGCGCGGCCGCGAGCTCCTCGCCAGCCGTCAGCCTCGTCGCCTGCTGCTCGGCGAGCTGCCCGAGCCGGCGCGCCTGCGGCCGCAGCTCGGCGAGGATGTCCTCCACGCGGGCCAGGTTCGATTCGGCCTCGGCGAGCTGCTCCTCGGCCTTGCGCCGGCGGCGCTCGTGGCGCCGGACCCCGGCCACCTCCTCGAACAGCGGCCGCCGCTCCTCGGGCCGCAGCGCGAGCGCCTGGTCGACCATGCCCTGGCCGATGAACAGGAACGCGTTGTCGGCGAGGTTTGCCGCGTCGAGAAGGTCCTGGAGGTCGCGCAGCCGCACCCGCTGCTTGTTCAGCAGGTAGTCGTTCTCGCCCGAGCGGTACAGCCGGCGCCCGAGCTCCAGGACCGAATACTCGACCGGCAGGAGCCCGTCGCTGTTGTCGACGACCAGCGTCACGTCGGCCATGCCCTGCGCGCTCCGCTTCTCGGAGCCCGCCCAGATCACGTCCTCGCTCTTGCGGATGCGGAGCGAACGGCCCTGCTCCCCGAGCGCCCAGCGGAGCGCGTCGGCAAGGTTCGACTTGCCCGATCCATTGGGCCCGACGACCGCGCTGATCCCGGGGCCGAACTCGACGAGCGTCCGCTCGGCGAACGACTTGAAGCCCTGGATGCGCAGGCCGAGCAGCCGGGCGGGGGCGCTCACGAGCTGGACCGCCCGTCGTCGTCGGCAGCGTCCTCCGTGAACACGCGCTGTTCGTCGCTTGCGTCCATCGCGGCGGCGGCCGCGGCCCGGGCGGCACGTGCCGCGAGGCGTTCCGCCTTGAGCACGTCGAGCGCCTGCGCGGCTGCGGAGGTCTCGGCGATCCGGCGCGAGGGCCCCTCGCCCGTGCCCAGCACCCGCCCGTCGACGAGGACCTCGATCCGGAACCGCTTCTCGTGGTCGGGACCGACAGCCTCGAGCAGGTGGTACAGCGGCCGCTCGCCGGTGGTGCGCTGGGTGTGCTCCTGGAGCCGCGACTTGGGGCTCTTGAGCGTCGTCAGGGCGAGGTCGGCCGAGATCTCGGCCTCCGCGCGGTGGTGGATCCAGTCGCGCGCGGCCTCCCAGCCGAGGTCGAGGTAGATCGCGCCCACCAGGGCCTCGAACGCGGACGCGAGCAGCGACGGCCGGACTCGGCCGCCCCGCTGGGCTTCGCCTTCGCCGAGCAGCAGGAACTCCCCGAGGTCCAGCCGCGTGGCGAGGCGGGCGAGGCCGGGCGTGCTGACGATGGCCGCGCGACGCGCGGACAGGACTCCCTCGTCGTCCGTCGGGTGTCGCCGGAACAGCGCCTCGGAGACGGCGAGGTTCACCACCGCGTCGCCGAGGAACTCGAGCCGCTCGTTGTGCCCGCGGACCGCGTCCGGGTGCTCGTGGAGCCAGCTGCTGTGGACGAGCGCCTGCTCCAGCAGGGCCCGATCGCGGATGGGGAGCCCGAGTCGCTCCGTCAGCGCGTCGGCCGGGTGCTGCACCGCAGTCCCGGTCCGCGGCGACTAGGAGGAGTGCTCGTCGATGTAGTCGACGGCGTCCTGCACGGTCCGGATCTTCTCCGCGTCCTCGTCGGAGATCTCGGTCCCGAACTCCTCCTCGAGGCTCATGATGAGCTCGACGAGGTCCAGCGAGTCGGCGTTGAGATCGTCGACGAACGACGCCTCGGGCGTGACCTCAGCCTCGTCGACGCCGAGCTGCTCGATCACGATCTTCTTCAGCCGATCGTACGTGCTGGCCACTGACTCCCTCCTGGTGGGGGTGCTACCGGGTTGCGCTCTGGTCGCGGGCAACTCGCCCGAGCACGCCGTTCATGAGCCGACGCATCGGATCACCGGAGTAGGTCCGTGCGAGCTCGACCCATTCGGCGATTGCCACCCGGGCCGGCGTCGCGGGCGAGTGTAACACCTCGGATAGGCCGCAACGGAGCAGTGCGCGGTCCATCCGGGCGAGCTGGACGACGGGGTATTGGGGGGCCGCCGCGGTGATCGTCGCGTCCAGGCTGTCACGATGCCGAACGACGTTCGCAACCAGGTCCCGGGCGAGCGCGGCAGCCTCCGCGTCGCCCTCCGTGGCGAGGTGCCGCTCGAGGATGGCGTCGGCGGTCCGCTGACCGAACTCCGCCTCGAACACCGAGGCGAGCGCGAGCCTCCGGCCTGCGCGCCGGCTGCGGACGAGCTCGTCGTTGGCGGGCCGCTTCGCGCGCGGGCCACGGGACGCAGGAGGCTCCGCTGGCGACCCGCCGGACGCCTGCCCGTCGCGAGACTGCCCGTCCGGCGCCTGTTCGTCAGGCCCCGACGCCATCGACCAGGACCGTGACCCCGCCGAGCTCCATCCCCAGCAGCCGCTCGACCGCGGCGGCGATCGCGGCCCGGACCTCGCCGGTGAGCGGGACGAGTCGCTGTCGCGGACGGGCCACGAGCCGGACCGTCACGTGGACTCGGCCGTCGGCGACCCGGATGCGCACGGGGTTGCCGCCCAGCGCGTCGCGCCACGCCGGCCCACCGCGACCCACGCGAAGCACGCCGGGGACCTCGAGCGCGGCGAGCCGCACCGTGTCCCGGATGACGCGGGGGCCGACCGTGAGCGTCACCATCAGCGACGCTCGGGCGCGACGGCGGCGCCCTGGTCCTCGGGCTCGCCGCTCGCGGCGAGGGCATCCTCGACATCGCTCGCGCGGCCAAGGGTGTGGGCCTCGGCGAGCCCGGCCTGCGCCTCCGCGAGGGCGTCCGCGGCGAGGGCCTCGGCGATGCGCTCGGGGACGCGCTCCCGGGCCGTGGTCGCGCCGACGCGCACCGCGTGCTCGATCATCCGCCGCTTCGCGCGGCCGTGGGTGATGATCACCGCTCCGCGTACGCCGAGCAGCGGCGAGCCACCGACGATCTCGTAGTCGAACACCTGGCGGATCCGGCCGATCCCGGGCCGCAGCAGGAGGTACGCGAGCCGGCCGCGGAGCGACCCTCGGAACTCCGCCCGGAACAGGTCGAAGATGAAGCCCGACAGACCCTCGAAGAACTTGATCACGACGTTGCCGAGGACCGCGTCGCACACGACGACGTCGGCCAGCTGGCGGGTCAGGTCCTTGCCCTCGACGTTGCCCACGAAGTTGAGGTTGGTCTCGTCGATCAGCTCCGTGGCGCGCTGGACCCGGGCCTCGCCCTTGCCCTTCTCCTCGCCGATCGACAGCAGCGCGACCCGCGGCCGCTCGACGCCCAGCACCCGCTCCGAGAAGATCGCGCCCATGCGCGCGTACTGCGCGAGGTTCTCCGCGGTGGAGTCGGGATTGGCGCCGATGTCCAGGAGGACGAACGGCCGGCCGCCGGACGGGATCTGGATCGCGAGGCCGGGCCGGTCGACGCCCTTCAGGCGCCCGAGCCGAAGCACGGCGGCGGCCATGCCGGCGCCAGTGTGGCCCGCGGTGACGACCGCGTCCGCCTCGCCCTTGCGGACGAGGTCCGTGGCGACGAGGATCGAGGCGTCCTTCTTCTCGCGCAGGGCGAGCGCCGGGTGCTCGTCCATGCCGATGACCTCGGCCGCGTGCACGATCCGGACGTTGGCGGGCCGCGACGCGACGGGCGCGAGGCGCTCGATTACCGGCGTGTCGCCGACGAGGATGACCGTGTCCTCGGCGTTGGCGGCGGCGTAGGCGACGGCACCCGGGACGACCTCAGCCGCGCCGTGATCGCCGCCCATCGCGTCGACCGCGACACGGACGCCCGCGCCGTGCGAACCCTCGGCCGAGCCGTTCGGCTGCGGCCCCGTCGCCGCGCGCGCAGGATCGTCCTGGAGGCTCACGAAGGGGTTACGCGGACTCCTCGCCCGCCGAGCTGCCGCCGGCCGGCTTGAGCTCGACGGCCTGGCGGCCGTTGTACCAGCCGCACGCCGGGCAGACCCGGTGCGGCAGCTTCATCTCGTGACAGTGCGGGCACTCGACGAGCGTCGGCAGGGTGAGGGCCTGGTGGCTCCGCCGCTCCATCTGTCGCGCGTGAGCGACCTTCCGCTTCGGCACTCCCATGTCGTCTGTTGCTCCTCGAGGTTCCCCGCGGGCCGCGGCCCGCTCGTCGGTCGGTGTGGTGCTGCCTCCGGGTCCCGGGCACGCGAACGCGCCGCCGCAGGACGTGGGGCCGAGCGGGGAGTCTACCCGCTCTCGTCGTCGGCGTCGACCCGGAAGGCCCGCAGCGCCTCGAGCCGCGGATCGATCGGCTCCTCGCCGTGGCTGTGGCCGGGCTCCAGGCGCGCGCCGCATTCCGGGCACAGGCCCGGGCAGTCCGGCTCGCACAGCGGCGCGATCGGCTCCTCGAGGCTGATCGCCGCGGCGAGCAGCGGCCGCATGTCCAGCTCCCAATGGTCGGTGAGGCGCGCGGCCTCCGGATCCCCATCCTCCTCCGGCGCGAGCGGCGAGCCCGTCGCGAGGTCGATGGACGGCAGGACCTCCTCGTCCACGCGCGCATCGACGGGGGTCACGACCGGCCTCAGGCACCGCGCGCACTCGCCGGCGAGGGCGGTGTGGACCCTGGCGTCCACGATCAGGCCCCGGTTCGTCCGGGTCAGCCGCATCCGGCCGGACGCCGGTTCGGCGGTCGAGGTCTCGTCGTCGAGCTCGATCGTCGTCGGTGGCAGGTCGTACTCGCGGACGGTGCCCGGCGGCTCCGCCATGAGTCCGGCCACGTTGAACACGAGCGGGTCGCCGCCCCGGTCCACGGGGTGGGTCGCGTGCGGGTGCGACGAGGTCATCGCCGGACGGCCGGCGAGGCTCCCTCTTCCTCGTCCTCGTACGCCTCGGCCTCGTCGCCGTACGCCTCGTCGACGTCGGCCATCGGCAGCGGCTCCTGGACCGGCACCGGCGCGGAGGCCGCGCGCCGCTCGTCGAGCATCGCGATGCCACGCTGGATGCTGTGCAGGGTCCGCTCGACGTCGGCCTCGAGCGCGGCCAGCACGCTGGCGGCGTACTCGTCGGCGCCGCGCCGGACCTCGGCGGCCTCGTCCTCGGCGACGGCCACGATCCGGCGGCTTTCGGCGTCCGCGGCCTCGGTCAGCCCCCGCTCCTCGATGAGGAACGCGGCCTGCTCCTGGGCACGGGCGACGATCCGCTCCGCCTCCTCCTGGGCCTTCTCGATGATCCGCTCGCCCTCGGAGTTGATCCGCTTGGCGGCGCGGACCTCCTCGGGCACGGCGACCCGGAGCTCGTCGATCAGGTTGAGGGCGGCGTCGCGGTCGATGATGGCGTTGCGCGTGAGCGGCAGGGGCTTCCCGTTCGCGATGAGCGACTCGAGGCGCTCCACCAAGAAGATGATGTCCAGCGGACGTCCTCCTGCGAGCGGCGCCGGCCCCGGCGGGGCGGTGCGTCGATTATGGCACGCGCTCCCGATCCCTACCGCTTCGGCAGCGCGTCTCGGAGCGCCTCGACCGCGGCCGCAGGCAGCATCGCCGAGACGTCCCCGCCGAACAGCGCGATCTCCTTCACGAGGCTCGAGCTGACGTACGAGTGCTCGAGCGAGGTCATGAAGAACACCGTGTCGACGTCGGGCGCCAGCTGGTGGTTGTTGTGCGCGAGCTGGAGCTCGGATTCGAAGTCCGCGATCGCGCGCAGGCCGCGAACGAGGAAGCCGGCGCCGACCTCATGGCAGAAGTCCACGGTGAGGCCGTCGAAGGTCCGGACGTCGACGACGCCGGCGAGCGAGTCGTCGGCCTCGACGGCGGCGCGGATGACGGCCACCCTGCGCTCCGCGTCCAGGAGCGGGCTCTTGCGCGGGTTGGCGAGCACCGCGACGACGACCCGGTCGAACACGCGCGCCGCGCGCCGGACCACGTCGAGATGGCCGTTCGTGATCGGGTCGAACGAGCCCGGGTAGACCGCGATCCTCACGCCTCGTCCGCCTCTCCGCTGTGTGCCTCGGTCGCCTCGGTCGCCCGCCGGTAGAACGTCAGGGCGGTCTCGCCGAACCGGCGACCGCGCTCGGCGGCCAGCATACCGACGCGAGGTGGCGGCGCGTCCCGCCAGAAGTGCTTTGCGACGACGACCGCGTCCGGGGTCAGGTGCTCACCGATCCGCTCCAGGGTCCGGATGAGCGCCTCCGTGTCCGCGTACGGCGGGTCGACGAGGACGAGGTCGAACGGCCCCCCGGCCGTCGCGCCCTCGGGGTCCCCCAGCCACGCCGTGACATCCCGCCGCACGACCCGCGCGCGGTCCTCGAGGCGGGTCCGGCGGAGGTTCTCCGCGATCGTCCGGCACGCGCCACCGTCCTTCTCGACGAGGACGGCCCTCGCCGCGCCCCGTGACAGCGCCTCGATCGCGCCCGCGCCGCTGCCGGCGAACAGGTCAGCGACGACCGCGTCCTCGAGGCGCGGCTCGAGGATGGCGAACAGGGTCTGCTTCACACGGTCGGTCAGCGGGCGCGTCCCCTCCCCCGGGGCTGCAAGCCGCACGCCGCGCGCGGTCCCTGCGATCACCCGTCCTGCGTCGGCCATCGTCTGCGTCCGGATCGTCGCGCCGCGCTGCGCCGCGCTACGCCGCGCTCGCCGGGTCGCCGGCGAACACGCGGCGCAGCCAGCCGCGGCTGAGCTCGCGCGCGAGGGCCTCGTCCACCGGTGCCTCGCCGTCCTCGCCCACCAGGGCCTCGGCGTGGACCCGGGCACGCGCGGCGAGCTCCCGGTGCGCGGCGTTGGCGAGGGTCGCGACGCGGAGCCGCGGCAGGCCGCTCTGGGCGAGGCCGAGCACGTCACCCTCGCGCCGCAGCTCGAAGTCGCGCTCGGCGAGGGCGAAGCCGTCCGTCGTCGAGGCCACGGCCTTGAGCCGCTCGTGCTCGGTCGTGCCCTCCGTGGCGTCGGAGACGAGCACGCAGAAGCTCGCGTCCGTGCCGCGGCCCACGCGGCCGCGGAGCTGGTGGAGCTGGGCGAGCCCGAACCGCTCCGCGCCCTCGATGACCATCATGGTGGCCTGCGGGACGTCGACGCCGACCTCGACCACCGTGGTCCCGACGAGGACGTCAAGCTCGCCGTCGCGGAACCGGGCCATCTCGGCGTCCCGGTCCGCCGGCTTGAGGCGCCCGTGGACGAGCCCCACCCGGAGCGGCGCGAGGAGCGCGGTCAGGCGCTCGAACTCGGCCTCGGCAGCCGCGGCCCATGCCGTCTCCACGTCCTCGTCGAGCAGCTCGTCGTCGTCGAAGAAGCCGTCGCCTGCGTCCTCGCCGTCGCCGTCCTTCGGCGCGGCGGGGCCGATCCGCGGCACGACGACGAACGTCCGCCGGCCGGCCGCGGCCTCGTCGCGGACCTTGTCCCACGTGCCGTCGAGCTCGTTGGGGCGCCGGATGCCCGTCCGGATCGGGACGCGGCCCGCGGGTGCTGCCCGGAGCGTCGACACGTCGAGGTCCGCGTAGATCACCTGGCCCAGCGTGCGCGGGATCGGCGTCGCGGTCATCAGCAGGACGTGCGGCGCGCCGCGGGTCGCCTTGGCCTCGAGCGCCCCTCGCTGCTCGACGCCGAACCGGTGCTGCTCGTCGACGACGGCGAGGGCGAGGTCCGCGAACGCGACCGCCTCCTGGAGCAGCGCGTGCGTCCCCACCACGATCCCCGCCTGACCGGTCGCGATCGCTTCGAGCGCCTTCTTGCGCGACTCGCCGGTGAGCGAGCCGGTCAGGAGGGTGACCGGCACCGCGAGGTCCTCGACCAGGTCGCCGAGGGTGGCCGCGTGCTGGCGCGCGAGCAGGTCCGTCGGCGCGAGCAGCGCGCCCTGCCGGCCGTCGAGCGCCGCGGCCGCCAGCGCCCACGCCGCGACGGCCGTCTTGCCCGAGCCCACGTCGCCCTGCATGAGGCGGAGCATCGGCACCGGCCGGGCGAGGTCCCAGCGGATCTCGTCGATGGCCGTGGCCTGGTCGGCGGTCAGCGCCGCCTCGTGTCCCAGCTTGCGGGCGAGCGACGCCTCGAGGGCGCTGCGGGCCCGCGCGGCGTCGGCATCCGCGACCTTCACCGGGGTCGTGTGTGCGCGGCCCCGCGCGCGGCGGCGCGCGACCATGCCGAGCTGGAGCGCGAGCAGCTCGTCGAACGCGAGCCGGCGGAGCGCCGCGTCGCGATCCTCGAACGTGACCGGGTAGTGCGCCTGCTCGAGGGCAGTGGCGATCGGCGGCACGGCCTCCTCGTCGCGCAGCGCCTCGGGCAGGTATTCGGGGTACGCGTAGCCAGCCTTGTCCAGCGCCTCGCGCATCGCCTGCCGCAGTCGTGCGGCCGTCAGTCCGGACGTCAGCCGATAGACCGGGACGATCCGCCCGACGTGGAGCAGGTTCGCGGCGTCGGCCTTCTGGAACTCGGGGTCGTCGAAGATGACCCCGAACCCGCGGTGCTTGACCTTGCCGGACACGATCAGCTCGTCGCCTGACCGCAGGCGGCGCTCAATGAACCGGCGCCCGAACCAGGTCGCCTCGGCGGTCCCGGTCTCGTCGGCGAGGAACGCGGTGGTGACCTGGACCCGGCGCCGGAACGTCTGCTGGACGCGGACGTCGGTGACCCGGACGCGCGCAGAGGCGACCGTGCCCTCGTCGACGGCACGCAGCTGGTCCAGCGTCCGCATCTCGCGCAGGTCGTCGTACCGCCGCGGGAGGTGGAACAGCAGGTCGCGCACCGTCTCGACGCCCAGCCGCCGGCCGGCGCGTCGGAGCACGTTCGCGGCCGCGAACCCCGACAGCCCCACCGGCTGGTCCAGGAGCTCGACGGGGTCGGTCGGGACGGGGGCGGCGACCCTCGGCTTCAGCGCGCGGTTGCCGCGGGCGGGGGCGCCGGTTCGTCGCGGGGCGGCGTCGCTCACTCGGCCGAGATCAGGTACCGGTAGTGCGGCTGGCCGCCGTGGAGCACGTCGACCGCCTCGAGCCCCGGTGCCGCCTCCTGGATCCGCTGGCTGAGCGTCTCGGCGTCGTCGAGGCTCGAGCCCTCGCCGTAGTAGATCGTGATCACGCCGTACCCCGGCTCCAGCTTGCCGAGCGCGGCGAGTACGGCCTTGTGCGGGTCGTTGTCGACCGCGAGCAGGCCGTCGTCGGGGTCGAGCGCGATCGTCTGGCCGTGCTTCACCTTGCGGCCGCTGACGGTCGCATCGCGCACGGCCTCCGTGACCTGCATCGTCTGCGCCTCGCGGCTCGCCTCGGTCATCGCCCGCACGTTCTCGTCCACGGGGTCGGACGGGTCGAGGCCCAGCAGCGACGCGAAGCCCTCGGCGCAGTTGCGTGTCGGGACCACGTGGATCGGCCGGTCGGTCATCGACGCGACCTGCTTCGCCGCGAGGATGACGTTGGGGTTGTTGGGCAGGATCAGCAGCGCATCCGCGGGCGTCGCTTCGACCGCCTCCAGGAGCTCGCCCGTCGACGGGTTGGCGCTCTGGCCGCCGCGGACGACGCGCACGGCGACGAACTCCGTGAAGCCGGCGGTGTGCTCGTCGAACAGGTTCGCGAGGCCGTCGGACGGGACGACCGCGACGATGCCGAGCGGCAGCCGGGTGGAGCCTGCGGCGTGGGCGCCGTGTCCGGCATCCGCCACGGCGGTGGTCCCGTGGCCGTGCGCGGTGCCGCCCTCCTCGAGGAATGCGCTCGCCTTCGCCTCCCGCACGTCGTGCGCCTGGCCGTCGAGGTTCTCGATCGTGATCCGGCTCAGCGTCCCGATCGACAGGCCGTAGGCGATCACCGCATCCGGCCGGTCGTTGTGGACGTGGACCTTCGCCATCTCCGCGTCCCCGGCCACGAGCACCGAGTCGCCGATCCCCTCGAGCTGCGCCTGGATCGCGGGGATGTCGAGCGGGTGGCCGTCGCGCGCCCGGAGCAGGTAGACGGTCTCGTATCCGAACTCGCCCGTCTCGACGCCGGGCGCCACGTGGTCGGTTCGGCGTTCCGTAGCGGGGCGAGGGGCGCTCGTGACCGTCGCGCCGGGTGCCGGCGCCCCTGGACGCGCCGAGGTGCCGTCCGCCGGACGGCCCCGGGCCGCGTCGAGCGCGCCCTGGAACAGCCGGAACAGCCCTTGCCCGCCCGAGTCCACGACGTGGGCCTCGCGCAGGATCGGCAGCAGCGAGGGGGTCTTCGCGACCGCGCGCTCGGCCGCCTCGACCGTCGCCGCGAGCACGGTCTCGACGTTGTTGTCGCGCTCCGCCGCCGCGACGGCCGCGGCCGATGCCTCGCGAATGACCGTGAGGATCGTCCCCTCGACCGGCTTCGCGACCGCCTTGTAGGCCGTCTTCGTGCCGGCGTCGAGCGCGTGCGCAAGGTCGAGGCCGTTGAACCGCCGCTTGCCCTGGAGCCCGTGCGCCATGCCGGCCAGGATCTGGCTCGTGATCACGCCCGAGTTGCCGCGGGCGCCCATGAGTGCCCCGAAGCTCGCGGCATGCGCGACCCGGTCCGCGTCCGCGTCGTGTCCGGCCTTCTCGGCCTCCTCGAGCGCGGCGCGCACCGTGGCCAGCATGTTGGTGCCGGTGTCCCCGTCGGGGACGGGAAACACGTTCAGCGAGTTGATCTCGTCGACGTTGGCCTCGAGGCTCGCGACGGCGCTGCGGAACGCCGCCAGGAACCCGGCGCCGTCGCAGGAGCGACGCGGCATCAGGCGACGTCCGTCCCGCTCTCGGCGAGGTCGGACGGACGCGGCGCTTCTGACGCGGGCGCCTCGCCCGCCGGTGCGATGCCGTGCTCGTGGCGAAGGCGCCCGATGCGGATCGACAGCCGGTCGGGTTCGCGGCCGAGCGCGTGCCGCAGGGTGTACCGGACGGCCGCATCCACCTGGCGGGCGACCTCGGCGATCGGGAGGCCGTAGGCCACGGTCAGGTGGAGGTCGACGACGATCCCGTCGTCCACCCGGACCCGGAGGCCCGGGTGCGCGAGGCCCACGCGCTCGAGGATGCGGCCCACGGGTCCGCCGCCCGCGAAGCCCGAGACGCCGTACACGGACAGCGTCGCCGAGCGCACGAGATCACGCACGGCACGGGTCGTGACGAGGGAGCGTCCCGGGAGGTGTCCGGTCACGCGGGGGTGGTCCTCCTCGCGGGGGCGGGCCGGCGTCGGCGGGCCGCGGCGGGCACCGGCGGAGTCGCCGGAGGGCTGTGCTACGATACCACCCCGCTCGCGCCGGACCTGTTCTGACGCGTGCCCGAAACACGCTCATCCGAGGACACAACCGACCATGGCTCGCGCCTGCGCCATCTGCGGCAAGGCATCGATGGGCGGCTTCAACCCGCAGTCGTCGGGGATGAACCGCGTCCGTGCCCACCGTCGCTACCAGCCGAACCTCCAGGTCACGACGCTCACCGGCAAGAACGGCGCACCCGAGAAGGTGCTCGCCTGCACGCGGTGCCGTCGGACGCTGACGAAGAACTCCCGCTAGCCCTCGCGGGTCCCGGAGCCGGTCGCCACGGCGGCCGGCTTTGCTGTGTCCGACGGCTTCGCCCAGTCGCGCCCGTCGCGTCCCGCACGGGCCGGCGAACCTGGCTAACGCTCACCGGGCGAGCGTTTGCCAGCGAGGCGGCGTCGCGGTGCCGTCCGATTAGCCGATTCCGGCCGACGAGCGCCACGGTTCCCGGTCATATACCCATCCCGTGAGCGTAGGAACGCCGAGGAAGGAGATAGCGCTCACACGGTGAGCGAATGACATGCGACCCGCGCGCGAGCGTGCGTGGCACGAGTCATCGACCGGGCGCGAGGAAGACGCTACCCTGCCTTGCGCCCACCGGGTGAGCGCACGGCGTCAGC